>PKUF01000056.1 GCA_002869635.1 Desulfuromonas sp. | reverse complement strand
GTTGTCGGTGGGAAACAGACCTCGCTTCTTCAGTCGGGCGATCTCTTCCCTTTCAAGGGGATCGATTACGCCATCCGGGGCGATGGGAGTTGCGCCCTCTCCGAACTGGTCAGCCTCTGTCGACAGAAACAGCCCCCAAGTGAGCTACAAGGACTGGTCTACCGCGATGTGGCGGAAAGGGTCAGAGAACCGGTGACCTACGCTCCCCGTAGCGACCTGACCCGAATTCCTCCCGAAGCCCTGCATTCAATCCGCATCGAGAATCATTCCCTGAACGATTACATCGCTCAGCATCAATGTTTCCCCTCCCTTCATACTGTTACACGCACAGCCTCAATTCTCTCGGGGACCGGCTGTCCATACCGCTGTTCCTTCTGTCAAAGTCCGGTTGAATATGGCACTTCGAGTACATTGGTGAAAAAACGCCTGGCACGCGACATCGCCAAGGAGGTCCTCTGGTTTTTGCGTGAAACCGAAGCGAATCATTTTTTCCTTCTCGAACCGAATCTTGATCTGCGCAAACTGGTCGAAGTCTACCGAGAACTGGAAAACGAGCGGGTTTTAAATCTCTCAATTACCGGCTTCGTCCGCGCTGGCGATGTCGTGAGCGCCCATCGCGCCGGGTTTCTTTCCTTTTTGACCGAACGCGGCTTACGTGTCCTCTCCATCGGCCTCGACATCCCCCCCGACTCGCAACATGACATTTACGGGAAATCCTTCTCCTACACTGAGATGAAGGAGTGCCTTGAGATCTGTTGCGAACTGGGGATTCTGGTCCTTGGCACCTTTGTCGGCAGCCCAGATCTCTCGATGACAGAGTATAAGCACCAGCTCACCCTGCTGGAAAAACTTCCCCTCGCCGTCAGTGAAATCCGCCTGGCTATGGCGCTGCGCAACACCGACTACTTCCGCCAGAACGAGCAGCATCTCATCCACCATCCGGAGCACGATCCGATCTATTTCGATCGCCAGAACTACCGCTACCAGACGTTGCAATTTGCCGGCAAGATCACCCCGGAAGAGACGTATGAAGCAACCCGTGCTTTCTATCAACGCTACCTAATGGCCCCGGCGCATCTGGACTATGTCTCAGAGATGATGCAGCAGCACCCTGACACCAAAGCGTTTTTCCGGACGCAATACCAAGCGTATCTCGATGCAGGAGTCCCCATGGTCAACGAGATCTTTGCCACAACAGAGCAGGAGGAGCGAGCCGTTGGAGAAATCTAGCGAAGTGATCTGGATCGTCTGCACGACGAAATACCGTGAGGGAGGAGAGAAATTTCTCCGGGCGGCCCGCACCATGGCCGAAGAGAAGAAGACGCAATGGCCCGATCTCGAGATCGTCTGTGAAGCGATTGAATCAAAAAACGATTTTCTTGCAGCTCTTGCGCGTTTTCAGACCAACGGAAAACAGATACGCGAACTGAATTTTATTGGTCACAGCGGAATGTACGGCATCATGTTCGGTACCCGCGCCTGGCCAGAGCAGTTCAGTCCACATGAGTGGCAGAGCATGGATATCCCCTTTGCCCCCGGAGCGCGGGCAGCATTTTATGCTTGTCGTACCGGTCGCTGGTTCGCCCCCTTCTTTGCGCGCACTTTCGGGATCGACGCCGGGGGGTTCACGCTTTACACAACCTTTTCCCGCCAGCGGGAACGTTTCAGCTGGGAACGCTCCGGGAGGGATGACGACCCGCTTTACGTCGTCGCCTGCCCGGGGAAGAAATCTCACGGTCTGCTCGGTTCAGTAAAAAAATATTTTGGGGCCACGACCGTTGAAGCGATGACCTTTTTTTCCCGGCAAGAGCTCAGCGGGGACGCCACCTACAACAGCGTCGCCGAACTCTATGATCAGGTCTTTACGGATATCCGGGTGCGTAGTGACGAATGGAACTGGCTCCAGAAGTATTTTTCCCGGCATCCACAAAAACGAGTCCTCGACATCGGCAGCGGCAACGGGGCTCTTCTGCGACAACTCTCTTCCCAGATCAGCTACGGAGCGGGCATCGACAAGTCGACACGACTGGTCGAGCTCTCACGACAACGCTCGACAGAGCATGAGAATCTCGAATTTTTCCAGACTGACGTTCCCCGGCTCCCTTTTCCCGACCAGCATTTCGACGTCGTGACCTCTCTTTTGTCGTTTCGCTATCTTGACTGGGATCCGATCATGAACGAGATCCTTCGGGTTTTGAAACCGGGGGGGAGGATCCTGATCATCGACATGGCCACCGCCCCTGTTGCGCCCCGTGAATATCCGAGATTCTTGCGGGATAAACTGAAACAGCGCCTGCAGCGTTACCAGCATCGAAGATTTTACCAAGCCCTGCAGCACCTGGTTCAGGCTCAAGCCTGGAAAACCATGCTGAAATACAATCCGATTCGTGCCGAGCACGAATACCGCTGGTATCTCGAGAGCCGCTTCCCTAAAAGCCGTATCGACATCCTGAATATCGGCTGGAATTCACGGGTTCTGGCCTTTGACACCGGTCCGGTTGAGATCCGCTCGATCACACCTCAGTGTTACCCCTAGGAGGATTCATGAAACTGGCGATCCTCGATTGGGGCATCGGTGGACTCGGCTTTTACTCGCTGTTCAAAAAGGCCTATCCCGAAACCCCAACCGTCTACTGGTCGGACTCCGGCTTTACCCCCTATGGTCTGGTCTCGCGCCCCCAGTTGCAGTCTCGCATCAAAAAAATCGCCCAAAATCTGAGAAAATGCGATGTCTCTTTTCTGGTCATCGCCTGTAACGCCGCAAGTTCTGCCTTCGCCCAGAATCTGGAGACCCCCTTTTCAATAACGACCCCAAGGGGCTCACTTCACGCCACCGGAGTCATCGCCCCCACACTGCACAGCTGCCGTCAGCTCACTTTTAAAACCATTGGCGTCATCGGAGGAAGAAGAACGATCCTCTCCGGCATCTATCGCCGGGAGCTCTCCGCCGCAGGCTATCTGGTGCGGCAACGAATCGCTCAACCTCTGTCAGCAAAGATTGAGGCAGGTGATATTGATTCAGCACAATTCCACCAAGACCTCTTAAAAATCCTCCCGCCACTTCGAGGGATGGATGCGGTAATCATGGGATGCACTCACTATCCCGCGGCGGAATCTGCAATCAGCCATCACCTGCCACAGACTCACTTGATTGATTCTGCAAAGGAAACCATGAAAAGGCTCAAACACTGGTACACGCCTCACTCAATGGCCGAATCGGACCTTTTCTTAACAACCGGCGATCCTGTAAATATGAGGTTCTCAGCTGCTGCAGCCTTCAACGTCGATCTTCCTCATGTCGACCAAGTATGTCTTACCTGATAACCCCTAAAAGATACCTCCAACAGTCAATCCGAAATGAGGAAACAATGACAAAGCGCCGCCAAAACCATAAACAGTTTGGCGGCGCTTTTTGTTGGAGGGAATCTTCTTTTTCAAACCGTGATTAGCTTGTAGTTATCATTTCCCATCTGCAGCTCTTTCATGTAAGAGAGCTGACGCAACCCTTTGCGTGATTCGATTCGCTCGCGCAGGTCGTGCGCCTCGGCTTCGGGAAGGGCATAGACCATGTCGATGGAGGCTTGTTCGATGGCAAGCAGGTCGGTGGAGGCGAGAATCCCCAGATCCCGCACTGTCGGGGCGGCGGCGTTGGTGCCGGCAGAGTCGCAGTCGATCGACATGTTGCGCAGCACGTTGATATAGACGATCTTGGCGCCGAAATGATCGATGGTCGCCTTGGCCGACTCGACCATGTTCTCTTGAAACGGCTCCCCCATCAGCCATTTGCTGTAATCCTCGTTGTCGGGGGCGGCATGGATCATCTTCTTGCCGATCGGCCCGTCGGCGCAGCCGATGGCGATGTTCTTCATCGAGCCGCCAAAGCCTCCCATGGCGTGCCCCTTGAAATGGGTAAGAACCAGCATGGAATCGTAGTTGAGCATGTTTTTGCCGACCGACATCTCAGAGAAGTGCTTCCCCCCCTTGACCGGGATCATCACCGCACCATCTTCATCCATGATATCGACGGGGCAGAAATCCCAACCGTTGATTGCGATCGTCTCACGGTGATCGGCGGTGGTGAAGCGCTTCCCCTTGTAGAGGGTGTTGGTCTCCACCAGAGCGCTTTGGGGGATGCTCTGCTGCAGCGTCTTGACCATTTCGCGCGGCAAAATATTGGGACCGTTCGGCTCGCCGGTGTTAACCTTGATCGCCACCTTGCCGTCGATCGTCTGGTTGATCCGACCATAGAGTTTGAGCAGCGCCTCGGGGTGAGCTCGGGCGAATAAAAGACCTCTGCCTGCGGCGGCGCCTTGAGACGGCTGCCAACCGTGGCACAGCCACTGACCGCCAGCGCACCAAAGGCCAACACCCCGGTCTGCATGAAATCGCGTCGAGTTACAGGTTTTGCCATGGGAACCTCCGCAAAAATATGGAAACAATAATGGAGGTTCCCGTTATAAAGGGATCAGCGCCAGAGGCGGTAGCCTGATCCTCGGGATTTCTTGCCTGATCCAGCAAGAGAAGCATTTCGGGATAATGAGGTAAAAGGCAGGGCGTTATTGACTGAACTGTACGAAATTGCTTTAATGCGTAGCACTGAAGAGATGTCCGGGGGGGCCATCTTCAAAAGACTCATCGTTGCCGCTCCGGATTTTTTCGGGCGGTTTTTTCGTTTGCGCAACAGAGCCAATGGTAAAACGACAAGCTTTCTTATTTGGGAGGGGATATGAAAAAAACTTTTTTTCTCACCATTACGACGGTACTGCTCTTAGCCCTGCTGCCGTTTAGGGTTGGCGCCGAGTCAGAACCGCTCAACCGTCCTGCCGACATATCAGGCACGGTTTTTTTCGATGAAGACCAGACGCCTCTTGGCGGGGTGAACGCTGAAGCCTACCGTTGTGACGAAGATCAGTTGATCGCCGAAACACTCAGCAATGCCAAGGGAGAATACTCCCTCGCCAACCTTGCTCCGGCCTGCTACCAGCTTCGTTTCAGCAAAGAGGGGTATGAATCCTCTTGGCATCAGGAAGAGGCGGGGCCACGGGAGAACGCGATGCGGCTTGCTCTCGACGGCGTCTCTCTTGCGGGTTTCGAAACCCCGCTCTCACGTGCCGGGGCGATCATCAAAGGTAGAATTACAACCCAAAGCGGAGAACCTCTGGCCAACGTCTGGGCCAACGGCGTTCATATCAGTGAAGACTACATCGCTTTCTCCGACGCCCGCACCGACGCCGAAGGGCGCTACACTCTGGAGATAACCCCCGGCCCAACCTTCCTCTTTTTTACCGGGGCCGATTATGTTCCGAATGTCCATGGGGAATCGTTGCGTAATCCGACCATCATCGAAACCGTGGCCGGAGAGGTGGTCGCGCCGATCAACGGCACCCTGACTCTGGGAGGGATCATCACCGGCCAGATTCTGGACGAAAAAGGGCAAGGGATTGCCGGGATCATGGTCATCGGCACCAAAGAGGAGAGCGCCCGAAAGGGCATCAGCGACAAGGATGGTCGGTTCGAGATCAAAGGCGTTGCGACGGGAGAACATCGACTCTTTTTCATTGACACGGAAGGACGTTACCCTCCCCAGTGGCACAGCGGCCAGAGCGATCCCGAAAAGGCGACGGGGGTCAAGGTCACCGCCCCAAAGAAGGTCTCCGGCATCAAGGAGGTCTTGCGTCTCGGTGGCGAGATCAGGGGCTGGGTCATCGACAGCGAAGGGAACGGCATTGCCGACGTGATCGTCTTCGCCCAAGAGAAAGAGGCTGACGGTTTCGGTTTCGGTTTGGGGGCAGGGAGTCAGGCGATCACCGACGCCTCGGGCGAGTACCGCCTTAGCGCTCTCCCCTCCGGTGACTATATCCTCAGCTTTATGCCGCAAGACAAGGGTTATCTGCGTCAGATGTTCCCCGGCACCAACGACGTCTCTGACGCCCTCCCGGTCAGTGTCACCGCCCCGCAGATCGTTGAAGGGGTCAATCAGGTCCTCCCCACCGCCTATAGCCTCAGTGGCACAATCCTCACCCCCGAGGGTCAAGGGGTGCCGGGGGCCTTTATCAGCGCCTATGAGGTTAACGCCTCCGACGAAAACAGTAGCGACGGTACCATCAGTGATGAGGAGGGCGCGTATTCGCTTGCCATGCCGCCCGGAGAGTATCAGCTCCACGTCCAACATACAGGAGCCTATCTCGAACAGTGGTCGGGAGGAAGCCGTGACAAAGAAAAGGCTGAAGCCGTGACCGTCTCGCCTGAGCGCCCGTCGGTACTCGATATCGTTCTCGCTCCAGGCGGCTCAATCTGCGGCAAGGTACGTGACGCGGCAGGAAACCGGCTCAGCGGAGTTCGGATCGCCGCCACCGACGTCGCCACCGGGAAACGTGCCGCCACAGCCAGAGCCAATGAAGAGGGAGAGTATCTGGTCGAGGGGCTGGCGGACGGAAGCTACAGCCTCTCGGCCTCAGGCTCTGAGATCGGCTATATCCGCAGGACCTATCCCCGAGAGGTCGCAGTGCGGGCTCCGGAACGGATTGACGATATCGATTTTCTCCTCTCTCCCGGCGGCGCCATCAGCGGCCACATCTACAATCAAGCTGGGACGCCCGAGCGAGGCGTCAAAATCGAAGTCTACGATCCGGCGACCTGGGATGAAATCGATTCATCCTGGAGCGATGATGAAGGAGCCTATCAGATCGGAGGTCTCGCCAACGGCGACTACCGGGTACGTTTCGAAAAAGAGGGGTACGCGGTGCAGTGGTACCGCGGTCAGAGTCGCCGGGAAGACGGGCTGGCGGTCAATATCAACGGAACCGCCACCGTCTCAGGGATTAACGCTGACCTCTTTGGCGGGCTAACCCTTGAAGGGGTCGCCAAGGACGCCTCGGGAAGCCCTCTTTATGATGCCGAGATTGAAGTCTTCGGCGAAATCGAAGATGAACCCTTCGATACGGTTCACAGCGCGACCGATGGGCATTTTGCCTTTAGCAACCTCGCTCCGGGACGTTATCGCTTGCGCTGCGGCGCCGATGGACACATGCCGAAGTGGTTCGGTGGGGCCGAACGCAGCAGCGCGGATGCCATCACGGTCGGTGAGGCCGGATTTGTCCATCCCGAGATCGCCTTGCCGACGGTCCCCTGCCGGGTTGCGGGAAAACTGCTCAGTCCGCAGGGGGATGACGTCGGACAGGCTTGGGTCTCGGTCCTTGACGTCACCAGCAATCGGATTGTCGCCGATGAGCGGATCTGCGAATGTTCGGGGAAATTCGACATCCCTCTCCCGACAGGAGCCTACAAGCTGAAAGTTGAGCGGCACGGACTGGAACTCTGGTACGGCGGTAGTACGCAGGAGAATGCCGAGATCCTCTCGCTCAATGGCGAGTTAACGGGTCTTGAAATCATTATCGACGATTAAGGCAGGGAGGAGAAGGATCGGTCGCCTTCTCCATTCTCCGATTTTAGCGCACAGCCCTTTGAGGCTGTGGCATCATACAAACAGACAGCGGTTGGGGGGGCTTATCGAGCCCCCCTTATTTCGTGCTCATACTGCAAAGGAGTCTGCCCATGAGTGCCAAACCGGCCCGCGAATCGCGGGCGATCAAGGCGTCCATCGTTCTTCCCCCCGACACCAACCACCACGGCACCATGTTCGGCGGCCGGGTCATGGCCTATATCGACGACATCGCCGCCATCAGCGCCACCCGCCACGCCCGGATGCCGGTGGTCACCGCCTCGACCGACTCGGTCGACTTTCTCCACCCGATCTGCAACGGTCAGTCGGTCTGCCTCGAGTCACACGCCACCTGGAGCCACAAGACCTCTATCGAGGTCTTCGTCAAGGTCATCGCCGAAGATATGCTCACCGGCGAACGGGCGGTGAGCGCCACTGCCTTTCTCACCTTCGTCGCCGTCGATGCCAACGGTGTGCCGCAGCTCGTCCCCGACGTCATCCCCGAAAGTGAGTTGGAAAAGTTCCTCTTTGCCGGGGCGCCGGCCCGGGCCGAGATGCGGCGCAAACGACGCAGCGAGTCAAAAGAGCTGGCGCAGAGATTCGGTGTCACCAAAGAGTGGGATCGCGACTAGCACCGCCCCCTCCCCACAACAAACAAGAGCCCTTGCACCGAGGTTTTTCGGGACAAGGGCTCTTCTTGTAAGGAGGGTGCCGAACAGCGATGGGAAACGAAAAGTGTCTGTTCAGGGAAGATAATAGGTGATTTCGTTGTGACCGATGAGCAGCTGCAGACCGGGCAGCGGCGGCCGCTCGCAGGGGGAAGCATCCCACGCCTGCAGCAGCTCTGAGGCGAACGCGCCGCAGTCGGGGGTGAGGTAGAGCTCACAGGCGCCGTCGTCACACTCCTGCTGAAAGAGGGCCATCATGCGCGGCGCACCGGCCGCCTTGAAGGCGGCGCTGAACGCCTCTTGGCGGCGCGGCAGTTCGCCAGCGGCAATTTGATCTGGGCTTAAGGGGGAGCGGTACCAGCTCATGGGAGAATCTCCTTCGGGCAATCGTTCACCGAGACAGCGCCCGGCCAAGCAAGTGCCGATGTTAGCACAAGCGACGCCCTCCACGACAGCATTTCGGGGCAAGGTGCTGACGCAAAAGTTCGGCAGCCCCAGCCCGGCGATGGCGCTGATTTGCGCTCAACCTTCCTGCTGTGTTAGGCTTCATCTGTTGATGGCGGCGCTTTTTCTGAGCGTTCCGACCATAGACCCGCAAATGAGGTGGACCATTTTTGCCCCGCGCAGAGATGGGACGAACCCTCTCTCATCAGAGCAGCACTGGATCATGACGCCCCGTCGTGATGCCGGGTGCGGGTGGCTCTGCCCCTTCAAATATCAATAAATCACCATCGACAGGCACGTTGCAGCCTGACCCTTCTTTTATCAACAGAATCCCCTCTGTTGGCTCTTCCTTTTGTTGTGTTCGCCGCGCGTGCCCTGGCTGGAGCGATTATCCGTCCCGGATTTTCTCCGTTTCAGCACAACGTTATCCGGCACAGAACCCGACGAGACCCAAAGGACAACACACGATGAGTTCAAACAACACAGCACAAAAAGCGTCAGACAACTGGCGCGACAGCGACTGGCAAGAGGAGTTGAAGCAGAACATCACAACGGTCAGCGAGCTTGAGAGCCACCTGCCGCTGAGCGCCGAAGAGAAAAAAGCGCTGCAGGGGGTTGCCGATCGGCACCCGATGAACATCCCCCGTTACTATTTGGGGCTGATCGATCCAAGCGACCCGAACGATCCGATCCGCAAACTGGCGGTCCCCTCCACCGACGAGCTGATCCTCGCCGGTGCCATGGGGGAGACCACCGGCGACCCCTACGGTGACGACAAGCACGACAAGGGGAACGGCATCCTGCACAAATACCCGTACACCGCCCTGGTCGTCGCCACCGAGTACTGCTCGATGTACTGCCGACACTGCTTTCGCAAGCGGATGGTGGGTCTGCCCAACGACCAGACCGTACAAAGCTTCCAGCAGGCGGCGAAATACATCGCCGAGCATACCGAGATCAAGAACGTCGTCATGTCGGGCGGCGACCCGCTGCTGCTGCCGACTGCAGCCTTACGCGACATGCTCGAGGCGCTGCGCGGCATCGACCACCTCAATTACGTGCGCATCGGCTCCCGCGCCCCGGTGGTGTTTCCGGCGCGCCTGCTCGATGACGAGCTGATCGACCTGCTGGCAGAGTTCAACCGCGACAAGCCTCTCTACGTGCCGACCCACTTCAACCATCCGAATGAAATCACCGAAGAAGCCCGGATTGCGGTGCAACGGCTGCGGAGTGCCGGGGTGACGGTCAACAATCAGGCGGTGCTGTTGCGCGGCGTCAACGACTCGGTCGACACCCTGACCGCCTTGATGGATGGGCTGCTGCAGATCGGTGTCAATCCCTACTACCTCTACCAGTGCATGCCGGTCGAGAGGGTGCGACATCATTTTCAGGTGCCGTTGAAGGAGGGGGTTGATCTGGTCGATAACGCGCGCCGCAAGATGGATGGATACGCCAAGCGTTTCAAGTTCATCATCGGCCACGACATCGGCAAACTCGAAATCTGCGGCCGGATCGATGACAAGTTGATCCTCAAGCAGTTGCACGCCCGCCCCGGCCATCAGGACGAGTCATCGCGCATTCTGGTGCGCCAGTTGACCGACAATGGCGGCTGGCTTGATGACCTGCCGGAGGTCCAGCTGTAGATAGAGAAAAAAACAAAGGGGCTCACAGTTTTTGCTGTGAGCCCCTTTGACGTTTGGCACATTGCCCTGAACCCAATCATCATACAGGCCTGCCGCCAGAGCGGCTTTACCCCCCGCATCGCCGCCCAGTCGAGCCAGATCGACTTCATCATCGAGCTGGTGCCTCAAAGCTCGGCATCGCCTTTCTCCCCCGGATGATCGCCGATCAGCGCCCTCACCCGCTGACCCGCTGACCCGCCGGGTGCCGATTTGTGATCCCGAGGTTTTCTGGCATATCGCCCTGATCTGGCGTAAGGGGGGGTATTTGTCGCATGCGGCGCAGGCGTGGTTGGAGCTGGCGGGGAAGAGATAGGGGATGAAGAGGATGATGTAAAAAATTGACAAAGTGAAGTGATTTCGGGTAGAAAGAAATACGCATTAATTCGGGGGGATTATGTTTCAGGATGTCAAAGCATTGCGCAAAAGGGGCAGAACACGTTCGACACGTGACCTGCCCCTTTGTTATTTCGTATAGCCATAAATAAATCTGTTTGGATGCATAAGTAAGAAAGCGGAAGCCTCCAGGTGGCGGACAGCTCATAATGAGCGGCGGGGTCGAATAAATCGCCCCGAGTCAGACCCACAAGGAGGCTTCCATGGAAAGTATCTACTACGTTGGTTTGGACGTCCACAAGAAAACCATCGCCTATTGTATCAAGGATATCAGCGGCAAAATGATACGACAGGGAGTCGTTGCGGCAGAGCGCAAAGCTCTTCGGAAATGGCTGGATGAACTTCCCGGTTCTTGGATGGGTGCCATGGAGGCGACCCTCTTCACTGGCTGGATTTACGACTTTCTCAAACCACACGCTGTAGAGTTGAAAGTCGCTCATCCCGAGATGCTTAAAGCAATCACGGCAGCCAAGAAAAAGAATGACCGGGCTGATGCCGAGAAACTCGCTGATCTGCTGAGAGTCGATCTGCTCCCTGAATGCGTGATGATGCCTTCGGAGCTACGAGAACTGCGTCGCATCCTGCGTTATCGAAATATGGTGGTTCGTACCGCTGTGAAGATGAAGAATAAAATGTCTGGGCTCCTCATGGAGGTGGGGGCAACTTACGATAAACGCCGGCTGTATGGTCGCAAATATTTCAACGAGCTTATGGAGAGGGTTGAGGATGTGCCGGATTCGGTCAAGGAGTTGCTGCAACTGAGTCGGGGGAATTTGGAACTTTTCACCGCAATCCAGAAGAAATTGATCAAGACTTTGCGTGAGCAGCCATTGATTCGAAAGCGAGTCGAGTTACTGATGAGTATCGCTGGTGTCGGCGAGATTCTAGCCCTGACTTGGGTGCTGGAGATTGGAGAGGTAAGCCGTTTCGGTCGTTCCCGTGAAGCTATCAGCTACTGTGGTTTGTGCAGTGCCCAGCGCGAGTCAGCGGGGAAAGAAAAGCACGGGCCGATTTCCAAGAAACGTAACAAACATCTTCAGACCATGTTGATAGAAGCTGCCAAGATAGCGCCAAACTGGAACCCACAACTGGCAGCATTGCACGAAAAGGAATCGGCCAAAGGCAATCGAAATCGCGCGACGTTGGCGGTAGCACGTAAGCTGGTCGAATATCTTCTGGCAGTTGACCGTCGGGGTACTCCGTTTGAGGAGGTTTCATCTCTGGTTGCCTGAGTCGGAGAGAACGAAAATATTTCCTTCAACAACCGATCTTCCCGCCGGGCCTTGCAAAATTAGGGGACTATGCGGACATGGTACATGTTGCGCGACCGAAATCTGTTTCGAGGCTGGCGGATTGGCCCAAACTCAATCTTCCGAGAAGGGAGAAATCCCTGAGACGGCAAATGGATGTCTGGTCGCATGATCGGCGGACCACAAAAAAGAGATCAAAAAGGTTGGAGCGTGAAGGGGACTCGATTTTAGCAAAAGCCACCGGAAGTAATCCGCGAGGCACAGGGAAAT
>PKUF01000044.1 GCA_002869635.1 Desulfuromonas sp. | reverse complement strand
TGCCCCGGCTGCCCCGGCTGCCCCGGCTGCCCCGGCTGCCCCGGCTGCCCCGGCTGCCCCGGCTGCCCCGGCTGCCCCGGCTGCCCCGAGTGGCGAAGAACGAACGTTAGAGGTACTTACCCACTGGTTGGATCAGGTCCGCCAAAGGAGGGATCATGTTTAGGGAGATTCTTGAAGGGATCGTTGAAAGAGTCGGTGGGGGGATCGGCGCCGTTCTGATGGGGTACGACGGGATCGCCATTGATCACTTCTTCAAACCTTGTGAAGAGATCGACCTGCAGCTTGCCGCTGTTGAGTATGCCAACGTTCTGAAAGATATTCGTAATATCGTTGAAATCCTCAATACTGGTGAGATGGAGGAAGTTTCGATACGGACCGGACGTTATTTTGTCATAATTCGAGCCGTTACAGCGGAGTATTTTGTCGCTTTAACGCTTGAACAAAACGGGAACTTCGGTAAGGGGCGTTACCTTCTTCAACGTGAAGCCCAGAGTTTGCGAGAAGGGTTGCTTTAGTCGTGACACCGCGTCTACTCGTTTTGCACGGACCGAACCTTAATCTGCTCGGATTGCGTGAACCGGATGTTTATGGGTACGAAACGCTTGAGCAGGTCAATCATAAGATTGGGGCGTTGGCATCTTCTCTCGGGGTTGAGGTTGGTTTTTTTCAGTCAAACCATGAGGGGGGGCTTATTGATCGTCTTCATCAAGCCCGTGAAGAGAAAGTCGATGGTGTGATCTTTAACCCCGGGGGCTATACACATACCAGTGTGGCGTTGCGAGATGCGATTGCCGGGACCGAATTGGCGGTGATCGAGGTCCATCTGTCGAATGTTCACGCCCGCGAACCTTTTCGCCATCATTCGTATATTGCTCCGGTAGCAATCGGCCAGATCTCAGGCCTTGGCTCCGAGGGGTATCTTTTGGCATTGCGTGGTTTTGCGGCGCGTTGGTCTGAGGCGAACTGAAGTCAGGAATGAATACGGTTCTCCCGTTTGGGACGGGCCGTATTTTATTGATAATAAAAATTGACCATGGTAGAAGACAGGCTCCTGAGACTTCGTGAAGTGCTTGAAACTGCGCAGCTTGATGCCATTTTTTTAGCGTCTTCGGTGCAGCTTTATTATTTCTGTGGCTTTAACGGAAGTGATGGAGGACTCCTCGTCTTTCGTGATCACGTAATCTTCTTAACCGATTCACGTTACACGACTCAGGCGCGATCTGAAGTTTCTGCCAACGAGATCGTCGAATACCGCAGCAAGCAGGAGGGGGTGACTGAGGCACTGCGCCGTTGTAAGGCGCGCCGCATCGGTTTTGAAGCAGAGCAGCTGAGTGTTGCTGCTTTAGAGCGGCTACGTCGAAGTGGTGACGACGCGTTTGAGTGGGTCGCGCTTGAGAAGGAGCTGGTTGCCCTGCGAGGGGTAAAGAGTCCAGAGGAAATTTCCCTGCTGGATCAGGCTGCTCACCTCAATGAGATGGCGTTCAACGAGATCCTCCCCCTTTTGCGTCCCGGGACTCCTGAAAAAGAGGTTGCGATGGCGCTGGAATTCGCTCTGCGTCGTCATGGTGGTGAAGAGAAGTCATTTGATTTTATTGTCGCCTCTGGTGAGCGTGGTGCCTTACCGCATGGCGTCGCCTCCGAGAAACGTCTCGCCGCTGGTGAGTTGGTCACCATTGATTTCGGGACGCGTTTTTGTGGCTACTGCAGCGATGAGACGGTAACCGTGGCCATTGGCCCGGTTTCTCAGCGTTTGCGGGAGCTTTTTGAACTGGTGCTTGCTGCCCATGATCGGGCGATGGCGCGAGTTCGTCCCGGAGTATCGTTGTTAGAGATCGACCGCGCCGCTCGTTCTTGGATTTCACGGCACGGTCTCGGCGGTAGCTTTGGGCATGGCCTCGGACATGGCGTTGGCCTTGAAGTTCACGAATACCCGACGGTTTCTCCACGTTCTGAGAGCGTGGCGTGTGAGGGGATGGTTTTCACGATTGAACCGGGAGTCTATCTCCCTAGTGTCGGAGGGGTTCGCATCGAGGATACGGTGGTCGTCACCGCGACAGGGTGTCGTTCCCTGACCCGTATCAGTAAACGTTTTCGTTCCCTGCCGCTGTGAGCAGGAGCCCCGAGTTAATTCTAGGGGGTAAACACGACATTTGGAGGCAATCAATGGATATTAAAGATCTAAAAACACTGATCAAACTCGTTACAGAAACCGATATTACCGAGTTTGAAATGAGCAGTGAAACCGAAACGCTCAGCATCAAGCGAGGAACATCGCAGGAGATTGTTCATGTTGCCGCTCCAGCATATGCAACTGCAGCACCGGCTGCGGCTCCGGCTCCGGCCGCCGTTCCAGCTGCTGCGCCGGTTGCAGCTGCTGCCCCGGCTCCGGCCACAGAGGGTGGTGATACCATTAACTCACCGATCGTCGGCACCTTTTACAGTGCCCCCTCTCCCGAGTCTGATCCGTATGTCAAGGTCGGGAGCATTGTTGAGAAGGGCCAGACCCTCTGTATCGTCGAGGCAATGAAATTGATGAACGAGATCGAAGCTGAATTCAAATGTAAAATCGTTGAGATTCTTAAAGAGAATGCTCAGCCTGTGGAGTTTGGTGATCCGCTGTTTAAGGTGGAACGAGTCTAGGTTTAGCCTGAAACCGGCATCCCTTCTCACCTTTTTACTGTGTTAAGGGACCGACTCTTTTGACGGAGATCCAATCCCATGTTTCATAAAATACTGATTGCCAATCGAGGCGAAATCGCCCTGCGCATCATTCGCGCCTGCAAGGAACTTGGCATCAAGACAGTGGCTGTCCACTCCGATGTCGATAGTGAAGCGTTGCACGTCAAACTCGCCGACGAGAGCATCTGTATCGGTCCGGCGGTGAGTGCCAAGAGTTACCTCAACATGAAGGCGATTATCAGCGCCGCCGAGGTCTGTGATGCCGACGCGATTCATCCCGGCTACGGTTTTCTCTCTGAGAATGCCGAATTCGCTGAGATCTGCAGCAACTGCGGCCTGACCTTTATTGGTCCAACCGCTGAGAATATGCGCCTGATGGGAGATAAGATTCGGGCCCGCCAGACGGTGATCGCTGCCGGGGTGCCGATTCTTCCAGGGACCAAAGAGGGGGTCCAGAGTGCCGAGGATGCGATCAAGGTTGCCGGTGAGATCGGCTACCCTGTCATCATCAAGGCGACTGCCGGTGGCGGTGGTCGAGGGATGAAGGTGGTACATTCGCCCGCCTCTCTCCCCAATGCCTTCGCTGCGGCTCGTTCTGAGGCCCAGGCCGGCTTTGGAAATCCCGAAGTCTATATTGAGCGTTTTTGCGAACGGCCGCGTCATGTTGAAATTCAGATCATGGCCGATAAACATGGCAACGTCATTCATCTCGGTGAGAGAGACTGCTCGATTCAGCGTCGACACCAGAAACTGATTGAAGAGGCTCCTTGTCCGGTTTTGACGCCGGAACTGCGACAAAAGATGGGTGAGTGTGCCGTCGCTGCCGCCAAGTCGGTCAACTACTCCAGCGTCGGGACGATGGAGTTTCTCCTGGACCAGCAGGGGAACTTCTACTTCATGGAGATGAATACCCGGGTTCAGGTTGAGCATCCGGTAACCGAAATGGTCACCGGGATCGACGTCATCAAGGAGCAGATCCGTTCCGCTGCAGGGCTTCCTCTTCGTTTTACTCAGGACGATGTCAAGATCAGCGGACACTCCATCGAGTGTCGGGTGAACGCTGAAGATCCCGAGCGTTTCACCCCCTTTCCGGGCCTTATTGACGGCTATCATACGCCCGGTGGACTCGGTGTGCGTGTCGACAGCGCGGTTTATGACCAGTACAAGGTTCTGCCTCATTACGATTCGATGATCGCCAAGCTCATCGTTCACGCTGAGACCCGTGAAGAGGCGATTCAGAGAATGGCTCGGGCGCTTGACGAGTACATCATCGAAGGGATTAAGACGACTATCCCTTTCCATCAACGGATCATGGCGAATCGGGAGTTTATAGAAGGGAATGTCGACACCGGCTTCCTAGAGCGTCTTCTCCCCTGATTATAACGCGCCCCCCGGAGCCTCGGGGGGCGCGCTCTTTTGGTAAAGGAGTCTTCTCATGAAGCGCATCCTCTCCTTGTTTCTACTTCTGCTAACCGCCTTTTTCCTGATGGGTATGGGGGACCTTGGTGGGACTCCCGAGGGGAGTGTTCCGGCAGTTGATGAGGATTATCACGTGCAGTTGACTGATCGTGAGGGGGTCAGTGTCAGTCTGAGCCAGTTTTCCATGGATGGCAACATTGTTTTGCAGGGGAAGCGAGGAAGCGGGACGATGAGTATCCCCTTTTCGGCGTTGACCGCGATTGAGGTGACACAGACTCGCTCGAATGACGCAACGGTCAACCTCAGTCTCAATGAAGGGGAGTCGCTCCAGATCAAAATTCCAGGACGAGCGGTTTTCTATGGTAGCACCGGTTTTGGGGGGTATCAGATCCGGGTTGATGATGTCACCCGTATCGACTTTCAGCCCTGATTACCGACCATGCCCCTGACCCTTGGGCACATCTCCTACCTGAACTGCGTTCCGTGGTTCCGTCAACTTGAGATCTGTGGTTTTTCCGGGAAGATCATTGGCGGTGTTCCTTCGGAACTTAATGCCTTGCTGGCGCGAGGGGAGATTGACGTCAGCCCCTCCTCTTCGTTCGAGTATGGTCGGAGTTGGCGCGACTACCTTCTGCTTCCCGGCCACGCTATCGGTTCGGTCGGGCCGGTCCGCAGTGTTCTTCTCTTCAGTTCTCGCCCTCTCAGCGCTTTGGCGACCGAGCCGATTTTGCTGACCGGAGAGTCAGCAACGTCGGTGAATTTGCTGAAGGTTCTTCTTGCCGAGTACTACAATGAGCCATCACTTGACCTGCGTCTCGACCCTGATGGGGTGGAGGCATGCCTTGAGGCGGGAGGAAGTGCACTGCTCATTGGTGATCGAGCTTTGCAGCTAGCCCAGCGTTACAACGATTCGGCCCTTATTTACGATCTCGGGGATCTTTGGTACCATCATACGTCCCTCCCTTTCGTCTTTGCTCTTTGGATTGTCCGTCGTGCTGTTGCTGCGAGCGAGGAGGGGGAGGAGATGCTCAAGATGCTTCTCCGCCAACTTGATGTGGCTCGTGAACGCTCTTTTGCTGATCTGGCAAGTCTTGCGGCTTCATGTCCTGAAAAATCTTGGATGGGGGAAGAGGGGTTGATTCACTATTGGCGCAGTATGACCTATCACCTTTCTCCCGAACACCAGCAAGGCTTGGCGCTCTACTTTAAATTGTGTGTTCGCCATGGGCTGTTGTCGGATGAGCCGCAGTTGCGTTTTTTTGCGTAAGGGGTCGTGGGCTCGTGAGCGGGCTTTTCCTTGACAGTTGCTCCCCTTATCGACTATTAATCAGTACCGTTTTCATCGGAAACTTCTTGGGATGAAAGCGGATGTTTGGCCCGGGTGGCGGAATTGGCAGACGCAAGGGACTTAAAATCCCTCGGCCGTATGGCTGTACGGGTTCGACCCCCGTCCCGGGCACCACTTGATCAGAACCGGGTCGCATCTAGAGCGTCCCGGTTTTCTTATTTGTGAGCTGTCGATGCTGCGTTATCTTTTCAAACGGCTTCTGCTCATGATCCCCCTTCTTCTTGGGATCACGCTAATCTCCTTTGTCGTGATCCATTTGGCCCCGGGGGAGCCGACCGATTTGCAGACCCAACTTAATCCGGAGGCGAGCAGCGCCCTTAAAGAGCGACTGCGAGCCCAGTATGGTCTCGACCAGCCTTTACTGAAACAGTATGGGCTCTGGCTTTCTCGTCTGGCCCGACTCGATTTTGGTCTCTCCTTCAGTCAGGACCATCGACCGGTCCTCGACAAGATCGCCGAGAGGATGCCGGTCACCATCTTGATCAACGTTCTCTCCATGGCGGCGATCCTCGCTGTTGCCATCCCGATCGGAATTCTCTCTGCAACCCGACGCAACAGCCTCTTTGATCGTGCCACCACCCTCTTTGTCTTTCTCGGTTTTGCCATGCCCTCTTTTTGGTTGGCCTTGCTCCTTATGGATTTCCTCGGAGTTCGCCTTGGTCTCTTTCCGGTTGCCGGTCTTAAATCGTTTGGTTTTGAGTACCTCTCGACATCGGCGCAATGGCTCGATATGGCACACCACCTTGTTCTGCCGGTCTTTGTCAGTGCCTTCGGGGGGCTCGCGGGGCTTTCTCGCTACATGCGCTCCAATATGCTTGAAGTGGTTCGTCAGGATTATATCCTTACCGCTCGGGCGAAGGGGCTCTCTGAGTGGAAGGTGATCGGACATCATGCTTTGCGCAATGCCCTTTTACCGGTCATTACCATTCTCGGTCTTTCTGTTCCTGGTTTGATCGGCGGTAGTGTCATTTTTGAGACGATTTTTGCGATTCCTGGGATGGGAAAACTCTTCTACGATGGGGTTATGATGCGGGACTACCCCCTGATCATGGGAGTCTTGGTGGTCGGTGCGGTGATGACCCTGTTTGGCAACCTTCTGGCCGATCTCGGATACGCACTTGCCGATCCTCGTATCCGGCGGGATGGTTAGGGGGGAAAGATCCCGAATTGGCAAGATATTTCTTGGATCTGGAGGCGCTCAGTGTTACCCTGTCAAGCTAGTTTAAAACGGTATATCCGTCGCTGTGGCCGCATCATTCTGGCGGCCGTCACTTTGTCAGCGGAGAGCTGTCCGTGAGGATACGACACACCTTGCAATCTGTTTTGGCCCTGTTGGGCCTTTTTGTTGGGCTGGCCCTTGCCGGCTGTACTCACCTCAATGATCTACCGGTCGGGAGTGTCATCCCGTTGGAAAGTTCGGCTGTCGTTGAGAGTGAAGCGGTCGTGGTCGCTCCGTTTTCCCCCAACCAGACTCCTGGGAACGATTACCGCATCGGTGCCGGAGATGTACTCTATGTGAATGTTCAGGGGAAACCCGAACTCGGAAGTCCGTCTGGCAATGGTCAAGGTGTAAGCGGCAGCCGAGTGGATGGTAAAGGAAATATCCACCTCCCGCTGGTGGGAGCTGTCTCTGTCGCTGGTTTGACGGTTGATGCTGCGGCTACGGCAGTACAGGCGGCGTTTTCGACCTATCTTAATGCTCCGTGGGTGGTGCTGGAGGTCGAGGAGTATAAGAGCCAGCCGCTCTATCTTTTGGGTCAGTTTCGGGCTGCTGGAACTTATTATATGGAGCGCCCTCTGACTCTGCTTCAGGGGATTGCTTTGGGAGGAGGTCTGCTTGACTCCGCAAATTTGCGTCGTGCTCGCTTGATTCGCGGAGACAAGACACTGGCTGTCGATGTTTATGAGATGTTGACCTCAGGGGGGATGTTGGCCAATGTCTGGTTGCTGCCGGGGGATACTCTCTTTGTCCCTGACGATAACGATCAGAATGTCTTCGTTTTTGGCGCTGTAAACAAGCCGGGTGTGGTGCACATGCCGAATGGCAACCTGACGCTCACTCAAGCTCTCGCGGCAGCTCTGCCCAACGAAACACGCGGCGATTTTGGTTTGATCCGAATTATTCGTTCACATTCGGCAACACGCGGGGAGTTGATGGTTGTTGATATGAATCAGGTTCTCAAAGGGAGAACCCTACCTTTTCGACTGGCCGAGGGGGATATCGTCTATGTCCCACGTAGTGGAATTGGCAGTTGGAACGAGGCACTGGCTGAGATTCTACCATCTCTGCAGACCTTCAGTGCGATTCTGCAACCGTTTGTGCAAGTCAAGTTTCTTACCGAGGATTAGTCGTCAGTTCGGCAGTTATCCTGACCATATGATCTGGCGAATCCGAACATAGAACAGGTGCTCAATGTCGCAATCGCTCCCCCCCTCATCTCCTGATTTTCATCCTGTGTTGGAAGAGGCCCATCTTCAGGACTATCTTCAGATACTGCTTCGTCGGCGAAGGGTGTTTTTTATCACCTTTATTCTCGTTTTTTTGGGGATGGCCACCCATACTTTGATGCAGGAGCCGATTTATGAGGCTACGGCCACCTTGTACGTTGCCAGTGATCAGCCAAGAGGAGGAGACTTTCTTGCTGATCTAGGGCTCAAGCGGGAGAGCCCTATTGAGACTGAGATCGAAATTTTGAAGTCTCGAACCAATGTTGAGGAGGTAGTACGAAGGCTCCATCTTGATTGGGTCGTGCTGGAGAAGAGTTCTGGGGTTGAGCTGCATCTATTGGAGTTCGAATTCTCTTCTGTCGGTAAATCGATTGAAATTGTTCTCTCTTCCGAGGGGTCTTTTGTTGTTGAAAGTGAAGAGGGGAAGGAGTTGGCCACGGGGGAAGTTGGTCGACGTCTTCAGATTGCTGGGTTGACTCTTCTATGTGATCGTTTGCAGGGACAACCGGGAGATCGTGTCCGTTTGATGATACGTCCTTTTGCTGCGACGGTACAGGGGGTCCGTTCGGCGATTCGTGCTGTTGAGCTCGGTAAGGGGACCAACATCATTCAGCTAACCTGTCAGCACGTCAATCGAGAAAGAGCCCGGGACGTAATAAACACCCTGAGTGCCGTCTATCTTGAACGGAGTATCCTTTTTAAGGCCGAGGAAGCACGTAAGTCTGTCGATTTTATTGAGACTCAGCTTGATGAGGTAAGGGGGGCGCTCAATGGGGCAGAACAGGGGTTGCAAAGTTTTAAACGTGATTCAGGTTATGTCAAGCTAGATAGCGAAGCTGAGGTTTTGATCGATCGATTGGCAAATGCTGATCGATTGCGGAGTGAATTGTTGTTGCGGCAGCGGCAAATTGAGTTCGCAATTATTTCCCTCAAGGATGCTTTATCTCAAGGGGACAACTATGCTCCGAGCTTTCTTCTTGAAGAACCGGTGCTACAGCAGTTGGCGACGTCTCTTTCTGAGCTTGAAGTGGAACGCCAGGGATTGTTGGTAGAACATACGGACGCCCATCCTGTTGTTCTTCAAATCGATGACCGTATTCGTCAGACTCAGATAAAAATACTCGAGACCTATCGAGGTTTTGCCCATGCGATGACTGGGCAGCTACAGGCTTTGGGCGAAGAAACTTCTTATTTTGAAGAGCGTCTCGCCGAGCTTCCTGCGGTTGAACAGGAATTAGCACGCTTGACACGGGTAACCAAGGTGAATGCTGATATCTACACCTTCCTTCTTCAGAAACATGAAGAAGCTCGAATTGCTCGGGCCGCGACGATCAGCAGTATTAATGTTATTGACCCTGCGATTCTCCCGAATTATCCAATCAAGCCCCAAAAGACGAAAAATCTTCTTCTGGCCTTGGTTGTTGGAGCAATCCTTGGGGCTGGTGTCGCGTTTTTTCTCGATTACATGGACGATACTCTCAAGGATGGCGATGCCGCTAGGCGGGTTTTCAACCTCCCCCTTTTGGCAGTCATTCCTCAGATTGCGCGAAAAAAGAACGGCGGTAATTCCGATCTGAATGTTGCATTGGTCAGTCAGCGCGATGGAAAATCGATCTCCGCTGAGGCGTTTCGTAGTTTGCGGACCAGCCTTCATTTCTCATCGGGGGGGGATAAAAAACGTGTTCTGCTCGTCACCAGTTCCTTCCCCGGTGAGGGGAAAACAACTTTGTGTGCCAATCTTGCAGTGACCTTTGCTCAAACAGGTTCCAAGGTCTTGCTCGTTGGTTGTGATCTGCGTCGCCCCTCTCTCGATAAGCTTTTTCAGATTCCTAGAAACCCCGGATTGACCGAATTGTTGATCAAGGATGCGAGCGTAGAATCTGTTTTAAGACCGAGTGGTATTGAGAACCTTGATGTGATTAATGCGGGTACGACCCCTCCCAATCCCGCCGAGCTTTTAGGGAGTGAGGCGATGGCCGAAATTATCGAGAGTTTACGCGAGCGCTACGACCATATTCTTCTCGACGCACCGCCGCTGCTGGCGGTCACCGATGCCGCTTTATTAAGTCGTCTCTCTGATCAGATCGTTATGGTTGTTGAGGCGGGGCGGGTCCCTTCCAAGGTGGCAACGCGTTTACGTGAAACTCTGCAGAGCTACCAGACATCTGTTGCCGGACTGGTCCTCAATGACAAACAGGGGAAGGCGACCGCCTATTATGGCTATTACGATGAGGGTTATTATGCTTACGCTCCCTCAGTGAGGTCTGGATTGAAGGGCCTCATCGCACGTTTTTGGGGCCGCTAAATGTCAGAGGACGGGCTGGTTGACTGGCACAGTCATCTCCTCCCGGGGCTTGATGATGGTGCTACCTCTCTTGAGGAGGCTCTTGAGATCGCACATCTTCTTGTCTCGGCGGGTTTTCGTAACGTTTGTTGTACGCCGCATCGCCTTCACGGACTCTACGATCTAAGCTCGGATCAGATTCGTCAGGCTGTGGCAGAGCTGCAGCGTCATCTCGAGCGACAGCGGATTCCCTTGACTCTCCATGCTGGAAGTGAATATTACGTCGACGAATTCTTTGTCGACGAACTCAACGATCCGCTTCCTCTGGGGGAGAGTCGCTATCTGTTGCTTGAGATTCCCTCACAAGGGGAGACGTCAATGATTCTTGGCGCGCTTCAGCAGGTGCGAGGCCGAGGTCTCATTCCGTTGTTGGCTCATCCTGAACGGGCGCCACTTCTGACTCGGACGTTGCCCCTTACAGATACAAGCAAGAACTCAGGCATTTCCTTCTGGCGTCGTGCGGCAAAAGGAGACGCAGGGAGGGCGTCTCTGCCTTCTCTGCTGGTAGAGATGACGCAACTCGGAGTGAAGTTTCAGGGGAATATCGGGAGTTTTTCCGGTTATTATGGCGAGAAGGTTCGCCTTGCGGCTCAGACTCTTGCCTCGCACGGAATCTACCACTGTTATGGCAGTGACGCGCATCGTTTGACGTCGCTACAACGTTATCTGAATTCAGGGATGGCGATCTATCATCGACAGGAGTTGGGACGTGACGCAACGCCCCTAGGATAGAAGATCATGATGCAACGGGGGATGTATAGTGACGTCGTGAATTGCGGAGGGGAAAAATGAGTCTCGCT
>PKUF01000130.1 GCA_002869635.1 Desulfuromonas sp. | reverse complement strand
TTGTGGCTCCGGTTGTGGCTCCGGTTGTGGCTCCGGTTGTGGCTCCGGTTGTGGCTCCGGTTGCGGCTCCGGTTGCGGCTCCGGTTGCGGCTCCGGTTGCGGCTCCGGTTGCGGCTCCGGTTCTGCCGGAGGGGTGACGGTGAAGACATGCCGGCATTTGGAACAGCGGACTTTGGTGCCGCCGGGCTTGATCTTGTCGTCAGCCAGTTTGAAACGGGTCTGGCATTCACTGCATTGGATGACCATTCAAGTCTCTCCTTTCAGAGCGGATCAAGCCCCTTCTACCAGATAGATATCGGGAAGGTTGCGATACTTTTCGTCATGGTCGAGGCCGTAGCCGACGATGAAACCGTCATCTAGGGTCAGGCCCGTATAGTCAGGGTCGATCTCAACTTCACGGCGAGACCGTTTATCGATGAGGGTGCAGACCTTTAATGATGCGGGTTGCCGTTGCATAAGGCGATGGTAAAGGGTCTCAAGGGTCTGGCCACTATCGACAATGTCTTCGATGATCAGTACATGGCGATCCTTCAGGGAGATTTCGAGATCTTTGCGGAACTCGACAATCCCCGAGGAGCGGGTCTCGGAGCCGTAACTCGCAAGACGGACAAAGTCGACGGTCACCTGCAGGTCGAGTTGGCGTACCAAGTCGGCAATGAAGAGAAAAGATCCCTTGAGAACGCCGACCATCAGGAGTTCTTTACCCTCATAGTCGCGGCTGATCTCCTTACCGAGACGAGCCACTTGGTCAGCGATTTCGTCGCGAGAGTAGAGACGTTTCATTTCTGGGAGGATGGTCACAGATTTCAATCCTAGATTTAAAGGTCATAAATGAAGCTCATTCTATAGCAACATTGGGCTCTTATGTCAATTTATTCAGACGCTTTGCTGTATCTAAAGAATGAAGGAACGGGATCTCTTGGCGAGCTGTGTTATCATGACGGTCAATTTGGCTATAGACCCCCTTTGCGGGGACAAAGAGGTGTTTTATGATCTGCTCAAGCCTCCAGGGAGAATTCTCTCTCCTCTCATTCACACTTCAGTCTTTACAGAAGGTTTTCCCTCCGGCAGAAAATTCGTTGTTACAGTTGCGGTCGGCGTTGCTGGCCGCAGCTCGCAAGGAACTCTCCCCATCGCTCTATGCGACCCTCTTCTCCCCTCCGTTATGTTCTGACCCTGCGGCTTTGAGGCGCTATCAGCGCGGAGCGCCCCCCTTTGCCATTCTCCCTGATCGGCCCGCCAAGATGGATGCGTCGCAGCAGATCTCTCTTACGGTTTCATTCTGGGGGGAGGGGATTCCGTATATTGGGGCGTTTCTGCAAGTACTGATGGCAGTTGGAGAAGGGGGGCACTCCCCTTTGGGGACTTTTTCAGTTACAGGAATACGGGCTGTCGATGCTTCGGGTGGCGAAATCTCTCTTGAGTTGGACCCGGCGCGACTGGCACCACCCTTGATTGAGGTTAACTGGTGGCTCTCGACCATTCCCTCCGCGGAGGAGTTGCGCTGGGAGTTTCTTACCCCGGCCCGACTTCTTTCTGTGGGTCGCCCTCTCTTCTCACCCTCTTTGTCGCAACTGTTCCCCTTTGTGTTGCGGCGGGTGAGCTCCATGCTCTACTACCACTGTGGGGTTGAATCCGTGGACGACCCGGGTGAATGGCTGGCGTTGGCGGCGCGAGTAAAAAATGGCCACAAACGCTGGAAATGGCAAGATTGGCGTCAGGTCGAGCCGCAGAGGCAGAGAGTCGGTGGGATTGTCGGTCATCTCACCCTTGCAGGGGGGGACCTCGATGCGATCCGGGGGCTCCTTCATCTTGGGGCGTTGATGAACCTCGGTAAGGGGGCAGCGTGGGGCTGCGGTCACTACCGACTCTGGCGTCCTGGTTTGCATAGCGAGTGACTTGCGGTGACGAGGAGGGAAGGTATACTTCTCATGAAGTCACTTCGGATCTCGACAAGGGGGTACGCTATGACGAATGCATGGGATGAACGGAAGCAGGCTCTTGAGAACGAATATTTCCACCGTGAGGAGAAAAAGAAAATAGAACGGATGCGGCAGTCCTCCGAGGATCAGACGGTGCGACAGTACTGTCATAACCGCTGTCCCAAGTGTGGTGATGCAATTGAGCCGGTCACTTTCCGCGGAGTCCCGCTGGATCGTTGCCCTGGTTGTGGTGGGGTTTGGCTCGGGCCGAACGATTTGCAGATCCTCGCCGAGAAGGACCATCGAACCTGGTTTGATAAATGGTTCCGTCAGGAAGAAGGGGAGGCCGAGGAAGAGATCGCCTCCTGAGATTTTTTAAAGGTGGTTCCCGCAAATAAAAAAGCGAGTCCGTTTTCACGGACTCGCTTTTTTAGGGCCTGTCCTAGATTTCTAGCGCAACATTCACTTATTTGCAGCATGAGCGATAACGGATTTAATTATTCTGACAGAGTTCGAGGCACAAGCCGTTGTTTAAGTCCGTATCCGACATGACTGTGCAGTCTCAGTTGCGGGAAATTATTCGAACTGGGCCTTGAAGGCAGCCATTTCGGCCTTCAAGGCTGCGACCTCCTCCCGTAAGGTGGAGAGTTCGGTTTCGAGCTGTTCGAGTCGGCTGTTTTCGGCCTCGACCCGAAGGCGAGCGGCCTCAGGGGCGGGACTGCTCTCCTCGTTCTCGAGTTCGGGGACGCCGCCGAGGAGCTGGGCGTAGCGCTGCTCTTTGCGTCCCGGCTGGCGCGGCAGTTTGAGGGTGAGTGGGGTCTCCCGCTCCGCCAGCTCTTCCAACGTCGTCTCCACCTCGCTGAGGTCGTCAAAAGGGGTCATGCGGCTGGCGCGGCTGCGCAACTCTCCCAGCGTCTGGGGCCCGCGCAGCAGGAGCTCGGCGAGCAGGGCGAGTTCATTCGGTTCGAGAAAAAGCTTGGCGGCAAGGTTGTGCTGATATTTGGGGACACGACTCCCTTCGCCGCTTGATTGCAACGCCAATCCTTGGTGCCGCAGGGTGTCGAGACCGCGAATCACTTCCGTTTCGTCGAGGGCGAGAACCGGGGCGCGGTTCGACTTCTGGTTGCAGGCGAGGGTCAGTCCGTTGAGGGTGAGGGGGTAGTAGTCAGGGGTGGTCATCTCTTTTTCGATGAGCGCACCGAGAATCCGCATCTCTACCTCGTTGAGGGTCTTCTCCATGGGGTCTCCTTGTGGCTGAATCAGTCGCGGTAGCGTTTGAGCAGGTCGTCGTAAGCATCAATGCGCCGATCACGGAGAAACGGCCAGATACGTCGGACGTGTTCACTGCGGGCGCGGTCGAGGCTGACCGTGAGGACTTCTTTCTGGTCGCTGCTGGCGCGGGCGAGGATCTCCCCCTGACAGCCGGCGACGAAGCTACTCCCCCAGAACCGGGCACCGCCGGTTTGGCCGGTGGGGTCCTCCTCCATGCCGATGCGGTTGACGCTGATCACCGGGATCCCGTTGGCGACGGCGTGGCCGCGCTGGATCGTCTCCCAGGCCTGCTGCTGCCGCTGTTGCTCCTCGGCGGTGTCGGCAGGGTCCCAGCCAATAGCGGTGGGGTAGATGAGCATTTCGGCCCCGGCCATCGCCATTAGGCGGGCCGCTTCGGGGTACCACTGATCCCAGCAGATGAGAACACCGAGCCGTCCAACGGAGGTGTCGATGGGGGTGAAGCCGAGGTCGCCGGGGGTGAAGTAGAACTTCTCGTAGTAGCCGGGGTCGTCGGGGATATGCATCTTGCGGTAGCAACCGGCGATGCTGCCGTCGCTCTCAAGAACCACTGCCGTGTTGTGGTAGAGGCCGGGGGCGCGTCGCTCAAAGAGAGAGGTGACGATCACCACCTTGAGCTCGGCAGCGAGGGCCGCAAATGTTTCGCTGGAGGGGCCGGGGATCGTCTCGGCCTGATCGAAACAGGCGGTCTCTTCACTCTGGCAGAAATAGAGGCCGGTGTGCAGTTCCTGCAGGACAACCAGCTTAGCACCATAGGCGGCGGCGTCGCGGATGCCGGCGATGCTGGCGGCGAGGTTGCGGTCTCGGTCGCCGCAGCAGCTGTGCTGGACCAGACCGACGGTGAGCTCGTTCATGGGGGCACTCCGAAAAAGAGGGTGGATCGATTGCGCAGGAAAAGTAGCAGCTGCCGCCCCGGCTGTAAAGAGGGGGAGCGTGCTAGGGGGTGTCGAAGGGGGTCGGCCAGAGCTGAGGCGGCAGGTTCTGGTAACAGACCGGGCGTAGGAAGCGGCGAATGGCGGCGTTACCCACGGATGTAAAACGGTTGTCGCTGCTCGCCGGATAGGGACCGCCGTGAACCATCGCTGCGGTTACTTCGACTCCGGTCGGGACGCCATTGAAGATCAACCTCCCTGCTTTCTCTTCAAGATGGAGCAAGAGCGATTGCGCCAGTGCCAGATCGTCGGCATCCTCAGTGTCGGTCTGAAGGGTGGCGGTGAGCTCACCGCCGAGCTGTTGCGCCGCTGAAATTAGCTCTTCCGGTTTTTCGCAGACGACGAGAAGTGCTGCCGGGCCGAAGAGTTCCTGCTGCAGGGCCGGGGTCGCAAGGTAGGTGGCAAGAGAAGACTCAAGCAGCAGAGGGCGGATGTGGCATCCCGGCTCGGCTTGCCAGTCACTCCCCGCCGTGGAGGTTACCCCCGAGCACTGCTGTAATGCCTCAAGGTCGGAGACAAAGCGTGTCTTGATGCCGGGATGCAGCATGGTCATCGCTGTTGTTGTATTGAACCTGGCCACCAGCTCTCGGCGCAGGGCGTTGAGTTCTGGCATCTGTGGTGCGAAGATCACTCCCGGACGGGTACAGAATTGGCCGCAGCCAAGTGTCAGCGCCGTTGCCAGTTCGCGGGCGAGTTCAGCTGCTCGGTTTCGCAGGGCCCCAGGAAGGATGAAGAAGGGATTTTGACTTCCCATCTCGGCGAAAAAAGGGATCGGTTGCGATCGGTGCAGAGCGTGCGCGATGAGCGCTTCCCCCCCAGCGCGCGACCCCGTGAAGGCAACCCCTTGCACTGCCGGATGGGTCACCAGCGCTTCCCCCAGCGCATGGCGGCTCCCCTGCAGCAGGGCGAAAATGCCCGTCGGTAGCCCGCAGGCTTTGATCGCACGGACGATTGCCTGCGCCGCCAGTTCTGAGGTGCCGGGGTGGGCCGGGTGCCCCTTGACCAGCACCGGGCACCCGGCCGCCAGAGCCGAGGCGGTATCCCCTCCGGCGACGGAGAAAGCGAGGGGAAAGTTACTGGCGCCGAAGACGGCAATGGGGCCGAGAGGGAGGTTGCGGCGGCGCAGGTCGGGGCGGGGGTGTGGGGAGCGCTCGGGGAGCGCCGCGTCAATCACCGGCTCAAGCTCTGTCCCCTGGCGAACCAGCTCGGCGAAGAGCCGCAACTGTCCGACGGTGCGGGCAAGTTCTCCCTGAAGGCGAGGTCGCTGTGGCAGGGCTGTTTCCGTCTCGGCCCGCGCGAGTAACGGGGTTTCAAGGGCGATCAGTTCGTTGGCGATGGTTTCAAGGAGTCTGGCGCGGGTCGCGCCTTCGCACAGGCGAAAAGGGAGGAACGCTTCTCGTGCCAGACGTGCGGCCTGCTCGACCAACGGTGCATCTCCCTCGGCGAACGTGGGCTCTAGCGGCTGCATCGTGGCGGGGTTGAGGGCGGAGAAGGTCTCCTCCCCGTTTCGAAACGGAGCGCCGTTGAGCCAGTGTCCGCCTGTCAGGATGCTCTGGTTCATGCTGGCGTGGGCTGCCGTCGCAGCTGTTGCACAAGCCCGACGTGCTCGAGCAGCAAGGCGGTGTGGTGGGCAAGGTGAACCAGCGCGTAGAGGTCCTCGCGGCTAAAGAGGTGGTCGTCGGGGTGGCCGCAGAGGAAGATCATCCCTGCCTCGCGCCCTTTCAGATGCAAGGGCGCGGCGAGGATGCCGGGGTGAGGCAAGAGGTGACGTCGCTCCGAAGGGTTGAGCATCTCGTCGAGTTCGCTCGGTAGGGAGTCGGCGATGCGGATCGGCTTGTTGCGGCGCACCGCTTCGCTCACCAGCCCCGGCGGCAGGGTGATGTTGTTGAAGGTGAGGGCATCGCCGTAGCCGTGTCCGACCCGCAGGGTCAGATCGCCCGATTTCGGTTCGATCAGGACAATGAAGCCGCAGCGGGCATCAAGGACCATCGCCGCGATTTCTAGGAGACCGGCGAGAAGGGATTCGACCCGGTCGAGGCGGGTCAGTTTCTCGACCGAGCTGTTGATCGCCCGCATCATCGAGAGGGTTCGTTCCAAAGCCCGGGTCTTGGTCTCAAGAGAGGCGATCAGGTCACTGTGTTGGGTGCATTCGTGGGGTTTGGCTTGGGCGCGCCTGAGGGTTGGTTGGAGGATCTCGCCGCTGTCCAAGGGGCGGGCAATGAAGTCAAAGGCACCACCACGCAGCGCCTGTAAGACGTTGAAGCTGGTGGCGCTCTGACTGAGGATCACCACCTTGACTTCGGGATGTCGTTGGCGTAGTTCGCGCAGCAGGGCGAAGCCGCTCTTGACCGGCAATTCTTCTTCGATGAAGGCGAGGAAGGGAAGGTCGTTCGCTACTACCTCAAGTGCGCCGTCGCAGTCCTGCGCCTCCATCGTCTCAGCTCCGGCCTCCTGCAGGTAGCCGACGAGGTCGGCGCGGCGGCTCGCAATATGGTCGACAACAAGAACCGTCGGCTTCTCGATCACAGACGACACCTCCTTAAAAAGGGGGAGTGAGAACGTTTAAGAGATCGTTTGTGCCCCCTAACCGTCTGTAAACTTTATCGTAAAGCTGCGGAAATGGAAAAGGAAAAAGGGACTTTTATCCGGCAGATGAGTTGGGGATGAGCTCCTCGGCCAGCGTTTGGGCCTGAACTAGCAGGTCGTCGCGTTTTGCCGCATCACCTTGGTGGTAGACATCGACCGCTCGTAGTGGATAGGTTTTGGCAAAGCCGGTCCAGCCGAAGAGATCGCTATAGCGTGGGAGAATGTCGGCGAAAACTTTCGAGTCACGGTGCCCCTGGGTGAGGATAAAGACCAAGGGTTTAGGTGCGGGGAGCCGGTTCGGTTGTTCAAGAGCGATGTAGCCGGGGCGCAAAAAGGCAAAGGTTCGGTCAATGAGCATCTTGAGTTGGGCGCTGACATCGCCGTAGTAGACTGGTGAGGTGAAAAGGAGCAAATCGGCCTCGGCGATGGCGGCGAGCACCGAAGTCAGGTCATCCTTAAGGACACAGGTTTCGAACTTTGTCTTACAGAGGTTGCAGGCTTGGCAGCCGCGAAGTTGCAGGCAATTGAGATTGATCTCTTCAACCGACGCGCCACGCTTCTCGGCGTGGGTAAGAAAGTGACGGGCGAGAATGGCGCTGTTCCCATCTTTGCGAGGGCTTCCGTAGAGAGCGAGGACCTTCATATGAACTCGAACCGTCAACTATTGTGGTGGCGGGGTGAGAAGTTTTTTCCCAAAACGGTAAATATCATCGATTTCGGGAAAAATTTGGCAGAGGATCTTCAGTCCGGGATGCACCAGTGCCATACAGGGAAGAAGGGCAAAGAAAAAGGTGGCACGACTACTTGCGCCAACTGGGGAGATGAGATTCTCTGTTGTCAGGATACACAAGGGGATGCCGCAGAGGAGGCTGCGCATCACCACTCCCTGATTTTCAAAGAGGGGGCGCAACAACCAGAAAAGACGTAAAGGTATTCCCCATAAAAGACAGAGAGGGAAGGCGGTTAAAATGACGCGAAGTGTTCCGTAGAGCGGGTCAAAAGAGAGGAAGGACTCGACATGCCAGGCTGTCTCAGGATTGTTGCTGATAAAAGTGTATCCGACCACCGTTTCAGTGTAGAGAGCCCATGCCGCACGAAGCAGAAAGAGAAGCAGGGCGTAAGTGATTGCAATCAGCAGAACATGAACCAGCATATGACAGACTCTGTCGCACCAACGGCGCGCGATATAATGCCAGCTATCGCGTTGCGGTAGCATGAAACGTAGTTGAAATAAAATTTGTTTTAAACGTTCCTGATCCATCTGTCTCAAATTCCCCTCCAAAAATAGATGACGTAGCCTTTGTCTCCTCAGCATCCAATCTCGCTGAAGATTAAAGATAAGTCAAGTTTACATCAGGCCAGAACCCCGAGGGGGAGTTGCATGGTGACGCAGTGCAGTGAGCCGTGCTGGCGGATCAGGGGGCGGCAGTCGATGCCGATGATCTCACGGCCGGGAAAGGCCTCGGCGATGACGGCAAGGGCGGTGGCGTCCTGCGGGTCGGCGTAGGTCGGGACGAGGACGGCGTCGTTGATGATGAGGAAGTTGGCGTAAGTGGCGGGGAGCCGCTCCCCTTCGTCGTCGAAGCAGGCCTGCGGCCAGGGGAGGGCAAGAAGGCGATAGGGGGCGCCGCTTGGGGTGCGAAAGGCGCGCAGCTCCTGCGCCATGGCGCTCAGGGCCGGGTAGTGCTCGTCCTCGACATTGTCACAGGCGACATAGGCGATGGTGTCGTTGGGGCAGATACGGGCGAGGGTGTCAATATGGCTATCGGTGTCGTCGCCGGCGAGGTAGCCGTTCTCGAGCCAGAGCTGGTGGCTCACCCCGAAGAGGGACGCCATCTCAGCGACGATCTTTTCCCGTGTCAGATGCGGGTTGCGGTTGGCGTTAAGCAGGCATTCGGCGGTGGTGAGCAAGGTCCCTGCGCCGTCGCTCTCAAGACTCCCTCCCTCGAGGATCAGTCCGACGGTCTGCAGCGGCGCGGCAAAGCGGCCGGCGGCGGCGAGGTGGCGGCTGATCTGGTTGTCACGGTCGGAGGCGAACTTGAGCCCCCAACCGTTGAAGCCGAAATCGAGGAGTTTCAGCGCCCCGTCCGCCTCAATAGCGATCGGCCCGAAGTCGCGGCTCCAGGTATCGTTGCTCGGCAGGGCGACGACGCTCAGACGCGCCGAGTCAATCCCGGCGGCGCGCAGACGTGGCGTGAGAGCCTCTGCATCGGGAGCGACGATGATGACCCGCTCAAAACGACTGATCTGGAGGGCGATCTCGAAAAAGACCGGCTCGACCCGTTCAAGGTCATCGCACCAGTCGCTGTCGGCGTGGGGCCAGCTGAGCAGGACACCGTCCTGCTCTTCCCATTCGGCGGGGAGGCGTCGGGACATGGAAAAATCCTTCATCAGGGGATGGAAAAAACGGCGCATCGTACTCGCAAACCGTAAGACGATGCAAGCGCTTATCCGGGCGGAGGAAAGAGTGTCTGCCAGAGGGACGACACGTGCAGGGTGACGCCCCAAAAGGCGATGCCGCCGACGAGGATGACGACAATCTGCCGCCATCGCTGTGACAGCGGCATAATGCGCCAGCCGCAGAACTTTTCCCCGTCATCCCGGTAGCGCTGCCGCAGTTCGAGCAAGGTGATCAGCAGCGCCAGCCAGAGTCCGCCGAAGCTCAGCCCCGCCAAGACATCGCTTCCCCAGTGCAGACCGAGGTAGAGGCGTGAGAGGGCGATGCCGCTGACCAACAGCGAGGTCGTCAGCAGCAGGTGAAAGCGCCCTTGCGCTTCTTTGATCTGCGGCAGCAGCAGATAGGCGACCAGGCCGTAGAAGAGCAGGGCGGTAAAGGCGTGGCCACTCGGCATGCTTGCCGAGGCTGGAAGGAGCAGGGGCCAGAGCGGCTCGGGGCGGGGGCGCTCAAGCAGCGCTTTGGTCAGGGTGACGAGGAGTTCGCCGCTGCCAAGCCCGAGTGTCACAATGATGGTGCTACCGAGGCGACCGTTGACCAGAAGCCAGGAGAGCACGAGGGCCCCGAGGGTGAGGATGGTTGTCCCATTGCCGAGCAGGGTCAGGATGAGCATGGCGCGATCAACGAGGGGATGGTGGAGTTGCTGCAACGTGCCAAGAAGCTGCATGTCAAACCGCTGCAGCGCCAGGGTCGGTGTGCTGAAGAGAAGAAAAGAAGCAGCAAAGGTCAGGATGGTGGCGACACCGAGAGTCAGCCCGAGCCCGTCGGCCCGCTGCCGCTCAAAGCGGCGGGCGAGAAAACAGCTGATGTGGGGGTGGCGTTGCCGCCAGAGGTGTAGGCTCGGCTGTTGTTGCAGCCTTGTGTTGGCGGCAGTGAATCTCTGGCCGAGACGTCGCCCCAAACGAGCCAAGGCCGGTGCAAGGCGACGCCAGAAGAGGGTGTTGAGGATCACCAGCACCAGCAGGATCAGGATCATCAGGCTGAACCGGCCGCTCCAGAGTTTGATCGCCTCCCAGCTTGCAGCAAAAAGATAGCCGAGGCCGGGGTAGGTGGTGCCCCAGAGCAGACCGCTCACCAGAGCATAGAGGGTAAAAGAGGTAGGGCGCATGCGGGTGCCGCCGGCGATAAAAGGGATGAAGGGGCGCAGAAAGCCGACGAAGCGACCGAAGAAAACGCTCTTGCCGCCGTGCTCGGCAAAGAAGAGTTCAGCGCGGTGTAGGGTCTCCTGATGCTGTTGCATGAGCCGGTGACTCAGAAGCCTTTCGCTGAAGCGGGCACCGAGACCGTAGCTGACAAGATCTCCAAGAATTGCCCCGGCGGCGCAGCACAAGGCGAGGGGGAGAAAGAGAGCGTCATGGTGGGCGCTGATCATTCCGATCAGAACGATCAGGACGCTGCCGGGAAAGAGAATGCCAATCAGCGCCAGCGACTCGAGGAATGAGACGAGCGCTGCCAGTCCAAGCAGCGCCGCGCCGGACGGGAGGTAGGGGGAGATGTCGAGCAGCCATGACTCCATGTACCGCTCCGTGGTCAGTCAGGTAGGAGAGAAGGGCTTCCCCCTTAGTTTAGCAGGCTTTGTCGCGCTCTGAGGCAAAGGGTGCGTGAAAAAGGGCGTGCCAGGTGTCGAAGACAGCGACCTTCTCTTCTCCGTAATGGGCTAGGGTACGGCTCACCTTCTCCACTGGCCGTTCGACGTCGTTCTCTTTCGGGTTCTTCGAGAAGAAGAGGTCGGCGTAGGTGACGATCTGTTCCTCAAGGCTCAGCGGCAGCATATCCCGCTCGGGAAGCGGCAACTTCTCGGCGCGAATCTCGGTGGCGCTTAAGCCGACTCCGACGTGGCGCTCGCAGACCAGAGCGTGGCGCGGATACCCTTCCGCTTCAAGGATCTTCCGTCCAGCAATGGTGTGGGCGAGATAGGGGAGGGAGCCGTGGCAGCCGAGCTTGGGGGCGTTGGTGCGCAGAATCCCGATGTCATGCAGCATCGCCGCCTCGGCAAGGAAGGTGCGGTCAACCTTGAAGCGGGGCGGGAGATTGTCGGCGACTGTCAGAGTTTTCTCGGTGACGCGGCGGCTGTGGCACAGAAGAATAGTGTGGGCGTCGCTGCCGGGGGGAAGAAAACCAAAGCAATCGCCATCGAACCACTGGTCAAAGCCAGCGGCGTCGATTTTATGGAAACCTGCGATCCATACG
>PKUF01000089.1 GCA_002869635.1 Desulfuromonas sp. | reverse complement strand
TTAATCAGGGCGTCGGTCTGGATGAAGACGCCGAAAAAGCCATCCTCGATGGCCAGACGGCGCCGGGGAGAGCTGACCACCCCGGTGGTGACCGAGTGTCCCAGCCCAAGAGGGTTACCGATGGCGATCACCGTCTCACCGGGATAGAGCTCCCCCTCCTGCCGCAACGGAACAGTCGGGAAGTTCTCACCTTCGACCTTGAGCAGCGCCAGGTCGACCTCAGGGGCACTGCCGATCAGAGTCGCCGCCAGTTCCGTCTTCCCTTCCGGCAGCGCCACAAAGATCTTCGACGCCTGGGCGATGACATGAGAATTGGTGAGGATGTAGCCGCGCGCATCGACGATCACCCCAGAACCGAGGGATTGGGTGGTGTAGGTCGGCTGAGGGCCAAAGTAACGGTAGAATTCATCAAAAAGCGATTCCCCGAAGCCGAACTGCCAGGAGCGCGTCGCCCGCACGATCTGCTCGGTGCGAATATTGACCACCGCCGGTCCGGCCTTGGCAACCGCCTCGACCACCGGAGTGCGGCGCTCAAAGGCACTCGTCAAGTGGGCAAAAAACAGCAGCGGAACAAGAAAGAGAAGAATGCGTCGCAAAACAAAAACCTCGCTTCGAATCAAGGTACAATCTAGTTACGCAGACCATACTTTTCAAGCCGATAGAGAAGCACATGGCGGGGGATACGAAGAAACTGCGCCGCCTTGCTCTGGTTGCCGTCGCAGCGCCTAAGCGCCTCTTCCACGGCCTCTTTCTCCAACGCCTCAAGGGAATATCCCTCATCGGGAAGAGTGAGAACCGACGAGCTTGCAGCAACCGGGGCGCGGATTTTCTCCGGAAGATCTTTCAGCCTGATCGTCTCATCTTGTCGAAGCAACAGCAGGCGCTGCAGCGCGTTCTCGAGTTCGCGTACGTTTCCCGGCCAAAGATAGTTTGAAAGCGCCGTCAGCGCCTCAGGAGCAACCTCTACCGTCTCCAGCAGACCTTCGCGCTGCAACAGATGTCGAATCAACAGGGGGATATCCTCACGTCGCTGGCGCAAGGGGGGGAGATGGATCGGAATCACCGCCAAACGGTAGTAGAGATCCTCTCGGAAGCGTCCTTGTCGCATCTCCTCTTCGAGATGGCGGTTGGTCGCCGCCACCACCCGCACATCGAGACGCTTCGGTCGACCGCCAACCGGTTCGATCTCTTTTTCCTGCAGCGCCCGCAGCAGTTTAGGCTGCAGTTCCAGCGGCAGTTCCCCGACTTCATCAAGAAAGAGGGTACCGCCCTCGGCCCGCTCAAAAGTTCCAAGGCGATCACGTACGGCCCCGGTGAAGGCACCACGGACATGACCAAAAAGCTCACTCTCAAGAAGATCGGTAGGAATGGCGGCGCAGTTGACCGCGACAAACGGAGCGGCGTTGCGCACACTCCCCTGATGCAGGGCCCGGGCGACGAGCTCCTTGCCGGTACCACTTTCGCCGCTAAGCAGCACCGTGACGTCACTGGCGGCGACCTTGCGGACCAAGGCAAAGACCTCATGCATCGCGTCAGAGATGCCAATCATTCGACTGAAATCAACACGATCTTCAAGTTGCTGCCGCAGTTGGCGGTTCTCTTCCTCAAGACCAAAGACAGTTAGTGCCCTGGCGACAAGTAGTTTGAGTTCGTCGCGCCCGAACGGTTTTGTCAGATAGTCGCTGGCGCCAAGCTTCATCGCCTCCACAGCCTTTTCGACGGTGCCGTAGGCGGTGATGACTATCACCTGAGTCCGCGGATTCTCACTTTTGATTCTGCGCAAAACCTCATAGCCGCTCTCGCCCGGCATCTGCACATCGGTGATCACCACCGGTGGCACTTCCTTGGCGAAGAGCTCAAGTCCAGCTGAACCGTCGGCGGCGACCAGCACCTGATAACCGGCCTGTTGCAGAGTGTATTCCATGACCCGGCGCAACGAGGCGTCGTCGTCGATGAGAAGAACCTTGGCCTTGCTCATGGGCGGCTCCCGGTAGCAGTAACAAGGGGAAAGCGCAGGGTGAAGAAAGTCCCTTCTCCCGGCGTACTGGCAACATCAATCCGGCCCCCACAGTTCTGAATGATCCGCGAGGTGATCGCCAGACCGAGCCCGGTGCCACTGGAACGGGTCGTGAAGAAGGGGGCAAAGATCTTTTCGAGATCGTCCGGATCAATCCCCTGGCCGCTATCGCGGATCTCCAGTTGCAGTTCCTCGCTTTCGATATGCGCAGCCAAGGTAAGCATTCCGCCGTTGGGCATTGCTTGCAGGGCATTGAGAATCAGGTTGAGGATCGCCTGCTGTAGTTGCGCCGCATCGGCATGAATCTTCGGCAGCGTCTCCGGGAGGTGACGCTGCACCTCAACACCAGCCTTGCGGCTCTGGGCCTGAGTCAGACTCAGCACCGCCTCGACCACGGCCAGAAGATCGCAGCGCCCCAGCGGCTGCGCCTCACTCCGGGCAAAATCGAGATAACGCTGAACCACTTTATTGAGCCGGTCGACCTCGCGCAAAAGAATCTGAGTAAATTCGTAGCGCGGATCATCCCTAGCGACCCCGTCCTGAAGGATCTCGGCGGTCCCACGGATCGACCCCAATGGGTTGCGTACCTCATGCGCCATGGCGGCTGAGAGTTCCCCCAACGCCGAGAGACGATCAGCGTGACGCAGTTGTTCTTCGATCTCAATGATGGTGTCGGCCTGCTGACGCAACTGGCGGTAACTCTCTTCTAGCTCCTGCGCCGTCTTCTGATAGCGGCTCTTCTGTGCTTTTTCACGACCACTGAGCTGACCAGTGAGAACTCCGATGACGTTGTAAAGGAGGATCTCGAGATACTGCTCGGGGGCGTGACCAGGCATATTCCCCCACTGCCATAGGACATGGGGAAGAAAAAAGAGGGAGACGAACAGAGCGGTAAAAACTCCGCCGCACAGACTGAACCAGAGGCCACCGAGGACAATCGGAAGATAATAGAGACGACGGTAAATGTCGTGGTAGTGGCCGTGGTGGGTGCCGGTGAGATAGTGCAGCAGGGTAATTCCGACAACCAGCGAGACCAGGATCGGCAAGCGATGTTGTTCGGTCGAAGACATAAGGAAATTATGCGACCAGCGCCGCAACATAGCAAGTTTTTTCAAAGACTTGCCTCTATCAGAGAAGACTTTTGCGTGGACACTCACTCAAACCATGCGCTATTGTTCGGCTCACCCCCCCTGTGAGGTCGCATGCAACTCATCCTCGATATCGTCACCATCGTTCTGCCGGTCTTTCTCGTTATCTCCCTTGGCGGTGCCCTGCGAGCCTGGCGGCTGATCGACGAGACTTTCCTCATGCAAACCAACCGGCTGGTCTACTATGTCTGCCTGCCTCTACTGCTCTTCTACAAAATCGGTACCGCCGATTTTAAAAGTAACTTCAACCCGGCGTTGGTCCTCGCGTCAGCCGCAGCAATTGCGCTCGCTTTTCTCCTCTCTTATGCTTACGCCGTCTGGCGCCGCTACCCCCCGGCGGCCCGTGGCGCTTTCAGTCAGGGGGCGTTCCGCGGCAACCTCGCCTACATGGGGCTGGCGATCGTCTTCAACGCCTACGGTGAAGAAGGGCTGACCCGCGCCGGAATTCTTATGGGGTTTCTCGTCCCGGTTCTCAACCTCTTCGCCATCTTCGCCCTGCTCTTACCGCAACAGCGGGACCCCAACGCTCAAAGAATCAGTTTCTGGCTGCGCCAACTGGCTCTGAACCCACTGATCATCGCCTCCTTCGCCGGCATTTTTTGGAGCTTTGCCGGGTTGCCACTACCACTGATTCTTGAACGCAGTCTACAGATTGCCACCGGCATGACTTTGCCTCTGGCGCTGATCGCCATCGGCGGCGCGTTCTCTCTTGACAAGTTGCGCGGCGATCTCTGGCGAGCCGCCTTTGCCACCGGGATCAAGCTCCTCTGGCTACCGCTACTTGCGGCCCTACTCCTTTACGCCTTCAATGTTCGAGGGCTCGATTTTGCCATTGGCATTCTCTTCGCCGGCACCCCGGCAGCAACCGCCACCTACATCATGGCACACCAGCTTAAAGGAGACGCCGAACTCGCCGGAAGCATCGTCGTCATGTCGACCGCTCTTTCAGCCTTCACCTACTCTCTTTTGTTGCTACTGCTGCGTCTCGCCCCGTTATGACTCCCTCCGTCTCCATCCTCATGGCGGTGCGCAACGAGGAGAAATACCTTGAGACCGCCCTCGCCTCACTCAAGAGACAGACCCTGCCCGACTGGGAGCTGATCGTCGTTGATGACGGATCCCAAGATGCAACCCCACAGATTCTGGCCGAGACAGCCGGCAGCGACCACCGTATTCGCCCCCTCTATCGCCCACCAGAGGGGTTGGTCCCTGCCCTCAATGCCGGATTGGATTGGTGTCGTGCCCCCTACCTGGCCCGTATGGACGGCGATGACATCGCCCATCCCGAACGACTGGCACTCCAACTGCGTCACCTGCAAGAGAACCCGGATATCGACCTTGTTGCCTGTGGCGTCAAAGCGTTCCCCCATCCTGCGGTGCGTGACGGCATGCGTGATTACCTAAACTGGCAGAATAGCTTACTCACACATGAAGAGATCGTCGCCGACCTTTTTGTCGAGTCTCCCTTCGTCCATCCCAGCGTCATGCTGCGACACCAACGGCTCGTCGAACTCGGGGGTTACCACGACCTCGGCTGGGCTGAGGATTATGACCTTTGGCTGCGTCTTGCGGCAAAGGGTGCCCGCTTTGACCGTCTCCCCAAGACCCTATTGTTCTGGCGCGAACGTCCAAAGCGTCTCACCCGCACAGCCCCGACCTGTACCCCAGAAGCTTTTCTTTCCTGCAAACTGCACCATCTGCAACAGGGCCTGCTGCGCCATACTGACACGGTCACCCTCTGGGGGGCCGGGCCCGAAGGGAAACGTTGGCAGCGGGCGCTGCAGATGATCGGAGTCAAGGTGCACCGCTGGCTTGAGGTGAATCCTCGTAAAATCGGTCAGATCATCCACAACACCCCAGTCGAATCCTTTGAATCGCTGCACCCCGGACAAGACCTGGTTCTGGTTACCGTCGGCAATCGCCGAGGCAGAGAGAAAATTCGCCACTGGTGCCGCACCAGATCCTTGCAAGAGGGGCGTGATTTCATCTTGGTCACCTGATCTTTTCTCTGCGCAAAGAGTGAGTCGTCAAACACCCTGCCGATGTACTTATTCGACATTTATTGCTGTAAACTGAAGGCTTTGCGTTTGACAAATCGCGACAAAGCGTGTAATCAATTACCATTATTGTCACTAATTCATCTGTTTATTCATACCTTTTTTGTTCATTCAGGTCATCTCTCGATCTTGCTCGTACCACCTCATCGTGTTTCACGACACCAGGTGACATTCCAGAGGAGGAATATCATGTCCCGTATCGAAGAGCTCAACAAAATCCTGAGCAATCTCCAAGCCAGCTCCAGCGACGTCGAAGCCTGCGCCATCGTGTCCGAAGACGGGCTGATTATCGCCAGTCACCTCCCGCAGGGGGTTGAAGAAGAGCGTATTGCGGCGATGAGTGCGGCGATGCTCTCCATGGGAGAGCGGATCTCCATCGAGCTCAAGCGCGGTGACCTCGACCAGCTTTATGTCAAAGGGGAGCAGGGTTACTTTTTGAGCATGCACGCCGGTGCTCACGCCGTACTGATCGCCTTGGTGCGCCAAAATGCCAAACTCGGCCTGATCTTCTTTGATCTGAGCAAAGCCGCCGAAGCGACCAAAGCTGTCCTCTCCTGACCGACTTCTCTCCTGAAAGGGTTTCCCCATGATTACTCTCTTTGAATCCGGCGAGCACAAGAACGTCTTCGTTAATAATCTGAGCACCGGCCATATGATTCAGGCCAACCAGCATGTCATCGTCAACAACGGCGAGGGAATCATCCTTGATCCCGGCGGACACAAGATCTACACCAAACTTTTTTCGATGCTCTCCACGGAAGTCAATATCAAAAACCTTAAGTATATCTTCTTTTCGCATCAGGATCCGGACATCGTCGCCGCCACCAACGGCTGGCTGATGGTCACCGACGCAACCGCCTTCCTCTCCGGTCTCTGGATGCGTTTTGTTCCTCACTTCGGGGTCGATGAGATGGTTGTTGAGCGAATTACCGCGATCCCCGACGAAGGTATGACCATCGATCTTGGCGGGAATCCCCTCAAATTCATCCCGGCCCACTTTCTCCACTCCTCGGGGAATTTCCAAGTCTATGATCCAACCGCGAAAATCCTTTACAGCGGCGACCTTGGTGCCTCCATCGGTCAAGAATACGACAACGTCACCGATTTTGACGCGCACATTCCCCTGATGCAACCGTTCCATGAACGCTACATGCCGAGCACCAAGGCGCTGAAGATGTGGGTCAACACGGTCCGCCAACTCGACATCGAGATCATTGCGCCGCAGCACGGTGCCATGTTCCCCAATAAAGAGATGAGCGCTCGCTTCATCGACTGGATCGATTCGCTTCAGTGCGGCGCCGACATCATGGGGGACAGCTACCCGATCCCCGCTTGATAGGTAGTGGTTTACCCATGATCAAGCATCCGCATATCCGCCTTTCAAGCGTGATCATGGGGCTCTCATCGGCCCTCGATCTGGTCAGCAGCAAGTTGGTGCACCACCATCGTCAAACGACCTGTATCGCTGGGCGCATCGCTGACTCTATGGGGTTGAGCGATGAAGAGAAAAGCCATCTCGGAATTGCTGCGGCATTGCACGACATCGGTGCGATTGCGCTCAACCTTGAGTTCGAATTGTTCCAGGACGGGGGGCAACTGAACCGGCATGCCGAAATCGGCTATTTGCTGTTGAAGAAGTTTCCCCCCTTTTCTGAAGCAGCACGCATTATTCGCCATCACCATCGACTCTGGAATGATGGTGATGGCGCTTACCAGGAAGGCGAACCGGTCCCTTTGGCAAGCCACATCCTGCATCTGGCGGATCGGGTTGCGGTACAGATCGACGGGAACGCCTGTATCCTCTCCCAATGTCACCGCATCACGGAGGCGTTGGGGGATGATACCGGCCGTTGGTTCCCTCCCAAGGTGGTCGATGCGTTTCGTGAACAGGCTTCGCGCGAGGCGTTCTGGCTCGATGCTTTCCACGCCGATACCAGTCAGTTCGCCATTGACAGCCCGACCGTTCCCTGGAACGTTGAACTCGGCCTACCGACCCTGCAGCAACTCTCCGAACTATTTCGGGTCATTATTGATTTTCGTAGCCCCCTCACGGCAAGCCACTCACGCAGCGTTGCCAGCATCGCTGAGGCAATTGCCAAACAGGTCGGCTTCTCCGGTCAATCTTGTAGCCTGATGCATATTGCTGGAAACCTTCATGATTTGGGGAAGCTGGCCATACCGGTCTCAATCCTAGAAAAACCGGGACCCTTAACGAACCAAGAGATTTTCCACATCCGCAGTCACCCCTATCTGACCTATCGGGTGCTCAACAGCATCGGCGAGCTTGATGAGGTTTGTTCCTGGGCGGCACTGCATCACGAAGCACTCGACGGCAGTGGCTACCCGTTTCGACTGCACGATGTGAACATCCCTTTGGGGGCACGCATCGTCGCCATCGCTGATGTCTTTGCCGCCCTGACGGAGGATCGCAGTTATCGCAAAGGGATGAACCGAGAAAATGTTTTAAAGATTATGCATTCGATGGCAAAAGAGCGTAAACTCGATGCCTTCGTCTTTGATCTGGTTGTAAATCATTTTGATGCATTGAATGAGTTGCGCGCTATCGCCGCCAACACCGGGAATCAGGAGTTCAAAGAGCTACGCAAGGAACTCTCCCTTCTTTCTGCGGAGAATATTCCCGGTGAGAAGTTGGCGGCTGCGCCGCAACAGCAATTTCGTCAGGAGCACTTTTCATGACCTCCAAGATCGATCTCGGCCTCGCCCTGCTCGACATGGAACGCTGGTACCGCATCTCTCTCGACCGGGAGTTCCGCGTTCTTGAGCTCTGCGGCCAGAAGGGGGGACTCCCCCTAAGCGGCCTGCTCACAGGGGATCGTTTTCTCGACCACCTTGACCAGAAGGGACAGGAGGCCTTCCTCGATGGGGTCGCCGGAAGCCGTGAAGGGCGACCCTGTAATCGTCTGCTCAACCTCAACGATGGGACCCCTCTTGAAATCATCGTCGTCGACCGTGACAAACAGCTCGACCTTTTCTTCTGCAACATCAAGAACCGCCTGAACTCCCTGGGGCGATTATCGATCTTTTACCGCCATTTTCTCACCTCACCTAACGCCATCTGCTTCACGTCAGAGAATGGGGAGATCCTCGACGCCAATCGCGCCTTCCTCGATCTTTACGGTTATCAACTTAGTGAAGTCAGGGGAGAGAATCCGAGGATTCTAAAATCAGGACGCCAGTCCCCCGACGCTTACCGCGAACTCTGGCAACGCCTCACTGACCCCGAATTCGGCCACTGGACCGGTGAGCTGATCAATCGCAAGCGTAACGGCGAAGAGGTCAATGTTCTCCTCACTGTCTCAAGTGTGCGCCGCACCAACGGTGAGTTGATCGGTTTTATCGCCAACGCCCTCGATATCACCCGCCGCAAACAGCTTGAATCGGAGCTTTCGGGCTGCAACCTCGAATTGATGAAACTCAATCGCCTCAAAAGCGAGCTGATGGCGATCACCTCGCACGACCTGAAGTCACCGATCAACGCGATCATCAGCCGGATCCGCCTGATGCAGGAAGAGATCGACGAGATTGACAAGGAGGAGATCAGCGACCACCTGCAGAAGATCGTCGAGCAAGGGATGCGAATGACCGGTTTAATCAACGACCTGCTCGACCTAGAGAAGATCGAGGCCGGCAACTTCGAGCTGAACTCAGAGCGGACTCGCCTCCCTTCACTGCTGCGTTTCTGCATCGATACCCATCTGCCAACCGCTCATGAAAAGGGGATCGACATTCTCCTGCACGCACCTCACCCCGGCGAACCGATGCGACTCGATGTGCTGAAGATGGAACAGGTTTTTAACAACCTTCTCTCCAACGCCCTCAAGTTTTCTCCCCCCAATACCACCATTGAGGTCTCCTACCTCGACGAGGGGAGCGGTTCGCCCAAAATCGTCACGGTACGAGATCAGGGACCGGGGATTCCCGAGACGGTACGTGAAAAGATCTTCGATCGCTATTTTCAGGTTGAGCAAAAGGGGGGGCTACCAACCCGCGCCTTCGGTGTCGGTCTCGGGTTGAGCATTGTCAAAAACATTGTCGATCTTCACAGCGGTCGAGTCAGTGTCAGCAATCACCCGGACGGTGGTTGCATCTTCAGCGTCGAACTTACCGACCGCGGCACAATCCGCAGTGCCAAAGATGTCTCGGCATTGGTCGTTGACTTTCACGAAAATTTCTACCAGCCACTTCGGCGTCACCTCGACAAGAAAGGTCTGACTTCGTTTCAGGCGGTACGTCTTGAGGAGGCAAAACGATTGATCGATTTTGAACAACCGGAGTTGATCTTTTTCGGGCCGCAAGAACTCAACTCCGGGATGCTGGCGCTCATCGAACCACTGCGCCAACGAAAGGAAGAACGTCCGTTGTTGATCGAAATCTGCAGCGATGGTGACAGTACGGTCGATGCCGAACTGGTCGACGAAATTTTGATCCCCCCGATCACAGAGACGGAAATCGATGGATTGTTCAAAGATTGCCAATTCTGTCATGCCCACCCTGGGGAGAAATCATGAATGGATATACCCTCCTGATTGTCGATGATGATCCGACAACCCACGAGATCCTCGGGGAATACTTGAGCCGCGCCGGCTATCAAGTGGAACACGCCTACAACGGCCGTCAGGGGGTCGAGATGGTTCAGGCAATCACCCCCGACGTGGTTCTTCTTGACGTTCAGATGCCCGAGATGGATGGGTTTCAGGCGATGGAGACGTTGCGCCGCAGCGGCGAGGAGCTGACACCGGTCATCTTTCTGACCAGCCTTGCCCTCTCCCACCTCAAGGTGAAAGGTCTCGAACTCGGCGCCGAAGACTACATCACCAAACCGTTCAATAAAGCCGAGATCCTCTCCCGGGTCAAAACCGTGCTGCGCCGCACCGGCCGCTACCGGCGGATCTCCGGTTCACTCAACGGTCGGCTCAACGACATCTCGCTCCCTGAACTGCTTCAGACCCTTGAACTCGGACGTAAAACCGGCCGTGTTACGTTCCCTGATATGAACGGCGAGATCACCCTCGTCGAAGGGAGGATCGTCACCGCCAACATGGAACGCCACCAGGGGGCTGAAGCGGTCTGCCGCCTCTTCCTGCTCAATCGCGGCGGCTTTTCTGTCGATTTCTCCATCGCCAACGACGACGTGCCACAAGGGGAAGGTCGCAGTATCCAACAGGTTCTTATGGATACCGCCCGCCAGGTTGACGAAATCCGTCGCAACCTTGACGTTTTCCCTACCGGAAACCCCCTGATTGAAGCGAGCGAAACCCCGGCGGACGATGCCGAACTGCTCGCTCTGTTACCGATGCCTCTCTATGATCTGCTGGTCAGCCTCCCCGGCAAACTGCAGGCGACAAGTCAGAAGCTGATTGACGCACTTCAAGCCAACGGGGTCGTTGCCCTGACGGCCGAGATCCCTCCGACCGATTCCGAAGGAGCCTCACATGGGTAAAATCATCGCCATCGCCAGTCAGAAAGGGGGCGTCGGAAAGACCACGACAACCCTCAATCTCGGTTTCAGCCTCAGTCGCTTCGGCAGCAAAGTCCTCTTGATTGACGGCGATCCGCAAGGAGGAATGGCGATTGCCAGCAACCTCAAAAAACGGACAACCCTCGGTCTCGTTGACGTTCTCCAGGGACGCTGTGATGCGAAGGAAGTCGTCATGACGACCAAGGATCAATCGCTCTCCATCGCCGGGATCGGCCAACCGAGTCCAGAAGAGGTCTTTGCCCTAGAAGAGGCGGCGCACAACGGCAAGCTTGGAGAATTGATTCGCCGTATCGCGGACGGTTTCGATTACGTCCTGATCGATGCTCCAGCCGGGATCGGCAGTCTGGTCACGGCACTGTTGGCGGCCGCTGACGGCGTGATCCTTGTTATTGTCCCGCGCATGCTGTCGCTCAAGAGCCTCCCGTCGTTTCTTGCCCTGACCCAGTGGGTGCAGCAGAACAAGAATGCGGCTCTGAGTCTAGAAGGGGTGGTGTTGACCATGTTCAACCCGACCAGCCCCACCGAAAGTAGCCTACTTGAGGAGATCAAGGCAAGCCTTCCGGCCGAGGTCTTCTTCCGTACGGTGATTCCGAGCGAAGACCTTTTTGAACAGGCGAGCGTACGGGCGATCCCGGTCGCCCTGCTCCCCGGAGGACAGCAGGCCGCCAAGCCGTATCTCGATCTGGCAATGGAATTGAAAGAGCGTGAACTTCTCACCCAACGTGGAGAGCAGGACGATGACCAGACTATCGGACTCTTCTGAGATACTTGAAGCAGCACGGCTGCTGACCCAGCTGCTCCACCCCGGCACAGCTCCGGCAGCTCCGGCAGCTCCGGCAACTCCGGCAACTCCGGCAACTCCGGCAACTCCGGCAACTCCGGCAACTCCGGCAACTCCGGCAACTC
>PKUF01000067.1 GCA_002869635.1 Desulfuromonas sp. | reverse complement strand
GGTTATGTCCTTTTCTACAATCCCTCCTTCTATTTCTCCCATCCGCTGCAGATCTTTTCGGTATGGGAAGGGGGGATGAGTTTTCACGGCGGGCTGCTCGGGGTGGTCGTGGCGACGCTCATCTACTGCTGGCGACGGCATTTTCCACCACTGCTGCTCGGAGATATTCTCGTCACTGCTTCGACGGTCGGGCTCGGACTTGGGCGGATCGGTAACTTTATCAACGCCGAACTCTGGGGGCGGGTGACTGATGTTCCTTGGGGGATGGTTTTTCCCGGTGCTGGCAATCTGCCACGCCACCCGAGCCAACTTTATGAGGCGGTCGGTGAGGGGGGACTGCTCTTTTTTTTCCTCTATCTGCTCCATCGGCGTGAGGTTCGTCCTGGAGTGGTGTTGGCCAGTTTCTTTGTCGGTTATGGGCTGATTCGCTTTGTCGTTGAGTTTTTTCGTCAGCCCGATACTCATCTCGGTTTCTTCTGGGGGGGGGCGACGATGGGGCAGCTTCTAAGTCTGCCGATGATGTTGATCGGTGGAGTCGGTCTGTTCTGGGTGCTGAGAAAAGGAGAATCGAGTGGACATTGACGGGATTATTTTCGATTGTGACGGGGTCCTGTTCGAAAGCCGGCAAGCGAACCTCGCCTATTACAACGAGATTTTGCGTCAGTTCGACGTTCCTGAGGTGAGGCTCGGAACCGATGAGGCGGCGCTCTGCCATACGGCGTCAAGCCCGGTGGTCCTTGAGGAGCTGGTGGGAAAGGAGCGGGTGGCGGATGCTCTGATCGTGGCCAGTGCTCTTGATTACCGTCAGTTTATCCCCTTTATGGAGCCGGAACCGGAGATGGCGACGGTGGTGGCAGAGTTGTCACGCCATTACACCCTTGGGGTGGCGACCAATCGCGGGTCGAGCATGCACGAATTGCTCGAACATTTTTCCCTCGATAGCTATTTCAGCAGTGTGGTCACCAGTCGCGACGTGCCACGTCCCAAGCCGTATCCCGATATGCTCCTGCTCTCGTCACAACAGCTTACCATCCCCCATGAGCGGCTCCTCTTTGTCGGAGATTCGGAGCTTGATCGCCAGGCGGCACGCGGAGCGGGAATTCGTTTCGTTTCGTACAAGGGGGAGGCGAAAGAAGATCTGGCGGTGTCAGGACACCGCCAGTTATGGGAGATGGTCAGTCCGCAGGGGTGATGGCTGCCCTCAGGTGAGGTTTTTCTCCATCTCAAGCACGTGCCCCTCTTCGAGGCGACGGTAGCAGACCCTGTCCATGAGGCTACGGATAATATAGACCCCTCGACCGTGTTCTGGGATTTCACTCCCTTTGACCGGATCGAGGGCGCTGACGTCGAAACCCTGCCCTTCATCGTAGACCTTGATGCTCAGGCAGTCATTAATGATGGCGATGGTAATGTGGACCTCTTTTTCTGGATCTCCCTCATTGGCATGATGGATAGCGTTGGTCATCGCCTCGGTCAACACCAGATTGATATGGTAGGCCAACTCTTCACGATCTCCGCGATAGCTGCGCAGGGTGCGGGCCACATCTTCGCCTATCTTGCCGATCAGGCTGAGGTAACGGGTCTGGTTCGGCACCCGAATGTCGACTTCGATCCTTTTCATCGCCCGTCCTTGGCGTCAGGTCAAAAACTGGCCAGAGCCTCGTCGACCCCAGGAAAGATTTCAAAGACCCGGTGCAGGCGGGTCAGTTCGAACATCGATTTGACCTGAGGCTGCAGGCCGCAGAGTTTGAGATTCCCGTTTCGGGCGCTGGCATTCTTGAAGCCCGAGACCAGGGCCCCAAGCCCCGATGAATCGACAAAACGAACCTCTTTTAAATCGACCAGCAAATTGGTGCGGTTCTCTTCGAAGAGGTTCAGCATCTGACTCTTCAGATCGCTGCTGTTGTGGGCATCAAGTCGTTCTTCTCCCACCTCGATCAGCATCGCTTCTCCCCGTTCTTCCACCCGCAGGTTCATGTTTTTCCTCCTTGTTCGTCACTCATTTTGAGTGTCGTGCTTAAATTACGAATTGTCTAAAGATTACCATAAATCATTCGATTTCGCGCGAGGAATTCAGCCGCTCGTCTCGCCGTCGATCCGCATGATGACCAGAGAGACGTCATCCTTAAAGTGATGGATGCCAGTGAAGAGGCGAACCTGATGCAGCATCTGCTCACGGATTTCGCTCGCCGCAAGAGCATGGAATTCGTCGAGTAGGGCGCAGAGCCGTTCATCGCCGAAGAACTCCCCCTGATCGTTTTCGGCTTCAGTGATCCCGTCGGTATAGAGCAGTAGAAGATCGCCTGACAGCATGTCAACCTGTTCTTGATCGAACGTGACCGTCGGGCGAACCCCGAGAATCAACCCTTCGGCGTCGAGACGCTCGATGGTGCGGGTCGCGGCGCGCCAGAGTAAGGGAGGATTGTGTCCGGCACTGGCGTAGGTGGCGATGCGGGTTTTCGGGTCAAAGGTGAGGTAAAAGAGGGTGATAAAGAGCTCTGAGCGGGTCAGATCGTCGTAAAAAAAGCGGTTGAGTTCAGCCATGATCAGGCTAGGACTCGAAAGACTGCGGGCCCGGGACTGAATGAAGGTCCGGGCTTCGACCATCAGCAAAGCGGCACCGATATTGTGTCCTGAGACGTCGGCGATCACCAGATCGAGGGTGCCGTCGTCACGCAGCAGATAGTCGTAGTAGTCGCCGCCGACCTGGTGTGCCGGGACGCAGATGCCGGCAAGGTCGATCCCTTTGAGGTCGGGGGTCCTCGCCGGGAGCAAGCCGAGCTGAATCGTTTTGGCGATTTGCATCTCTCGCTCATGCTCGCGAGCAGTGATGATCCGCTCGGTCTGCTGGGCGTTGCGCCAGGCGACACCGACCTGCCCGGCGAGACTGGTGAAGAGCTCGACAAATTCGCTGGTGAAGACCCCTTTGACCGAACGGGAGAAGGCAGAGATGACGCCGATCACCTCTCCTTCAATCGCGATGGGGGCGTGAGCAAAGGATTTGATCCCTTCGCGATGGATGATCTGTGCTGATTTCGCCTTCTCCATGAAATCGCTGTCATTGATCACGACCACCGAGTTGTTCAGATAGGTGCTGCCGATATAGGTTTCCTGCGTCAACTCCCGCTCTGACTCGCCGAGGTGGAGGGAGCTCATCCCTCGTTGACTGCGGACTGTGAGGGTCTTCTTTTCAATGTCGATGAGGCGGATGACGCAAAGGTCGAATTTGAACTGCTGGATAAAGAGGTCGAGGATGTTATCGAGGATCTGCTGCAGCTCATCACCTGAGGCGACAACCCGCGCTGCTTCATAAAGAACGCTGAGCTGTTCCCGGCTTGAGGTGCGACTGAGATTCACGCTGCCGAAGATGTCGAAGACATCCTCCATCTGACTCCCTCGGGCTTCAAGGTAGTTCTCGATAATGATACGGGCCGGAGCTGCTCCTACGGAGCCGGCGAGGGTCCTTTCCGCAAAACGTTTGAGATTGGGAAGCTCAAATTCGGAGAGGCTGCCGCGTTCGTCGATTTCACGGTCCCCGACGTAGTTGGCGATCGCCGTATGCGCCTGTTTCTCACCGATAAACTTGGTCATCAAGTCGACAAACTCGATGATCGACGGCGCCTTACTGATCCGTTGACGTTCCTGTGGCTGGCGTGAGAGGCCGAAAGCGTTGATGAATTTCTCACGCTGTTCCAACTCGCTTTCCGGCGCGGGAGTGAGCAATGAGAGGGCGAGAAACGCGCCGAGGTTGAAGAAGAGGGTCCAAAAGAGAGCATGAGTCCAGATGTCGAAGCCGCTAAGACCGAAGAGCTCAAGCGGCTTGAGCAGGGCGATATGAAAGGGGCCGTTCTCCAAGATGTGTGTGTCGAGCCAGCCGGAGCGAACGAAAGAGGGGATGAGCAGGGTGTAGAACCAGACGATGAAGCCGAGACAGAGGCCGACAAGAGCGGCGCGACCGTTGGCACGGCGCCAGTAGAGGCCGCCGATGAGGGCTGGAGCGAACTGGGTTGCCGCAAGAAAGGAGGTCAGGCCGATGTTAATCAGGGCGTAGGAGTCACCGATCACATGACAATAGAAGTAGCCGAGGAAGATGACGGCGACAATCCCGAGGCGCTTGAGGTGGATCAGAAGGCCGGAGAAGTCGACCATGTCAAAGCGCAGTTTGAGGATGACCGGCATGATCAAATGGTTAAGGATCATGGTTGAAAGGGCGACCGCCTCAACCATCACCATACCGGCAGAAGCTGAAAAGCCGCCGACAAAGACGAGTAGCGCCAGGGCGGGGTAGTCGTGTTGTAGCGGCAGGGAGAGGACGAAGTAGTCGGCGCCGCTGACATCTCCCTGGTTGATCAGCAGCCCCCCCAACGCGATCGGAATGACGAAAAGGTTGAGCAGGAACATGTAGGCGGGGAACCCCCACATCGCCGAGAGGATATGTTTTTCGTCGGTATTTTCAATGACCATGATATGAAACTGGCGCGGTAGAAACATGATCGCCATCATCGCCACGAAGGTCAGGGTAAACCAGCTGGTGTAGGGGATCTGAGCTGTTTCCATCAACAACAGGTCGGCCCGTTCGGGGAATTGATTCAGGAAGCGGTTGAAGATGTCGCCAAAGCCGTCGAAGAGTCCGAAGGTGACAAAGAGCCCCACCGCCACGAAGGCAACGATTTTGACCAACGATTCGAGGGCGATGGCGGCGACCATCCCCTCATGTCGTTCAGTGGTACTTAAATGGCGTGCCCCGAAAAGGACGCTGAAAAGGGAGAGGAGCACCGCCATTGCCAGTGCCGTGTCGGCAGAGTAACCGGTCGCTTCCGGGGGGCAGATGAGATTGAAGGAGGTGCTGATCGCTTTGAGCTGCAAAGCGATATACGGCATGATCCCAAGGACAGCGAAGATCGTTACCACCGCCCCGAGAGAGGCCGACTTGCCGTAACGGCTGGAGATGAAGTCGGCGATGCTGACGATGTTCTGCTCTTTGCTGATTCGCACCATCTTGCGTAGCAGAAACCACCAGGTAAAGGCGATAAGGGTCGGACCGAGGTAGGTCGGGAGGAAGTCGAGGCCGCTGGTGGCGGCGCGGCCGACGCTGCCGTAAAAGGTCCAAGAGGTAAAATAGACTGCCAGCGACAGGGAGTAGACCGCCGGATTGGCGATGAGGCTGCTGATGCGCTGCCGGCTGTCGGCCATGTAGGCGACCGTGAAGAGGAGGCCGACATAGAGCAGGGTGATGGTGGTGACCAGACCCAGAGACATCACTCCTCCTCATCTTCGGTGGGGGAGGTCGGGGCGTGCGGGGTGGCGAGAAAACGAGAAAAAAGGTAGATGACGAGGATCGAAATCGGCCAGCCGACCAAAAAATAGAGCACCAACAGCGGGATGCCGAAGATCAGGGTCGGTTTGTTGAAAATCTGCAGGAAGGGGTAGTTGAGCATGACCACCCCGAGGATGAAGCAGAGGACCCAGGCTTCGCGCAGATGTCCAGGTTGCCAGTTCTTCATGACGCTGTTCCCGAAAGGAGGGTGAGCTGCTGCAGAACGAAACCGGCATTATAATCGACTTGGCGTGAGCTGTCGACTCTCAAGAACGGTTCCGGTGCAGTCGGTGGGGTAAACGTCGCTGCCTGAAGGTCGTAGAGTTCGGTCCGTCCGTCGGAGGGGTCATTCCCCAATTCTTCTCTTTCATCGAGCCGTGCCAGAGCCGTCCTTCGCGGTAACTGTAGGTAAATGATATGGGGGGGTACATCATGTTGTGCCGCCAGATCAAGGAAATGTTGGCGCTGAGATGTTTGGGCAAAGGAGGCATCGACGATCACCGAGCGACCTTGACGCAGAGCGTTATTGGTGCGGCGTAGCATCTCGTCGTAAGTCTCCTGAGTCTTTTGAGGGCTGTAAAGTCCTTGACCGAAACGATGCGTTTGAGAACCGCGTGCCTCGCTGCCGGCAAGCTCTTTGCGGATGAGGTCGGAGCGCAGCCAGTCGGCACGTAGCGCGTGGCTCAGAGGGGCGGCGAGGCTCGATTTGCCGACCCCCATCAGGCCGCAGATGAGCAGTAGTTGAGGCGGCAACAGTTCCCCCTGGGCGAGACGAAAGTAACGCCGTGCTGCTGCTTCGGCCTGCTGGCGCGTCTCGGGATCGACCTCCTCTTCGCTGCTGAGCAGGGCGTTTACCTTGCTGCGGACCACGGCACGGTAACAGCGATAAAAAGGGAGCAGGCTTCTAAGATTGTCGCCGCCAAAGCAGGGGGTGAGCTCGTCAATCAGCAGCTCGGCAAGATCGGGGCGCCCGGCCTCATTGAGGTCCATGGCGAGAAAGGCAAAGTCAGCGGCAACATCGCCGATACGGAAGCGACGGTTGAACTCGATACAGTCGAAGATGCGGATCGGTGTGCTCAGGCAGATATGCTGACTGTGGAGGTCGCCATGGCCGTCGCGCACCAACCCCTCTTCCTCCCGTTGCTGCAACAGTGGAGTCAGTTCGGCAAGCCACCGCTTCACCCGGTCAAAGAGGATCCGGTGCTCTTCGGCGCGGTAGATTGTGCCGATAAAGGGGCGGGTCTGCTCTTCGTTTTCCTTCCAGTTCTCTGCCATCACCTCGACGTGGCTGCGCCCTTGGTCGCGACGGCAGATCGGAGCCTTATGGTAGATCTCGATGAGTCGCTGTGCCAGTCGGGGGATCTGTTGTGCCAGATGTGGCGTTTTTTGTGCCAGCAGGTGATCGAGGAGACGCTCTTCGGGGAGGCGGCGCATCCGCAGGGCGTACTCCACCGGCTCGCCTGCACCACCGAGCTGCAGCTGTTTTCCCGAGTCGCATATCGGGACGACCTCAAGGTAGGTGTCGGGGGCGAAACGACGATTGAGTCGCAACTCTTCTTGGCAGAAAAAAAGCCGCTTATCGAGGCTGGTGAAATCGAGAAAGCCGAAGTTGACAGACTTTTTTACCTTATAGACTTCGCCACCGGCGAAGTAGAGGCGTGAGACGTGGGTTTGGCGAAATGTCACCTCATGAGGGTGATGCGGATAGGTCGCCGGGTCGAGAAGTATCTCATGTAAGGACTTTTTCATTGCCTCTTTCCTGATAACCGCACGATTTCACTGTCAACTCTAGCACAGGGCGAACGCCTGTAAAGATGAGAGAATATCTGGTAAGAGAATTGATTCACCCTAGCGGCTGTGCTAGTTTGAACATTGATTCTTCTCTTACATAACGACCAACTCGTGAAGGATTTTCACCCCTTGGATCTCTCCTTGCTTTTACCGTGCGGCAAGATTCTCTGCCGCAGCCTGATCCTTTTTTTGCTCGTGACATGCTTTGCTGCGAGCAGTAGCTCCGCTCTTGAGCGGGAGCCGACGTTTCGGGTTCAGGCGCCAGAAGCCGATGCCCTCTTCGCGTTCAGTCAGGCTCAGATGCTGGTTGAAGAGGGGGATCTTGACGGTGCCGCCGCGGCGTTACACGAAGCGCTGCGGCATGATCCAGAGGCACCGTATCTGCATTATCAATTCGCGGAACTCTCCTTTCTTCTTGACCAGCCCGAAGCTGGCTTGGACGCTGCGCAACAAGCCCTGCGCCACGATCCTGAATATCTGCCGGCGTTGCGGCTGCTTGGCAATTACTATTTTACTCAGCAGCAGTTTGGTGAGGCGCTCCCCTATTTTGAGACGCTACAGAAACTCGCCCCCGATGACGAAAACAGCATTCTTCATCTGGCGGTGAGTCACGCCAGTGTCGGTGAGATGAGCCGCGCCCTCGATCTGCTTAAAAATCATCTGCGCGATTTTCCTCAAGCGGTTCCGACGGCCCTTGCTTTGGGGCGGCTTTATCAAGAGATGGAGCTTTCCTCTTTGGCCGAGGAGGTCTACAAGGATCTCCAGGCCTTCCCCGCCGGTGACCTGCCGGCAACCCTTGAGCTTGGCCGGCTCTATCAGGGGGAGAAGGAAATGGCGAAGGCGCGTGCTCTTTATCGTGAGAGCCTGGCGCGATTTCCCGGCAACCCGACTCTTCTTCACTCTTACGCCCGTCTTTTGATCCTTCTCAATCGTGATGATGAGGCGTTTTCTCTCTATGACCGTCTGCTTGAACTCTATCCAGATGATCTTGAGGCATGGCGCAAGCGAGGTCTTTTGTTCTTTGAGCACAAGGAGTGGCGACAGGCTGCCGATGATTTCTCCCGCATCCTCGAAATGAATCCCACGTTCTTCCTGATCCGCTACTATCTTGCCGGGGCTGAGGATCGCTTGGGGGAGAAAGAGGCGGCAATTGCTGATTTTCTTGCGATTCCCGAAGAGGCGGAGGTTTATGAGGATGCCCGCAGTCGGGCCGCTTATCTTCTTTTTGAGCTAGAGCGGGGTGAAGAGGGTGAGGCGTTGCTGCTTGAGCTGACCGGTTCGATCAAGGCACGTCCCGACACCTTCATCCTGCTCGCCTCACTGCAGGCGGCACGGAAAGCGACAGTGGAGGCTCTGGCGACCCTGCGCCGTGCCCGCGAACACTACCCCGAGGAGGCCGAGCTCGCCTACCAGCAGGCTCTGCTCTGTGAGCGTATGGGGAAAAAAGAGGAGTCGTGGCAGGCTGTTTCCGATGCGATCGAGATTGATCCCGATCATGCCGAATCGCTCAATCTTCTCGCCTACTCTCTGGCCGAAGAGGGAGTTCGGCTTGACGAAGCGTTGTTGTTGGCCCAGCGCGCCCTTTTCCTTAAGGAAGCGGGACACATCTTCGACACGGTCGGCTGGGTCTTCTACCGTATGGGACGTTATGCCGAGGCGAGTGAGCAGCTCCTTGAGGCGTCCCGTCGTCTCCCTGACGATCCTGAGGTGGCCGAGCATCTTGCTGATACCTGGAAGGCGCTGGGAGAGAAGGCGAAAGCGGCAGCGCTCTACCGAAGGCTCCTTGAGTTGGAGCCGGAGCGTCCGGGCGTACCGGCGAAGTTGCGGAGTGTCGAATGAGACGTAATGTTTGGCGATTTTTTTTTGGAGTCGTGTTGGGATTTCTTCTTTCGGGGTGTCTCGCCCCGGCTCCTCGTCTGGAGAGCCTGCCGGCGCCGGAACTGCTGTTGCAGAAGATTAAGTCGCTCAACGGACACTATCGGTCCTTGCAGGGGCTGGCCAAGGTCAAGGTGACGACCGGCGGGAAGACGACCTCGACCCGGCAGGCCCTCTTTCTCAGACGTCCTGATCGACTGCGCAGCGAGGTGCTGAGCCCCTTTGGGACCCCACTGCTGCTCCTTGCCAGTGACGGCGAGACCCTCGACCTCTTCTATCCTGGGGAGAACCGTTTCTATCGTGGCGCCGCCTCCTGGGGCAATCTTTCGCAGATCCTCCGTCTGCCGGTGAGCCCGGCGGTCCTGGTCCCGCTGGTTCTCTTTGAGCCGCCGCTCTTGCCTTGGCGAGAGGCGACGGTGGAGAGACTCCATGACGGGGTCCGCCTGCGCTTGGTCGCTGATGATGGTGGTGAGCAGCACTTTGATTTCGACCTCGAGTTGCGACTGCAACAGGGGGATTATATCGACAGCGCAGGGGTGAATTTGAGTCTTAACTACGGCGATTTTTCCCCCGAGACCGGTTTTCCTCAGACGATGGCTCTTGAACTTCCTGGTGCGTCGGCGCGCCTGAGCCTCTCTTTCAGTGAGGTCGATCTTAATGTCGCTTTGCCGCTTGAGCGCTTCCATCTTACTCCCCCGGCGATGGGGGAGGTTCTCCCTTTTCCTGATCCCTGATTTTTCCAGGAGGTGATATCGATGTCCAGGCTTCTTCTCTTACTTCTTTTTTTGCCGCTGCTTTTTGCCTGTGATCCGCCGGTACCCGCCCCGGTCGAGTCGCCGCGAGTGGCGGCAACGATCGATACGGCGACTCCGGTCTACGGTGATACCCTGATCATGGGGAGCATCGGTGATGCCAGCAACCTGCTACCGGTCCTTGCTGCCGATTCGGCTTCTTCTGATATTAACGGTTTGGTTTACAACGGGCTCGTTCGCTATGACAAAGATCTGCAAGTTGAGGGGGAACTCGCCTCTTCCTGGGAGATCTCCGACGATTCCCTCGAGATCATTTTTCATCTCCGCTCGGGAGTGACCTGGCATGACGGGGCACCTCTCACGGCCGACGATGTCCTTTTTACCTATCAGACCTACATTGACCCCAAGGTCCCCACCGCATACGCCGAGAACTACCGTCAGATCGACACGGTGGAAGTCCTTGATTCGCTGACCGTGCGGGTGCGCTATCGTCAACCGCTGGCCAAGGCACTGATCAGTTGGTCAGTGGCGATTATGCCGAAGCATCTGCTCGCTGGTACCGATATCACCACCAGCCCTTTAAGCCGGGCGCCGATCGGTACCGGTCCCTATCGTTTTGCTGACTGGGTGCCGGGAGAGAAGATCGTTCTTGAAGCGAACCCCGACTATTTTGAGGGGAAGCCGTACATCGCGCGCTTGGTCTATCGCATTATCCCTGATCCGGCGACCATGTTCCTTGAACTGCAGGCGGGTGGGGTTGATCATATGGGTTTGACCCCTCTGCAGTATGAGCGCCAGACCGACAGCGAGCGTTTCGTCAAAGGGTTTAACAAGTACCGTTATCCCGCATTCGCTTACACTTATCTAGGCTATAACCAAAACCGTCCCCTCTTTAAAGAGAAAGCGGTGCGCCAGGCTCTCTCCTACGCCATCAACAAACAAGAGATTATTGACGGTGTGCTGCTCGGTCTCGGTCAGGAGGCGACCGGCCCCTTCAAACCGGGGAGTTGGCCTTACAATCCCGATGTCAAACGCTATCCTTATGATCCCGTGAAGGCGAAGGCGCTTCTTGCTGAAGTCGGGTGGAAAGATAGCGACGGTGATGGCATCCTCGATCGCGATGGGACTCCCTTCGCCTTCACGATCGTTACCAATCAGGGGAACGAGCAGCGGATAAAGACCGGTGAGATCATCCAGCGTCGTTTCAGTGAGATCGGGGTCGATGTCAAGTTGCGTGTGCTTGAGTGGGCCTCCTTCCTCAAGGAGTTCATCAACCCCGGTAACTTCGATGCCACTATCATGGGGTGGAGCGTTCCCATTGATCCCGACGGTTACAACGTCTGGCATTCGAGCAAGACCAGTCCCGGCGAGCTCAACTTCATCGGTTTCCGCAACGCCGAGACCGATGCCCTGCTTGAGAAGGGAAGACGCAGCCTCGATCGGGCCGAGCGTAAGGTCTATTATGATCGCTTTCAGGAGATTCTGGCCGAAGAACAGCCGTACACCTTTCTCTACGTCCCCGATGCGCTACCGGTTGTGGCGGCACGTTTTCGCGGCATCGAGCCGGCCCCGGCCGGGATCATGCACAATCTGATTCGCTGGTATGTGCCGGAGGGAGAGCAGAAGTACCGCCGTTAAAGAAGAGAAAAGGCGAGGGGGAGGGAGATCAGAAGGGGCGGGTATGTTCGATGAGGATCTTCAGGCCGATGGCGATGAGGATCAGACCGCCGGCAATCTCTACCGGTTTGCCCCAGCGATCGCCAATCCTTTTTCCCAGAAGCATTCCGACAATGGTCAGGCCGCCGGCGACCAGACCGATAATCAGTGCCGGCCACCAGATGGCGAGTTGTAACATGGCGAGGGTGAGTCCGACGGCGAGGGCGTCGATGCTGGTGGCGACGGAGAGGAGAACCAGAGTCATGCCGCGGGTTGGGTCGCTGCTTTTCTCTTCGTCGTCCTCGTTTTGGCAGGCTTCGCGGATCATCTTGCCGCCGACAAAGGCGAGCAGGGCAAAGGCGATCCAGTGGTCGTAAGCTGAGATC
>PKUF01000102.1:11919-18584 GCA_002869635.1 Desulfuromonas sp. | reverse complement strand
AAAAGACAAAAAAGGTCTTCTTGGTGATCATATGATGGGTCTAACGAAAAAAGGTGAATACGCCATCCGTGGCATGATCTACCTCGCCGGGCAACCGGAAGGGAAGATCTCCCTACTCAGCGAGATTGCCGACGCGACTGAGGCGCCGGCAACCTTTCTTGCCAAGACCTTTCAGGCGTTCGTCAAAAACGGCCTGGTCCGCTCCTTTCGCGGCAGCGGTGGCGGCTTTACCCTCGGGCGTCCTGCCGCCAATATCACCCTGCGCGAGGTGGTGGAGACGGTCGAAGGGCCGATCCTCCCTAATCGTTGTCTCCTTGATGACGGGGCTTGTGGGCGTCGTGGCGGTTGCGGGGTTCACGGCGTCTGGCGCAAAGTCCAAAAACAGATGGTCGATACCCTTGATGAGGTCTCCCTCGCTGACTTGGCTCAGGCTCCTCAGGAGTTCTGCTGCCCCCAATAGCTAACCAAAAAGGTCACGATTGACCTTCTTTTCTCACAGCCGGATGGCCCAGTCGGTCACCCTTTACCACCATCAGGAGGCCTTTCATGGATGTCCTCACCCTAAGCCGGTGGCAGTTTGCCATCACCGCCATGTTCCACTTTATCTTCGTCCCGCTGACGCTGGGACTCTCAATTCTAGTCGCCTACATGGAGACTCGCTACGTGCGCACCAACGATGAAACCTATCTGCGCATGGCCCGTTTCTGGGGGAAGCTTTTTCTGATCAACTTCGCCCTCGGCGTCGTCACCGGGATCACCATGGAGTTCCAACTCGGGATGAACTGGGCGGAATACTCCCGCTACGTCGGAGACATCTTCGGGGCCCCACTGGCAATCGAGGCGCTGGTCGCCTTCTTCCTTGAGTCTGTCTTCATCGGGGTCTGGATCTTCGGCTGGAATCGGATCTCGAAGCGGATGCACGCCATCTCGATCTGGATCGTTGCTATCGCCACCAACCTTTCGGCCCTTTGGATTCTTCTCGCCAACGGCTGGATGCAGCATCCGGTCGGCTACGAGCTGCGTAATGGCCGCGCTGAAATGGTCGACTTCGGCGCCCTGCTCACCAACCCCTACGGCATCATCAAATTCTTCCACACCGTCACCTCTGGTTACATGGTCGGTGCCTTCTTCGTCATGGGGGTTGCCGCCTGGCACCTGCTGCGCAAGAATCAGGTCGAGCTCTTTTCCCGCTCTCTGCGCATCGCCTCGATCTTCGCTCTGATCTCCGCCGGGCTGGTCTTTATCACCGGCGACTTTCACGCTATCGAGATTGCCAAGACCCAGCCGACAAAATTCGCGGCTATGGAATCGGTCTGGGAGACCCAGCGTGGCGTCGGCATGAACCTGCTCCTGCTCCCCGACCCGGCTGCCGAGTGCAATTCGGTGGAAGGGCTCTGTATCCCCAACATGGTGAGTTACCTCGCCTTCCACGACCCCAACGCCGAAATCAAAGGGCTTAAGGACTTCCCAGAGGATGAGCGGCCGCCGGTACTGCCGACCTTCCTCAGTTTCCGTGCCATGGTCGGCATGGGGAGCTACATGTTCCTCGCGGCAGCGGTCGCCGCCTTTTTCTCCTTCCGTCGCACCATCCTTGAAAAGACCTGGCTGCTGCGGATTCTCCTCTACTCGATCCCTGTCCCCTACCTGGCGGCTCAGCTCGGCTGGGTCGTGGCCGAGGTTGGACGTCAGCCCTGGCTGGTCTACGGGGTTCTCAAAACCAGCGACGGTGTCTCCACCGCCATCAGCAGCGGGCAGGTCATCTTCTCGCTCCTCGGCTTCACCCTGCTCTATGGTGGCCTCGGTGTGATCGACATCTACCTGCTCGCCAAGTTTGCCCGCAAGGGGCCTGAGGAAGATCCACATGCACCTCTGGTCCGTCCTCAGAAACCTGTCACCGCCGAAGCCAATTAAGGAGGGCTCGTCATGATCTTCAATATCATCTGGTTTGTCCTCTGGGGCGTCCTCTGGTCTGTCTACTTCATGCTTGACGGTTTTGTTCTCGGGGCTGGCATGCTTCACCCGGTCCTTGGCAAAAGCGACATGGACAAGCGGATTATGATCAACACCATCGGCCCGGTCTGGGACGGCAACGAAGTCTGGCTGATCACTGCCGGCGGGGCGACCTTTGCCGCCTTCCCGACCACCTATGCCCTGATGTTCAGTTACCTCTATACCGCCCTCTTTTTGCTGCTGGCCGGACTGATCATCCGCGGTGTCGCCTACGAGTTCCGCGGCAAGATCGCCAGTGAAGGATGGAAGAAACTCTGGGACGTGGCGATCTTTGTCGGCAACAGCATCCCGGCGCTCCTCTTCGGGGTCGCCTTCGGCAACATCTTCGCTGGCCTGCCAATGGACGCCGCCGGCTATCACGGCTCGCTCATTGGCCTGCTCAACCCCTACGGGCTGCTCGCCGGCGTCCTCTTTGTTGTCCTCTTCCTGATGCACGGCGCTCTCTACCTCTCGGTCAAGACCGTTGGGGAATTGAAGGAGCGCTCAAGCGCCATGGCCGCCAAGATCTGGCCGGCAGCCCTCATCGTCGCCGCCGTTTTTCTCGGCGCCACGGCCTTTGCCACCAAGCTCTATGACAACTATCTTGCCGCACCGCTCCTCTTCATCATACCGCTGCTGGCGGTTGGGGCTCTGGTGACGGTGCGCATCGCGCTGGCCAAAGGGAAGAACCTCACCGCCTTTGCCGCCTCCTGCATCACCGTATTGATGGTGGTGGCGACTGGCGTCGCCGGGCTCTTCCCGAGCCTGATCCCCTCGAGCATTGATGCGGCGTACAATCTCACCATCTACAACTCGTCATCGAGCCCCTACACCCTCAAGATCATGACGGTGGTCGCGGCGATATTCGTCCCGATCATCATCAGCTACAAGATCTGGGTCTATCGAGTTTTCCAAGCTCCGGTCGAAGCCAAAGACGTTCTCTACTAAAAGAGACGGCCTCAAGCAGAAAGATAAAAAGCCTCCCGCACAGCATGTGCGGGAGGCTTTTTACTTGAGTCACAAAGATGCACTAACCGCAGAAAATCTTGACCAGTTTGTGAATCCCCCCCTTCCAAGAACAGCCGGCACAATAGATCACCGAGGTGTCACTCCCCTTGAGGTCGGGAGGTTCCCCACTGGCCGTAAAGAGTTGACGATCAAGGCCGACGTGAAAAAAGACAGAACTCCCATCATCAGCCCGCACAAAGAAACGATGCACCCCACACTGAGGGCAGAGAAGATAGCGTAGCGCCATGTGTCCCTCCTTATTTTGCGTTCACGAGAAGACGATTTACCCCCTATTCTGGCGCAAAGGGTGCACGACGGCAACCATAAGACAATTTTTTCGAACACATCTTATGAGACGGTGTTTTCTCTGCTTTCTCTGAAGTCGCCTATTTGTTACGATGATCTTTGGCAACCTTCGCTCCTCTGACAACTGACCCTTGTGGGAATTTTTCATCATCATGAAAATTTATCATAAACTTCTTGCCGCCTTCGGGGTCTTCGCCCTGCTCTGTGCCCTGATCGGTGGTTTCGGCTGGCTCGGCCTGCGACAGACCCACCACCTGCTCACCCAGATCACCGACGTCCACCTCCCCGCCGTCAACGCCCTACGACAGATCCTTGACCTGCAGGGAGCAATCCACACCAAAGAGAGAGAACTCCTCCTGCCGATGACCACCCTTATCGAGCGTCAACAGATTCTTGAGGCGATCGACAAAGATTGGCAGAGTGCCGACAGCGCGATTCACGCCTATGAGGCGCTGCACCATGAAGAGAAAGAGTTGAAACTCTGGGAAAGGGCGAAGGGGGACTGGCAGGCGTGGCGCGAGCACCATCAGGAGATGATCAATCTGGTCAAACTGGTGCGTGAAGAGCGTGTCTACATCCTAGAATCGACACTGGCCCAGCGCCGCAACGATCATTTTCTCTGGGTGATTACACTTGAAAAAGCGATTGAGCAGGGGAAAGCGTTCGACGGCGAGCTCAGTCCCTTTCGCTGTGCCCTCGGTCTCTGGCTTCGCCTGTTTGAACCGCAGAACCCCGACCTTGCCGATGCTCTGAATGATATGAAAACACCGCATCAGCAACTCCACCGTCTCGGTGAAGAGATCAACAACCTCCTGCTGCAAGGCGACCAGAAAAGGGCACGGATCCGCTTCAACGAAGAGGCTGAAAATATTCTTCGCGATATCGACGAGGCGTTTGATTATGCCCTGACCATTCTGCGCTCCGACATCAGTCTTCTGACTCAGGCGGGCTCTTTCGCCTTTAATCAGGCCGCTGAATCCGCTGAAGCGGCGGCAAAAAATCTCGACCAACTCGCCAAGATCAACCATCAGCAGGCCGAGGAAGACCGTCGCCTTTCAAACAATCTGGTCGAGCAGGACCGTCTTCTTGCCCTGCTCGCTGCAATTTTGGGCGGACTTCTCGCCTTAGGCGGCGGCACCTACCTCGCCCGGAGCCTCTCTCGCCCCATCGAAGCGAGCGCAACGATGCTCAGTCGTCTTGAACAGGGGGACCTTGACGCTCACCTTGACCTTGACCGCCGAGATGAAATCGGAGTGATGGCTCGGGCGATGAACGCCATGACCGCCGCCCTGCGTCAGGTGATCGGTGCGTTACGCCGTACCGCCGGCGACGTGCAGCAGACCGCCGCCTCGATTGAGAGTTCGGCTCAAGATATCTCCAGCGGAGCCAAACAACAGGACGACGAGATCTGCGACATGAGCACCGTCGTCCTTGAGGTCGATTCGGTTGCTGCCGAGCTCTCGCAGAAGGTCGAAACCTTGACCCACTCCCTTGACGAATCATCGTCCTCAGCCCAGGAGATGACGGGAACAGTCCGCAGCACTCAGGAGATGGCCGACCACCTCGCCGAGGAGGTAGAGCGGATCGCCGGCACAGTGCGGGAGATGAATGGGACATTAAGTCAGAGTGTCGACTTTCTCGATGTTGTCGATTCGGCCTCGCAGCAAACCTCAGCCGACACCGAAGAGTTGGCGGCCAGCAGCACTCAGGTCGGGGAATTGGCGCACGAATCAACCAATTTGGCAGAAAAAGTGTCCCTTATGGCTCAGAAGCAGGGGGAAGAGGCGCTTGACGACGTTCTGCGGGTTACCTCGGAGAATCGCAATCTCATCGATGAGTACAGTCGGGTCATCGATCACCTTGGCGAGAGTTCGGCCAATATCGGGCAGATGATGGAGGTGATCCGCACCGTCGCCGAAAAGACCAATCTCCTCTCCCTCAACGCCGCGATCATTGCCTCACAAGCAGGCGAGCATGGTCGCAGCTTCGCGATTGTCGGCGAAGAGATCCGGCAACTCTCCCAGACCACAACGAGCAGCGTCCTCGATATCGAACAGACCATCCGTCAGGTCCAAGAAGGGGTCGCTTCGGCGATTGAGCTGGTCGCCCGCATTCTCGACGGGGCCGATCTCAGCCTTGATGCTTCAACCCGAGCCAAGGAGGTCTTTCGCCACATCATTGAAAATTCGCAGCAGGCAAGCGGCATGGCGCACCAGATCGCCGGCGCAGCCCGAGCTCAGACCGAAAAATGTGTCCGGATCCGCCGTGCGACGCAGGAGAACAGCCAACAGATCGAGAAGGTCAAACGGATGACGACAGAGCAGAAGCAAGGGAGCGATATGATCGTCACCTCGGTGGAGAGGCTCCATAGCGTCGCCGATCGCCTGCGTATCAGCGCTCAGGAACAAGCCGACGGCACCCAACGGATCTCGGGAACCTTGAGCGATATCCACACCTTCTCCGTCAGTGTCGATGAGGTCTGTCAGGGGCTGCGCCGCTCTTGCCAGAGCATGACCAGCTCACTGGAGAAAATCGATCAGATTGCCAGTTCAAACCACAAGTCGAGCGCAATGCTGACCCAGCGGGTGGAAGAACAGCTTGAGCAGCTGCGCCGACTTCTGCCAGAACTTGATCGATTCCAGATCAGTGGATCTGAAGATCGACTCCCCGACAACGTAGAAACGACGCCTGAAGAAGAGGTGTGATCGTGGCACCACGCAGCCTGACTTGCCCTCACTGCGGTTTTGTGCGCGTCGTCCCGGAGCAGCTCTTAGACCCAACGGGATCATCGGTCACCTGCGGCCGTTGTCATCGCCCCTTCCATCCGCTTCAGGGATCGGTACCGTCACAGAAACCACAGCAGAGCGAGCAGGGGATAGCCTCCTCACCTCAACGCTCTCTGCGCCCGCTCATAACCTTCCTTGTGCTTCTCGGGGCAACAGCCTGCGGACTCTACGTCCTCATGTTTCTTCCGACGCCCCCTCCTTCTCCGGAAGAGCCCCCCTTGCGCCCCCTTGCGCAGCCAACCATCCAACCGACCCTGCAGGCAGAGCGGAGTCTTTATCTCCCCGGCGAGATGATCGCCTTTCGCTTCACGGCCCCGACCGATCTACCGGGAAACGCCTGGGTCGGTCTTATCCCCAGCCATGTCCCGCACGGCGATGAAAGCCGCAACGACCAGCATGACCTCGCCTACCACTACCTACGACGCCAAAGCGAAGGGAAACTTACGTTCACAGCCCCGGCTCTCGCCGGCAGCTACGACCTGAGGATGCACGATACCGACACCAGCGGACGGGAGATCGCCTCTATCACCATCACAGTTCTTGAACCTCAGACATCGACTCCCGCCTGGCGCAGCG
>PKUF01000102.1:0-11878 GCA_002869635.1 Desulfuromonas sp. | reverse complement strand
TTACTGTCTCCTTCAGCGGCATTCAAAACCCAACCTCACAGGATTGGATCAGCCTCTATGCCGCCGACGCCGGAAACCGCAACTATGGTGAATACCACTACCTCGGCGGCAAGAGCGAGGGAGAGGTCACCTTCACCGCTCCAGCTGAAGAGGGGGAGTATGAGGTTCGTCTCTTTCTCAACTGGCCGGCGGGGGGGTATGAGCCTGTCGCCCGCACCGGCGTCATCACTGTCTCACCGCCCCCCATCGAAAGGATCCTTCCCAAACTTCCTCTGCAGCCCGGCCAAACCCGCTTCCACGCGACCCTCCCCGATCCGGAGAGACTCGTCGTTGACCTTGTCGCCCGCAATGTCACCGGTGAACTGATCATCAATGGCGAACAGGTCTATCGACTCGCCGCAACCCCGCAGACCCTGCAGAGCTATGCAGCGACCGGACACCTTCGCCACGGCGAAAACCTACTCCGCCTGAGAACGAAGCCAATATTGAAAAATGGGCAGCGCATTTCACTACGCATTCTCCTCCCGGCACAAGAAAACGAGGGGAGGGAAGGGATCGTCGCTGCCTGGGAGGGGACTAAAGATGAGGCAGAAACCGAACTCATCATCGACCTCAAGAAAAACAAAAACAAACGAAAAGAAACAGATTAACCGTTGATCATGTGACTCTTTTTTTGCTACCCTAGACCTCGAATTTTAGCCGAGGTTTCGCCCATGCCCTCCCCTCCCATCACAACCGACTCTTCCCCCCAACCCCTCCCGATCGCCCTGATTATCATCACGATCTACTGGCTCCTCGATTGCGCCATGGATGCTTGGATCTTCGGCGACGAATCGTTTCTTGAGCAGATTACCGAGCCCTCAACTCAGGAGGTCGCCATCCGCGTCCTCGCCTCGACGGTGCTTCTCATCTCGGCGTTCTGGGTCCGACACGTGCTTGGAAAAGGACAGAAGCAGAAGGAGGCGTTGGCAACGGCGTTGCAAACAACAGAGAAGCAGCGTCAAGATGTTGTCGTCCTCAACAAGGAGCTGACTCAACGCACCGAAGAGCTGACCGTGAGCAACGATGAACTCGCCTCCTTTGCCCACGCCCTGAACCATGAACTGCGCAACCCCTTGACCCAACTTTTTCTCGCCGTCCAGTCGTTAGAGAAAAAAGAGACAACACTTGATGACGACACCCGCTACGCTCTCGAAGCGATCAGCGAGGCGGGGGGTTCCATGAGTGCGGCCATTGACGCCATGCTTATCCTCTCAGGGGTGTCACGACGTAAAATGGAGAAGGTTGAAATCGACCTGAGTCTGATGGTTCGAGAGATTGCCGATGAATTTGCCCAAAAGGACCCAGAACGCAAGTGTCACTGGGCGATCGCACCACACCTGCTCACCAGAGGTGACCCCCTTTTGCTGCGCCTGGCGCTGCTGAATCTGATCTCGAATGCCTGGAAATATACCGACCCGGAACTCGAAGCGATGTTCGCCTTCGGCGCCGCCCGACGAGGGGATCTCCTCACCTATTACCTGCGCGATAATGGCTGCGGATTCTCCGTCAAAGAGGGCAGTAAAATCTTCGAGCCTTTCCAACGCCTTGCCCATCCCCGAGAGGTTCAGGGAACCGGGATCGGTCTGGCGACGGTACGCCGGATAATCAGTCGCCACGGGGGACATATCTGGGCGGAATCACGCCCCGGCCGCGGCGCGACATTCTTTTTCACACTCTATGGTGGAACCCCGACGATTGGTGCGAAAACGGGCAGCTGATTGCCCTTTTTTATGGCACTTAACCACTTAAGATTGTTCGAAAAGACCCAAAATGAACGCTCCTGAAATGGCATACCCCATGCTTGGGAGGTGTTGAGTTCAGACAAGGCAACGGGGCCGATGGACGAATCCATCGGCCCCGTTGCCTCTTTTCCACAGGAGCCACCATGGCGACACTTCATCTGATCCAGAGCGACTCCCGCGTAACTTCCGGCTATTTTGGGGACCTTTTACACAGCCGGCCTGAGAAGAAAAAAACATACCGACTCTTTGAGGAGATGCCGTTGCCGCAACTTCAAGAGAAGGATGCCTTGATCGTCCTTGGGGGCTATATGGGAGTTCACGACCAGCAACAGTACCCGTATCTTGCCGACCTGCTAACCGTGCTGCGTGAATCTGCCGAAAAAGGGACCCCCCTGCTCGGCATCTGCCTCGGAGGACAACTCCTCGCACACGCTCTCGGAGGAGACGTCAGCGCAAAGACGCGAGGGGAAAAGGGGCTGGTCGAGATCAGATTGACCCCCCAAGGAGAAGCCGACCCTCTCTTTTCGGACATCGATTCAGGGTTTCTCGCCTTTCAGTGGCACAACGACAGCTTCACCCCACCAGCGAATGCCGACCTCCTCGCCTCAAGCCGAGACTGCCCTGGTCAGGCATTTCGCTATAAAAATGCCTGGGGGTTGCAGTTCCACCCCGAGGTTGATGCCGACTTAGTGCAGCGCTGGAGCGAACCTGTTGACCCTGACGGCACAACCTATCTCACCCCCTTCAGGGCGGCTCAACAAGAGCATTACAGCATGGCCAAACAGCTCTTTGAGAACTTTCTCGCCCAACTCTAGACAAAAAAACGGGTGATACGGGACTTAAGTTCACCAAGGCGAACGGGCTTGACAAGAATGTCATCAACACCTGCTTCACGAAAAAGGCCCAAATCCTCCTGTTGCGTATAGGCCGTCAGAGCGATAATCGGCAACGGGGAGGCCCCTCTCTTCTTCTCGTCGGCACGAATCCGCCGCGTCGCCTCCATCCCATCCATCACCGGCATCTGGATATCCATCAGGACCAGATCCACCGCTTGCTCCCTCAGCAATGCAAGGGCCTCTTCTCCATTGTTCGCCAACAATGTCTCAAAGCCGAACCGCTCCAGCAGTTTGGCAAAGAGAATCTGGTTCACATGATTATCCTCAGCCAAAAGAGCCCTTCTCCCTGCAACCAGCGGCGGATGCGGCTCACAACCTGACGCGCTCTTCTTCTCGCCCTCCGTGACCTCATTCAGGGGAAGTTCGACGATAATCGTCGTCCCGTGCGCATCACTCTTTTCGACCCAGACCTCTCCCTTCATCAGATCGACCAGCTGTCGCACAATTGAAAGACCGAGACCCGCGCCTTGATATTTCTTGCGATAGGTGGCATCTCCCTGCACAAAAGGCTGGAAAACGGCCGGCAGAATCTCCGCCGAGATCCCCGGCCCGGTGTCAGAGACCGTGAAACGCACACCTTCCTGCGAAAGGTTGCAAGCAAGAGAGACCTTAAGGGTTACCCCACCTTCATCTGTAAACTTGACGGCATTGCCCAAGAGGTTCAGCAGAATCTGACGCAGACGATGTTCGTCGGCAAAGATCATCTCGGGAAGAGAACCTTCTCGTTCCACTGAGAGGGTGATCCCTTTTTGCCGCGCGACATGCGTGAAAAAGTCGCCAACCTCTTTCAACGCTGAAGCAAGAGTAAAGGGGTGTCCATCCAGAACAAGCTGTCCCGCTTCAATCCGCGAGAGATCAAGGATCTCACTGACAAGTGACAGCAAGCTTTTACCCGCCTGACGGGAGAGTTGCACAAACTCCCGCTGCTCCGAATCGAGAGAACCCTCCTCAAGCAGTTCGAGCATCCCGAGAATCCCGTTAAGGGGGGTACGAAATTCGTGACTCATATTGGCAAGGAAGCTACTTTTGGCCCGACTGGCAGATTCTGCGTCGTCTCGCGCCTTTTCAAGCAGCGCCTCCGTCTTTTTCATCTCACGGATATCTTGCAGATAACCGATGACCCCTTTCGCCCGCTGGCGATGATCGACGCGCAAACGTGCTCGGCTCGCAACGGGAAGAAGTTCGCCCGACTCAAGACGGATTCTGAATTCGCAGAAGGCCTCCTCATCTCCGGCCCGTACCGTCTCAAGGTAGCGGTTGAAGATTGCCTGGTCTTTGGGATGGATCAGGGATTGAAACTCTTCCCCCGTCTCTTTCAGAGGAGCAGAGATCCCTGAGAGGGTTCCATTCCAGATCAAAAGGTCGCTGGTGAAATCCCAGCGGAAGCTGGCAACCCCTGCAATCTTCTGGACCTCCCGCAGGAGTTGGTCACGCTCCTGAAGCTCCTCCTGCGCCATTAAACGTTCAAGTTCAGCAGATGCCCGTCCCCCGAAGAGACGGAGCATATTAATGAGGTTCTCATCCGAGAGAATCGGGTTTTCATCGAGAATGCAAAGAATCCCCGTAGGGAGACCGAGACGGTCGTAGAGCGCGACCCCGAGGTACCCTTCCACCCCCATCTCGCGCAAGATCGGGTCTTCTGGAAAGGCGTCGGCCACACCGGTACGAACATGTTTAACCCCGTGAAGAAGGGCCTCTTCGCACGGCGTCCCTTTGACGAGGTAGACCAGATTGTCGAGCACCCGTCCATGTTGACAGACCGCCAGCGTCTGGAACTCTTCTCCCCCGGGAAGCAGTCGGCTCACCAGAACATGCCCAACCGAAAAGACCTGTGCCAAATGTTCAACCAAGGAGGCGAAGAAGGCTTCTCCCGTCGCTTCAACCGTCCCTTCAACCAGCAGACGCAGTGCATTCTCCATCTGGGTTCGGCGCGTGATATCGATGGTTGAGACGAGGACCCGATCAAGACTCTCTTCATGGCCGGGCAAGAGTTGCCAACGCGAAAAGACGTGCAACCTCTTTCCCGTCAACGACGAAAGCTCTCCTTCGGCCTGATAAAATGGTTCGCCAGCTTGAAGACTCTGCACCGCCCCCTGCAAGAGATCCTGCTCTTCGAAAGGGAAAAGACGCGTGGCGGCTGTCACGACCTCCTCCTTGCTCTTCCCCCCACAGAGCAAAACAGCACTGCGATTGACATCCCTGATCGTTACCGTCTCGGCCCCCTTCTCTCCCGAAGGTGCGAAAGGGCTCAGATCGAGTTCCCACATCGGTGCCGGCGCATTATCGAAGAGGGAGAGGTAATGCTCCTGACTTTCTCGCAGACGCGCTTTTTTCTCATGGATCTCGGCAGTGCGTTGTTTGACCTGCCAACGCAACACGACGATAAAGCCACCGCCAAGCAGGAAAACAACCACCGCCCCCTGAATCAGATAACGGACCCAATCAGGTATCACCTTAACGACCGCAGTGGTCCGGTGCATCCATTTTTGCCGCGCCCGCTGATACGGGGAGTGCTCTTCACTGCGCCAGTGAGTGAGGGTGCTGTCGAGGGTGCTCACAAGTTCGGCGTGACGCCCTTTTTTGACAGCGAAGAAGATCTCGAAGGGATTAAAGACGACACCTGACGATTTGATACGGTACTCATGCTGCATCGCCGCCCCGAAGGTGTTGTTCACCACCCCGGCGTCAATCTCGCCCGACTCCGTCGCCGCAAAGATCTCGCTGAATCCGGGGTACTCAACAATCGTGCAGTCGATGTCGAATTTTTTGATCAGCTTGACAAAGGAGGCACCGTTGAAGTCACGGCGCATCACCCCGACGCGATGACCGGCGATTTCAAGCAGACTGTCGATGGGAAGCCCTTCGCGCACATAGAGCTCTCCCCATACCGTCAGCAAAGGGGTCGGAACATAATCCATGCTCTGCGCCCGTTCCTCAGTCCAGGCGACGCTGGTCAGCAGATCAACCTCCCCACGCTGCAGCCTCTCCAGTCCCTCGGCCCATGAGCCATAAACGTAGCGAACCTCCCAGTTCTGCTCTTTAGCAAGAGCCGCCAGCATTTCGGTATAGAATCCGTCGACCCGCCCCTCCTCGTTAAGAAAGATTCCCGGGAAGTAGTCGAAGGCTCCGACCCGCACGAGCCGCTTTTCCCCGCTTGCGGCAGCGACAAGGGGAAGGCCCGCGGTCGAGATAATAAGGAGCAGAAGCCCGAGACAGAGAGCCACTCGCCCCCTCAATGACAACACGCCGCCGACCGGTCGAAACCCGGTGGGCGGCGTGGCACGACGGTGGGCCCGCTCGAGAAGGATGAAACAACGCATCTTCTCTCTCCTATCAAGAATGTTCCGTTGTCCCCCTCCGGACTTACATCACGACTTCGACGCGATTGCGGCCCTCATGTTTCGCTTTATAGAGCGCATCATCAGCCCGCATCACCACCCGATGACTGTCGTCCTTGCCCTGCATCTGAGTCACCCCGCAGCTGAGGGTAAGGTGGATTTTTTCGGTAAAGAAGTGAGTCTCGGTCAACTGGCGCAACTTCTAGGCCAGGTCGCGCGCCGCCTCAATACGGGTCTCGGGCGCAAGAAGCATGAACTCCTCCCCTCCCCAGCGGCAGAAAAGATCGTTGGCACGGATATGCCCCTGAATCAGGGTCGCAACTTCGCGCAACACCTCATCACCGATCTGATGGCCATAGGTGTCGTTGACTTTTTTGAAGTGATCAAGATCAAACATCATCAACGAGAGAGGATTGTTATAGCGTCGACTACGCTCGATTTCAGCCGCAATCAGCTCTTCGAATTTATGCCGGTTATAGACCCCGGTGAGACGATCAATCGTCGCCGCCTTGAGAAGTTCAAGCTCTAACTTCTTACGCTTGGAGATATCACGGGAGATCCCCATATAGCCGGTGACTCGCCCCTCCTTATCGGTGAGGAACGAAGCGGAGAGGAAACTGGGGAACGTCTCACCATTCTTGCGCCGATTGAGAACCTCGCCGCGGTAAGAGCCGTCCTGCTGCAGCATATTTTGAATCGTCTGACACTCCTGAGGATCGGCGTAGAGGTGTTCGACGTGCTTGCCGATAATCTCTTCAGGGAGGTAACCGAAGGCCTTCTGAGCCGGCTTGTTAAATTCGACGATTCGCCGCTGCGTATCGACCGAAATGATGAAATCGATGGAGCTGTCGATGAGACCCTGAGCATAGTGCCAGGCCTCCTCGGCCTTCTCTTCGGCTTGTCGTCGTACCTCGACCTCGCTCTCGAGAAGACGGTTGAGCCTTTCGTAGCGATGAACTCCCCAGTAGGCGGCGATGGTCCCAGCTACACTGCCGAAAAGAACGGAAAAACAGTGCCATTCCCTCTGGGTCAACGCCGGGAAAAGCCCCTGAATCAGCCACATCACCGCGCTCGAAGAGAGGAGCAGGCCGACAAAAATGGTCAGAAGCGTAAAAAGAATCCGTTGACGACTCATCACATTCCAATCGATGGACAACATAAAAGAACAGAAAGCGTTTCAGGTGTTATATTCTGCCACACATTAAAGGTACATCAAAGATTTTATTCGATTTATCACCCCCTTAAAAAGCCGAGGGCGTTTCTTTGGACGGGGAAATATGATACAACCAGCGCGACATGTTGCTGCCCCGTTCATCCCCCCTTAACGAGTTAAAGCTATGAAGATCGAATGGTACCCAGGACACATGCGCTCGGCCCGGCTCAAGATCGCCGAGGTGATCCCGACGATCGACGTGGTCATTGAGGTTCTCGACGCCCGTCTCCCTAACGCCAGCGCCAACCCGGTTCTTGAGTCGCTGCGCGGTCAGAAGCCCTGCATCAAAATCCTCAACAAGAACGACCTCGCCGACCCCAACGTCACCCGCCAATGGGTCCAGCATTTTGAGCAAAGCCGCCTGGTGCGCGCCCTGCCTCTAGACGCCCGCAACCGCAAGGAAGCGGGGCAGATCACCAAACTCTGCCGCCAGCTCGCCCCGCATCGAGGAAAACCGGGGAAGCCGTTGCGGGTGATCGTTGTCGGCATCCCCAACGTCGGCAAATCGACCCTGATCAACACCCTCGCCGGGCGCAAAATCACCCGGGTCGGCGACAAGCCGGCAATCACCACGGCGCAGCAACAGGTCGATCTGCGCAACGGCATCCTCCTTGCGGATACGCCGGGATTGATCTGGCCAGTCATGGATGATCCCGCCATCGCCGCCCGACTGGCGGTGAGCGGAGCCATCGGCGACAACGCCGTCGATTATCCTGAAATGGCGTGGTATGCCATCAACATGCTCAGCGCCCGATACCCTGACGCAGTCAAGGGGCGCTACAAACTCGCAGAGCCCAACCCCGACCCGCAGCAGCAGATCGAACAGATCGGCCGCAAACGCGGCTGTCTCGCTGGTGGCGGGGAGGTCGATACCCCGCGCATCTCAGAGATCATTATCCGCGAACTGCGAGGCGGCCAGCTCGGACGGGTCAGCCTTGAGACCCCCGACGACCTGATTCCGATCACCAACGAGCCATAAACCAACAACACCGCAGAATAGACAACAAAAAGGGGAGCTCACAAAGAGCTCCCCTTTTTGCGGTGAAACAGCTGCACCCTCGTTTAGAAATGGAAATCAAAGTCGGGAGTCACCCCGGCCCGACCGAGTAGTTTGAGGGTATGATTGAAATCGGCCACCGAGGTGATGGCATAGCCGGAGAGCCCCATCTCGTTCTTGAGTGCCATCCCCCCGGCGCGGGTATCCTTTTCGAGAGGGAGGAGGATCCGGACCAGGCTCTTGACGAACTCGGGATCCGTCTTCTTCGAGATAATCAAGGCGTTGTTAGGGTTCTGCCCCGAATCGCTGCCGACCTGAGTCAACGACGGGTATTTTCCAGTCAGGCCGTCCCAGACCCGGTTCTTGACGATGGCGACATCGGCCTTGCCGTCGCGCACCATATCGATCGCCGCCTGATGTGAGGAGGCAATCAGAGTTTCAGCCGCCGCCTTTGAGGCTCCAGGAACCTGTCGGAAGAAAAATTCCCCCGAGGAGGCAAGAGCACAGAAGGCGACCTTCTTCCCCTTGAAATAGTCGGCGGTTCCGTCAAAGGGCGGCGCCCCTTTGGGGGCAATCACCACCGCCCAGTAGGTGCTGATCCCCGCTTTATCGACCGGTCGCAGTACCGGATAGGCGACCTTCTTGATGATCATCGTTCCGGCGACACCGGAGCCGCTGAACATCCCGTCCATCTCACCAGCGGCGAACTTCTCCGCCGCTTCGGTGTAGCTGGCGGTTGGAATAAAACGAACCTGCACCCCGTGGGTGTTAAGATAGGTTTCGAGCGGGCGCAGCTTTGCCGCCGCTCCTTTTTGAGCCTGCATGATCCCGATTTTAAAGATATCGGTAGCCTGCGCTGACAGCGGCAACAGAGCAACCATCAAGGTCAAAAGAAAAAAACGTTGTCCCGCCTGATACAAGGTGGGTATAAAGCGACGAATCATTTTTCATCCTCCTCTGGGTGATAGACCAATGACATGACACAACATGTCACGGCACGAATCCGGCATAGAGCATTCTCGCTCGCTCTAAGAAGCAAAAACAGGACCGACTGAAAAAATACTTCACAAGTCGTCCCAGCTGTTTTATGTTTTTGATGATTTTTCGCCGAAGGTGACGTCCATCCTGCGGAGCCAATGTCATGTCCCTCTCCTTGATCAAACGACATAATCAGTCCCTGCTCACCGGCTACGAATGGAACGGGAAGATTCTCAAACCGTTTGGCCAGAGTGCGGATCAGGGATGGGAATTTGACGGTCAGCGCCTGATTCCTCAGAAAGGGGGAGGTGCGCAGGGCTTCACCTGGGACGGCAAGACGCTGTCACCGATTCAATACTCTCCCATTGGTCGCATTGAATGTAGCGACAACATGCTGCGACCCTCCCTTCAAGGGTTTCAACATGGGTGGGAGCTCAAGGGAAACACCTGGATCCCCTACGGGCAGTCAGCCGACAAAGGGTGGGAGATGCAGGGGGATGTTCCGCTACCGCTGGTCGCACTTCTTCTTTTTCACCTCGCCCCCGAAGCCTGATCTCTCTTACTTGCAAGCCTGTTGCAAGACGGCCAGCACCTCCTGCTTCGACACCCCTTCAATAGAGACTCTTTTGTGGCGTGATTTGTCACCGCTGCGCAGTTTAACCCGCCCTTTGGCGACACCGCAAAGCGAGGCGAGAAACTGACAGCAGAGTTTATTGGCCGCTCCATCCACCGGCGGTGAGGTCAATCGCAACCGAAGCTCCTCCCCCTCCCCGATCAGAATCTCGTTACGGCTTGCCCGCGGCTGCACATGCAGGGCGAGAGTCACCCCCTCTTTCCCCTCACTCAGCCAGGCCGGGTCGCTCACATCTCCTCCGGATCAAACGCGTCCTGATCGAACACCTCCTCTTGCGGTGCAAAGGGAAGCGAGTCATGATTCTCCCCCTTGTCATCCGCCTCCCCCCGATCGAGATCAAGCAGGCGCAGGTGACTCTCGACCAACGCCTTAAGGGAACTCTCAAAGGTCACCTTCTGTCGCTTGAGCTCCTGGATCTCGCCGATCAACTGCAAGCGCCGCTCATCCGACTCGCGCACAATCCGCTCGGCCTGCAACTTCCCTTCATTGATCAGCAACTCCGCTTCGCGCCTAGCGGTCGCTTTGAGTTCATCTGTCACCTTCTGGGTGGTGAGCAGGGTCTCGCGCAGCGTCACCTCTCGCGCCTTCATTTCTTCAATCGATGAGCGGGAACGATTGAGGTCCTCTTTAAGCTCCTGATTCTGTCGCAGCAGGCGCTCAAGCTCGTCGGCGATGATCTCGAGGAAATGATCGACCCCCCCCTTATCGTAACCGAACAGACGGTTTTTGAACTGATGCTGCTGAATATCTATCGGAGTGATCGGCATGAGATCCTCACAGGCTGTAGGCGAGCTGCGTCAGCAGGACCTTGATCATCCGCTGGGCGAAAGAGATCGCAAGAAGAAGCACCAACGGCGAGAGATCGATGCCGCTGAACTGCATCGGCATCAGGCGACGCAGGCGATAAAGAACCGGGTCGGTAGCGTTATGAAGAAAACGGACCAGCGGATTGTAGGGATCAGGATTGACCCACGAAATCAACGCCCGGGCAATGATGATCATGGTATAGAGCCCAAGGAGCAGATCAACCAGTTGGGCCACGGTGAGAATCAGTTCGCGCAGTATCGCCATGACGTTTCCTTTAAGAACTATTTTTCTTTAAAAATTAAGCTGTTAAAATTATTCGTCAAGTCTCTGGAACTGATTGAGGTTATAACCAATCGACCTTTTCCCTGTCAAACAATTCCCCTTAAATTCGCGAAAAGACGCGGAAAAAGGTCGCATTTTTTTGACATTGGTCACAAAAGGAGATATCTTCACCGCTTACCAAAACCATCCATTTTCTTTGCATAAACAAATATTTACTCTCGACAAAGAGGCCCTGATGAAGCGAACCAACAACCTTCGTATCCGTAGCCTGACCACAATCATCGCCCCGAGCGAGCTCAAGCAGGTTTTTCCCCTCTCGGTCGAGATGGCCGACTTTGTCAGCACCAGCCGGCAGCAGGTTGTCGACTGCCTGCATGGTCGCGACCCCCGTCTGGTGGTGGTGATCGGTCCCTGCTCCATCCACGACCCCCGCGCCGCCCTCGACTACGCCGAGAAGCTGGCCAAGCTCAAGTGCGAGGTCGAGGATCAGCTCATGCTGGTGATGCGGGTCTACTTCGAAAAGCCCCGCACCACCATCGGCTGGAAGGGGCTGATCAACGACCCCGACCTCAACGGCACGCACCAGATCTCCAAAGGACTCGGTGTCGCCCGGAACCTGCTCTGCAACGTCAATGCCCTCGGCCTGCCGGTCGCCTGTGAGATGCTCGATCCCGTCACTCCGCACTACCTCGCCGACCTCATCAGTTGGGGGGCGATCGGCGCCCGCACCACCGAATCGCAGACCCACCGCGAGATGGCGAGTGGCCTCTCCTTCCCGGTCGGGTTTAAGAACGGCACCGACGGCAACCTGCAGATCGCCATCGACGCGATGGGAGCGGCGCGCCACTCTCACAGCTTTCTCGGGATCAACAACGACGGCCAGAACGCCATCGTCCAGACCACCGGTAACGAGGATGTCCACATTGTCCTGCGCGGCGGCAACGACCGT
>PKUF01000119.1 GCA_002869635.1 Desulfuromonas sp. | reverse complement strand
GTCATGATGGTGTCACGTCAATCGGCTTGCTTTCAGATAATACGCTGATCGCCATGACTTTTGATACACTGTCGGCTGGAGGGTCTACCTTTTACTGGGATGCCGCAGGTTCCACTGGGCTTGATTTCTCTTTAACTCATCCCGTTTCTTTCGTCTACGATGCGAGTGTTGTGACTTTTTTGAATGGTTATGGAAAGGTAGATAGTTATTCCTTGCCGGTAGCAGGGGGCCCCGCACCGCTCGACAATCAGAGTCGGGTACAATGTACGACGTGTCACGATCCTCATAAGGATACTCGAGGGAATGGTCACACTTACCCCTTCTGGCGGCATACGACGGCCGCTACGGATGCGCTCGACTACAGTGAAACGTGTCAGGCCTGCCATACACTGTTGCTTGATCCAAGTACAAGTGCTCCTCCTGGGACAGGAATGCATGATATTTAGTGGGGAACCCATGGCAAGAAACTCTTTTCTTTTGATTCTCTTATGTGTTGTATCTTTTGGGCAAGATGTGCGTGCAGATGGTCTTGGGGCTCAAAGTCTCCTTCAGGGCGTCCATGCTGATGCGGCAGTATTGCCACGCACATGCCAAGCCTGCCATCGTGGTATGCAGATGATTGCAACAGGGGAAGAGCAGGAGTGTTTGAGTTGTCACGGCTCCTCTTTTGATCGAGACCGGATGATTGAAGGGGGGTATTTGAGAATGGGGCTCAGTGTCTCCCTTGATAATATCGCTTATGAGCTTAACAAGCCTTATAGTCACCCTGTCATGCGGATGTCAGGTGTTCATCGTAGTTATGAGGTCCTTCCTGAAGAGTCGCAAACAGCTCCGCGTCATGCCGAATGTGTTGATTGTCACAACCCTCACCTTGTAGATCGTGGTGAGCCGTTTCTGGGTGTTTTGGGTAAAAAAGTTGGCAATTTGATGACAGAGATAGAGCATGAGTACCAGCTTTGCTATAAGTGTCACTCCTCAAGCGCCAATCGTCTGGGAACCTCTAAGGATAAATCGTTGGAGTTTTCCCTGAGTAATAAATCCTATCACCCTATTGAGGGTGAGGGGAAAAGCACTTTTGTGGTTAGCTTGATTGATCCCTATGTTGCAAAGAAGGAAAGGGAGGGGGATGTCTCTATCATCACTTGTGGCGACTGTCACGGCAATAACGACTCGACTGGTCCGCAGGGTCCGCATGGATCTGAATATCGAGGGTTGCTGAAGCATCGCCTTGAGTTTGAGGATGGTCGCGTTGAGAGTGAGTTTGCCTATGCTTTGTGTTACTCCTGTCACCGTCGTAGCAGTATTTTGGGCAATGAAAGCTTTGCGTATCATTCCCTTCATATTGTTGGAAATGCAACAGCACGACTCCCAGGGACGTCGTGTCTGACCTGCCATACACCTCATGGGAGCACCGAGTATCCTTACCTGATTCAATTTAACGAGGATATTGTTCGTGCGAACGAAGACGGAGAATTGAAATTTGAAGCAGAAGGCTCATCGACTTTCCGTGGCTCTTGCTATCTGAGTTGTCACGGTGTTGAACATGCCCCCAAAACATACTGAGATGTTGATATTATGTAAAAAAAACGGGCGGTCTACCGCCCGTTTTTTTATTATGAAGTTCTTTCTCTTTGAAATTTATGCTATTTTGATCCGCTATGATGACCTTTCACTGTAAAATTGGAACCTCTGATGGAAGGGTTGTTGAAAGGGAGTTCGATGCTCCTGACCGACAGCATCTCATTGTTCAACTTGAAGAACAGGGGTTTCATGTTTTTTCTGTGAAGCGACTTTTTTTGGCCCCCTTCTTAAGAGGAGCTGGAGGCGGAAAAATGGGCAGCCGGCAGTTTCTGGCCTTTAACCAGGAAATGGTCGTGCTTTTACGCTCTGGTCTTCCGATTCTGCAAATTCTTGACACCATTATTGAACGCTACGAATCGGGGCGAATTCGGGATGTACTGCGTGAAGTTAGGGAAGAGATACGAGCAGGTGGGGTTCTTTCAGAGGCCTTTGGTCGTTTCCCGCGACATTTTCCTCATCTTTACATTGCAGCTTTGCAGGCTGGTGAGCGTAGCGGTGATCTCGTTGTGACCTTGGGGCGCTATATCGCGTATCAGAAGCGCGTTGAAGCGGTTAGAGCAAAAATGCGCAGTGCAGCAACCTATCCTATCCTTTTAAGCTAGGCGATTATTGCCGTTATTCTGTTTTTGATGCTTTATGTTATCCCAACCTTTACACAGGTTTATGCCGACGCCAATGTCGAGCTTCCTTGGGCGACAAAGATTTTAATTGCCCTTGCCACCTGGTTCGGAAAAGGGGCTCCTATTCTCCTTCCGTCTTTGCTGTTTGCGGTTATGTGGCTTTTCTGGTGGGGGCGTGGTGAACGGGGTGGACGTTGGTTTGATCGACTCAAATTGCACCTTCCTCTTTTTAGTGGCTTGGTGATCGATTATGCTCTTCTCGGTTTTTGTCGTACCTTGGGAACAACGCTCAGCAGCGGTATTCCTGTGGTGCAAGCCTTGCAGATGTCTCGAGGTGCTTTGAATAACCGTATCCTGGAAGAGCGTCTGAGTCAGGCCATTAAGCGTGTTCAGGAAGGGGGAGCCGTCTCGACGGCTTTTGAGGAAACCAGCTTCTTTCCGCGGTTGGCTTTGCGTATGATTGGAGTTGGAGAGAGTACCGGCTCGCTCCCTGATATGTTGGGAGATGTTGCCGATTATTATGAATCAGAGGTTGAAAGACGTCTCGATCGTATGACGACGCTTGTTGAGCCGCTTATGATGTTGGTCATGGGGTTGGTGATCGGCGGAATTGTGGTTGCGATTTATATCCCGATTTTTCAGTTGGCTGGAACTTCGGTGCGCTAGGAAAGAGTGTTGAAATGAGCGCAGAAGAAAAATCGATCCACCTGACGGGTTGGCAACACCGAAAAATAGGTGAAATTCTCGTCGATATGGGAGCCGTCGCCCCGGCCGAGTTGGACCTTATTCTCTCTCGGCAACAACCAGGAGAGCGATTCGGCGAGGTTGCCGTTCGTGACGGGATAGTTAACGATGAGTTGATTGCGCAGGCATTGGCGACTCAGTTCCATCTCGAGTATGTTGATCTTGATGTGGTTGGATTTGATGCTGAACTCTTCACCGCCCTTCCGGTGGGAATGGCCCAGCGTTATTGTTTCCTCCCTCTGTCGCGTAGCGAGGATGGCTTTGTTCTTGCCATCACGGATCCCACAGCGGTCGCTGATCTTGATCGGATTGAAATGCTTCTTGAGGCCCCCCTTGTGCTTCGGGTGGCAGGAAACAACAAGTTAATCAAAGCTCTTGAGCGGGGTGAAACGGGGGCACGCCGAGTGCTGCAGGAAGTGTCGGAAGACTTCAAGCTGCAGTTGGTCAAGGAGACGGAGAAGGGGGAAGAGGTCCTCTCGATCGAGAAATTGACCGAGGATACCAGCCCGATCATTCGTCTGATCGATTCAACGTTGTACGATGCCCTTAATCGTCGTGCCAGCGATATTCATATTGAATCGAGTGCTGACGGTGTGGTGATCAAATACCGTGTTGATGGTGTCCTTTTTCGCGCCAGCGAGCCCTTAGACGGTCGCTTTCAAAGTCCGATCATCTCCCGTATCAAGGTTATGAGTGAGCTCGACATCTCAGAGCGACGGATTCCCCAAGACGGTCGTTTCAAGGTCCGGATCGGTGAGAAGTCGATCGACTTTCGTGTCTCGATCATGCCGAGTATTTTTGGCGAAGATGCGGTGATCCGTATTCTCGATAAAGAGAGCATTGCTGCTGATCTTAAAGGATTGACGCTCGATGTCTTGGGAATCAACGAAAGAGAGCGTGGGCGGCTGCGTAAAATGATTCGCGAGCCGTACGGTATGGTTCTGGTAACCGGGCCGACCGGAAGTGGCAAGACCACAACGCTCTACGCAGCGCTCTCAGAAATCAACAGTGACGAAGAGAAGATCATTACGATTGAAGATCCGGTGGAATATCAGCTTAAAGGGGTTGTACAGATACCGGTAAATGAAAAGAAGGGGCTGACATTTGCCAAAGGATTACGCTCTATTTTGCGTCATGACCCCGACAAGATCATGGTTGGCGAGATCCGTGATCCTGAGACGGCGCAGATTGCTGTGCAGTCGGCACTGACCGGGCACCTCGTTTTCACCACCGTTCATGCCAACAATGTCTTTGATGTCCTCGGCCGTTTTATGCACATGGGGATTGATCCCTATCATTTTGTCTCCTGTCTCAACTGTGTCGCCGCGCAACGTCTGATCCGGCGAATCTGTCCTCACTGTCGGCGTCCTTCACAGGTAGATCGTAACCTTCTTGAAGAGTCTGGGCTCTCTTTTGAACGCTATCATGAGACACAATTTTTCGAAGGGGCTGGCTGCAAAGAGTGTCATGGTACGGGGTATCTCGGACGTCGTGCTATTGTTGAGCTGCTTGCCATGACCGATGATTTACGTGAGATGATCGCTTCAAAGGCCCCTGTGTCTCAGCTTAAGGCTGCCGCAAGGGAGGCGGGAACTCGTTTTTTACGTGATGCGGCGATTGAGCAGGTTCTCGCAGGCGAAAGTACCCTGCGTGAAATTAACCGAGTCACCTTTGTTGATTCCGGGGAGGCGCAGTGATGGGGCGTCTTTTTCTCGGGCTTGATCTTCGTGCAGATGCTCTAAGGGCGGTTGCTCTTGAGCGGCGTGCAGGAAAAATGCGCCTGATTTCAGGACGGACTGTCGCTCTGCCTGTCGGAGCGCTGAAAGTCTCAGCAAAGAGCGTGAACATTGAACAGCCACAGCCGGTGAGTGAGGCTCTACGTGAAGTCCTCGATCCGTTATCTGGATATGAGAGAAGAATTGCCCTTTCACTGCCGTTGGCGACCGGGGCAGTTGTTCCGCTTGAACTGGATTCGCCGTTGGGGAAACCTAAAGAGGCGATTGACCTTTTACGTTGGCAGCTCAAAGATGTCCTTCCTGTGGAGAGTCGGCAACTTCAGATCGATTATCGGGTTGTCGAAAGTCGGGAGAACGGCAGCTGCCGGGTGTTGACAGCTTTGATGTCGCGTGAGGTATTGACGTCTTATGAAGAGTCGCTTCGTGAAGCGGGCTATTTCCCGGAGAAGGTTTCCTTTCATCCTCTCGACCTTTATGGCTATTATCAACCTCGCCACGAGATGGGGGGAGATTTCCTGCTGATTGCTGTTGAGGGGGGCATGATCAGTTTGCAGCTTTTTACCGGGCGCACGCTCTTTTTTCAGCGTTGTCGCGAGGGTTCTTTCCCTGACCTGTCAGCTGTGGCGCGAGAACTGCAGCGTTCCCTTGTGGCCTGTCATGAGGTTTTTGCGAACCTCTCACGTCTGCCACTCTATCTCCATTCCGACTGGGAAAACCTTTCTGAAATGGTTGGGGTGGTTCAGGAACTTTCTGGACAGGCGCCCATTGTGCTTGACCCTGAGATCTCTCGTATGGCCACGACTCCGCTGGAGATATCTTCGTTCCACAGTCGTGTATGGGTGACCGCGATTGGGGCCGCCGAAAGTTTAGGGTGAAAGTCTGTCGATGAAACTCACATTGAACCTTGCCACGCAAACCTATCTCTCGCGTCGACGTCTTTATGGCGGTTATGGCTTGTTGGGGGGAGTGNTGTTGGGGGTAGTGCTCGTGGCGTTACTTTCACTTAACGGCAGAACATTGCTGCATGTGTTAGAGCATGGTCGTCACCTTGATCGTCGCTTGGAAGAGGTTGAGGTGAGAGGGGAAAAAACTGTCAGCGCAGCAGAGAAAGCGGATTTGTACAAACGGAGCAAAAACCTCGAAAAAAAGATTGTCGAAGCCAAAGCATTGATTGACGCAGATGCTTTTCGTTGGACAGAGTTGCTCGATCGTTTGGAAAGGCTTTTGCCTGGGCGGGTCCGGATTGTTGGACTGGTTCCTGAGTATCGAGAAGGGAGTCTGAGGATTCAAGGAGAAGCGATGGAGATAGAGGCATTGCAGTCGTTTCTAGATGCCTTGCTAAAGGCGGAACCTTTTCATCAGGCCTACCTTCTTGAGCATAAAAAAATGTCCCCCCCTGCTACAGGTCTTCAGTTTTCTCTGGTTGTTAAGGGGGTCTTCTCAAGATGACGCGCCCCTCTTATTTTAGAGCCGCTTGGCAACTGAATCCTTGGGTTCCTCTTTGCCTTTTCATTCTGATCGTGGGGAACATTTTTCTTTATCTCTATATGACCCACGTTGTGACACCAGAGGTTGCGGTCAAAGAGAGGCGCTTTATTGAGGCTCAGGCGCAAAGTCGTCAGATTCGTAGGGATGAGCAGGTCTCACCGGTGGAGTACCTGACAGGCCAAGAAAAGGTTTTGCAGCAGTTTTACGATGAAATCCCACCTTACGCAGAGTTTACGGAGCTTGTCGGTGAGATTTTTGATCTTGCGCGTCAGGCGGGATTGACCGTGACGCAGGTCCGTTATGATCCGAAACCGGGCGAAGGGAACCTGTTGCGCTACGGGCTCGATTTTAGTGTGACTGGGAACTATGCGGCGTTAAAGCAGTTTGTTGCTAGTTTTGAACAATCTCCTAGGGTCCTTAGTCTCGATGAAATGAATCTAAGTGATAGCACCGGGCCTGGGGTTGTGCAGTTGCGTTTGCGATTGACGACCTATTTTCGTGCGGAGGCCGTATGATCCGCTCGCCCAGACTCCTTCTCATTTTAAGTATCGTTTTTGTTGCCGCCATGATCTACGCCTACATGAGTTATCCAAGGCAGCAACGAGTGACTGTTTCGTCGCAGAGGGTTGCACTTGTCACTCAAACGCCGCAAACGCTTGATAGTGAGAAAACCGTTGAGTCTCAAGAGCTTGATCTGACAAGACTGGCACGCAAGGCATCGTCATCAACGAAAGCGAAAAGAGATCTTTTTAGCTATCGTCTTCCCGCTCCTGTTGTTAAAGATGCCCTCCCTCCTTCGCTTGAACCGGTGTCAGAGCTGCAGCCTGAGACGAAGCCCGTTCCTGTTGTTTCTCCGCCTCCTCCGCCTGCTGCTTCGGTTCGCTCTGTCCAGATTGTCTTTCTCGGTTTTCTTGAAAAAGAGGGGGGACGTCATGTTTTTCTTTCTGCTGATAACGATCTCTTCGTTGTTCGTCCTGGAGAGGAATTCGGCCATGACCGTGAGTTGACACTTATTTCCATGTCACCACAGTCTCTCGTGATCTCTCAAAAGGGCCGAGACAAAACAATTGACGTGTCGCTTTCTGAGCACAGTCTGCCAGAAAAGAAAAGTAAATCCGTGCCCTCAGAAGTGAGAGCGGGGGGCGGCTCTCCTCCTCCCTACAAAGGGCACCCTCCATTTTAGCCGCGGTCGCTTGTTGTCAGTGGCGACTTGGTGTCAGGTTTGAGTTGTTGATACCCTCCAGATTAAGGTGAGGTTTTTCATGGTATTGATAGGCCGTATATACAAGGTGGGAGCTCTATTGCTGCTCCTGTATCTCATGGGGTGCTCCGGACAGCGCGCTTTTTACCAGGCTGAGGAGCTGGTCCAGCTTGGGGAGTATGATCAAGCGGTGGATCTCTATTTTGAGGCTGTCGCGGCCAAACCGAAGAACCGTGAATATGCGATGAAATTGCATGACGCTCGGACCAAGGCCGCTCAAAACCATGCCTTGACGGCCCGTGTCCTAGCGGCTGAGGGGGACTTTTCTTCGGCGAAAGAAGAGTACCAGTTGGCCTTAGGTTTCGATCCATCGTTTGAGATCGCCCGTCAGGAGTTGAGCGAGGTTGAGGCGAACAGCCGTATCGCCGATCTCCTCAATGAGGCGGAAGAACTCTATCGGGCTCGTCGTCTCGGGCCGGCACGGGACCGGGCCGATCAGGTTTTGCAGATGATCCCCAATCAGCCCCAAGCCAAGGCGATTATTGATAAGGTTCGACAGGGACGTTCGCTGGTGATGGATGGTTTCGAGCTCGATGTTGCGTCGGAACAGCCGATCACTCTTAAATTCAAAAACACCAGCATTCAGGATGCGTTCAACATTCTCTCTAAGCTCTCGGGGATCAACTTTATCTTTGATGAAGAGATCAAGTCGGAGGATATGTCAGTCTTTCTTGAGAATGCCACCTTCCCTCAGGCTCTTGAGTTGATGTTGCGATTGAATCAGTTGGAAAAGAAGGTTCTCAACAGCAAAACGATCATCGTTTATCCCAAGACGCGAGATAAGGAGAAGCAGTATCGGGATCAGATTATCCAGACCTTTTACCTCTCCAATATCGATGCGAAAAAGGCCGTCAACCTGCTGAGGACCATGCTGCAGTTGCGTAAGGTTTACGTTCACGAAGAACTTAATGCGCTGGTGGTCCGGGACACCCCGGATGTGATTCGACTCTGTCAGCAGATGCTTGAAGGGGCCGACCGAGCCGACTCGGAGGTGACTTTTGACCTCGAGTTGATTGAGGTTAACCACGCTGATGCGCTCAGCTTTGGTCCAAAACTGAGTACCTATTCGTTTGGCGGGGGGCTTGGCAAGATGACGAGCACCACCAGTGATAGCGGTGTGGTGACAACGGCCGGGAAAATTGTCTCTTCAGCTCTCTCACCCGGTGATCTTACGACCAATCTGGTGGAGGGGCTGGATGGCCTGCAAAGTTTTTATACCTTGCCAACGGCCACCTTCGATTTTCTCAAAACCCTTACCGATGCCGAGGTTCTTGCCAATCCGCGTATCCGGGTGAAGAACAAAGAAAAGGCAAAGGTTCATATCGGCACCCGCGAGCCGGTCATCACCGTGACGATCAATGGTGACAATCGCTCGGATAACGTCCAGTACGTCGATGTCGGGGTCAAACTCAATGTCGAACCCAATATTCAGCTCGACGACAGCATCGTTACCAAGCTTAATCTTGAGGTTAGCAGCGTCTCGGGGCGCCAGACTACCGAGAGCGGTACCGTCGCCCTGACCATTACCACGACCACGGCCGAAACCGGGCTGACCTTGCGCGACGGGGAACGAACAATCATCGGGGGGTTGGTCCGTGATGATAAGAGCAACAGTCGTCAGACCCTACCGATTCTCGGTGACCTCCCTTTGATTGGCAACCTCTTTACGAGCCATTCAAAGAATAAGAGCAAGCGTGAGATCCTCCTTTCGATCACGCCGCATATTGTCAAAAATATCAACCTGCCGACACCGCTTGAAGCGACCATTTGGTCCGGAGGTGAAGACGATCTTAAGGTCGGACCGACCTTTGGGACTTTTGCTGAGTCGTTTGTTGCCGAAACTGAAAAGCCCCGCTCGACGGTGGCTCCGGCACTGTCCCAACCGGTTCTTCCCTCGTTAGACCACCGCAATGTGGCACCCGCACCGGATTCCTCCACTGAGGGAGAAAGCGCTCCTGTCTCTCCTGAACCTCTACCTCAGGAACTCTTTCCTCTCGACGAGGGACCGGGGAATGGGGATGGGGCTGCAGTGCCGCAACCGCCTGAGGTTGGTGCGAACGATTTTGTCCTCCCCCCGGAAGAGACTGTCTTGCTGCCTCCCTTGGAGATTCCTCCTGTCGGGGATGGATCCTTGCAGCTTGAGGGGCCGACTTCTGTTGCGGTGGGAGAGATTTTCCCTCTGCAGGTATCGATTGCTGCCGCCAATCGCCTCTACAGCGCGCCGCTCTTTGTCGATTTCGATCCGGCTCTGTTTGAGTTGATTGGGGCTGAGGAGGGAGACTTTCTGCGTCAAGGAGATGTACCAACTGTCTTTACCAGCAGTGGAAACAGCAATAAAGGTCTTATCATTGTAGGCCTTAAACAGGGGGTCGGTGGGAAGGGGGTCTCGGGAGAAGGAGTCCTTTTTACCTTGAATCTGCGCGCCAAAGCAGCGGGACTTGGGCAGATTGCCCTTGATCGTATTAACTTCCGTGATCCGGAAGGGAATCGGCTTGAGCTTGAGGCGGACCCTTTAAGCGTCGAGGTGCGCTAGCTTGTTGCGATGGGTGGGGAGACGCCTGGGTCGCTCAGATGGATTGACCCTGATCGAGCTTCTGCTGGCGATGTCGATTCTGGCAATTCTCGCCTCGGCGGTCTTACCGCTGGCCGAGGTGACAGTCACTCGTAGCAAAGAAGTTGAACTGCGCCGGGCCTTGCGAACCTTACGCGTCGCGATCGACCAATATAAAGCCGATTACGACCGGGCGGTGGAAGAGAAAAAGATCAACGCCTCACTCAATGAAACCGGTTACCCCGAGGAACTTGAAAATCTGGTTGAGGGGAGTGATTGGGGAGGACTCTACGCTTTCCGGCGCCGCTACCTGCGGAGTATTCCGCGTGATCCCTTCGACCGATATGACGATGGTTGGGGGTTGCGCTCCTATTCGGACGACCCTGAGAGCACCATCTGGGGTGGTGAGGATATTTTTGATGTTTACTCTCAAAGTGACCAGATCGGCTTGGACGGAACACCCTACAACCGTTGGTAGGAGAACATGAAGAGAGAACACCGCGTCAAAGAACGGGGATTTACCCTGATCGAGCTGATGGTGGTGATGAGTATCATCGGGATTCTCGTCAGTATCGCCGTGCCGAGTTACCAGCGTAGCGTCATTCAGGCGCGCGAGACGGTGCTGCTTGAAGATCTTTATCAGATGCGTCGTGCCATCGATGGTTATTTTGCCGATAGGGCACGTTATCCCGACAGCCTTGAAGAGTTGGTGGAAGGTCGCTATCTGCGCGGACTCCCTCGAGACCCCTTCACTGGTGAAAGTGAAAGTTGGGAGACTCTCCCGCCTGAACCGAGCGATAACGGTGAAATTACCGAGGGGGGCGTTTTCGATGTCCATAGCGGCAGCGACCTCGTTGGACTTAACGGAATCCCCTACAACGAATGGTAGGCTGTCAGTGATTCAACTTTTCAATGTCTGCAAGTCCTACGGGCGTGAGCAACGTGCTCTCGACGGGGTCAATTTGAAGATCCCCAAAGGGGACTTTGTCTATATCACCGGCCCCTCTGGGGCGGGGAAGTCGACACTGCTCAAGCTTTTTTACGGCGGCGAGAAGCCAAGCCGAGGACAGATCCTTGTCAACGGGATGAACGTTACCCGCATGGGGGGAGCCAGAATCGCCCAACTGCGACGGCGGATCGGTATCGTTTTTCAGGATTTTAAGCTTCTTTCGAGCCGTACGGTCTTTGAGAATGTCGCCTTTCCCCTTGAGGTGCAGGGGCGAAAACGTTACGAGATCAGCAAGAAGGTTTTTCAGGTTCTTAAGCATGTTGGGTTAGAGCATGCGTTGCAGAAAACCCCACTCGCGCTCTCGGGGGGGGAGCAGCAACGGGTGGCGATCGCTCGGGCGCTGGTGGTTGATCCACTGGTGCTGATTGCTGATGAACCGACCGGTAATCTCGATCAAGAGGTGAGCCTTGAGATTATGGAGCTTTTCCGGACGGCCAATGCCCGGGGGTCAACGGTGATCCTTGCCACTCATGATCGGGGGATGATCTCCCGTTTCCCCCGGCGTCAGGTGATTCTCGAACAGGGACGCCTCGCTGGCGATATCGACTCTTCAGGGGTGGATCGATTGCAAGAGGCAGGAGTCGCGTGAGTTTTTTGGAAGGGAAAATCTACTTTGTCCGACGGGCCTTGCGCAACATGCGACAAAGCCCGTTTCTCTGTGTTGCTGCCACCGGAACGGTCGCCGTCGCCCTGAGCCTGCTAGCTCTCTTTGCTGTTATCGTCTTCAATATTCAACAGGTGACCAGTCGTTGGAGTCAGGAGATCCAGGTCATTGCCTATTTTGACGAGGCGCCGCAGGGAGAGACGTTGCGTCAGTGGCAGGAGAAGATTGAAGCTTATGATGCGGTGAGTGACGTCCTCTTTGTCAGCTCTGAAGAGGCGTTTTCCCGTTTTCGTGAGCGCCTCGGTCAGGATGCCGACCTTCTCGATGGACTTCCGGTGGAAGTACTCCCTGGCTCCTTCGAGATCCGTTTGCACCCCAAAGAGCGAAGTCGGGCAGGGGTTGCGAAGGTGGTTGAAGCCTTGGGACAGGATGTCCCTGCGGCCGATCTGCGCTATGGCCAGGATTGGCTCGAGCGTTTTGAATCGCTTCTGGTTTTGATGAAGATGTTCGGAGCGATTCTCGGAGGGTTCCTTCTCTTTGCCACCCTTTTTATTGTTGCCAATACCATTCGTCTTACGCTCTACACCCGACGTGACGAACTTGAGGTCATGTCTCTGGTCGGGGCGACCCCTCTTTTTATCAAACTTCCTTTTCTCTTTGAGGGCGCGCTGCAGGGACTTTGCGGCGGCGGCCTCGCTCTGCTGAGCACTTTTCTTTTGCATGCTTTCTTTCTGCGCCGAGGTCTTGCGGATCTGCTGTTGGCGACCGGAGGAGAGCAGGTTCTCTTTCTCCCGCTTAATGCCCAGATCGCCCTGCTGCTGGCCGGGACTCTCCTCGGCTTCTTTGGCAGTCTCTTCTCATTGCGTCAATTGGTTCGAGTCTGATGCGTTTGATTCTGCTTACGTCACTTCTGCTTCTTGGATTGATCCTTCCTCGGGCGGGGGGGGGCGACGAGTTAAGTCAGAATCGTCAAGCGTTGGCCCAGATCCAGAAACGCCTTGATGATGCTGCCGCAACCCTGGCTGAAAAAGAGGCTGCGCGCAAATCACTTGAGAGGGAGATGGCAAAAGTCGAGAGTCAGATCCAGACTCTGCAGCAACAGCTGGCCAAAGAGAAGTTAGGAGTGAAAAGTCTCGAGCGACAGACCAAAGAGCAAGAGGGGGAGTATCGGTCTCTTGAGGGAGACCTGCAAACGTTGCAGAAGACGGTTTTTCATCGCTTGCGGGTGCTTTATAAAGGAGAGGACCTCGCAATGGTCAAGATCCTGCTCGAACCAGCATCTTTTGGGCGTTTGATGAAGGATTACCTCTTTATGGGGCGGATCGTGCGGCGTGATCGCGAACTCCTCACCATGTACCGGCAACAGCAACAAGGGGTCCTTGAAAAAAAGAAGCGACTTGAACAGCTGCGACAGCAACGGCAAGAGGGAGTGCAGCGACAGCAACAGAAAAAAGAGAGTCTCGTTGCGGCCGTCAAACTCAAAGAAGGGCTTCTGGTGGCGGTGCGCTCCGATCAAAAAACCTTGCTGCGGCAACAAAAACGTCTTGAGGCGAAGGCGGCCGAACTGGGCTCTTTGATTGATCGTCTTGTTCAACGCCAAAGGGCTGCGACGACGGTTCAAAAAGGGGGCTTTGCCAAACAGAAGGGAAGGCTCGACTGGCCTTATCCTGATGAGGTTTTGATTCCCTTCGGGCGGGGCCGTCATCCCGAACTCGGAACAACCTACGACAGCCGCGGTATTGAGGTTGCTTGTCGCGAAAGCCGAGGTCTTAAGGCGGTCTGGCCGGGGGAGGTTGTCTTTGCCGAGCGATTCCCCGGTTATGGCAACTTGATGATCCTCGATCATGGCGACGATTATTTTACGATTCTGGCTCACCTCTCACGGATGCTCAAAAAGGGGGGGGATGCGGTTAAACGGGGCGAGATGATCGCCTATGGCGGCGAGACTGGTGAAAACCGCTACTACTTTGAGGTTCGGCAAAAGGGCGATCCGCTCGATCCTTTGCACTGGCTGACGCCGCGACCGTAGAATGAAGGAGAGACAACGATGAAGGGATGGCTAAAGAGAGTCTTCTGTCTGTTGCTGCTCGGTGTGAGTCTGATGTTGATCGGGATGCAATTGCTCCCCAGGACGGTCGGTGCGGCCTCGCGTTATGAGGAACTTCAGCTCTTCACTGAAGTTCTCGCCTTGGTGCGTAAGAGCTACGTCGAAGAAGTCCCGATGAAGGATCTGGTTTACGGCGCTATCGACGGTATGCTCACCTCTCTTGATCCTCACTCCTCCTTTATGCCGCCTGAGGTTTATAACGAGTTGATGGTTGATACGAGCGGTGAGTTTGGTGGCATTGGAATCGAAATTACCTTGAAAGAGGGGCTGATCACCATTGTCGCGCCTATTGAAGATACTCCGGCCGCTCGTGCCGGATTGCTGGCCGGCGACCAGATTGTCAAGATTGATGATGAACTGACCAAGGAAATGTCGTTAATGGATGCGGTGAAGCTGATGCGTGGTGCCAAAGGAGAGCAGGTAACTCTGGGCATCTTTCGTGAGGGGTTCAGCCACCCCGAGGCCTTTACCTTGGTACGGGAAATCATCAAGGTCCACAGCGTCAAGTCGCGTCTGCTTGAGCCGGGTTATGGTTACACCCGCATTACCCAGTTCCAAGAGCGGACCGCTACCGATCTTGCCGAGGCTCTTGACCAATTGCGGGGGACGAGCCCGGAAGGGCTTGACGGACTCGTTCTTGATCTGCGCAGCAATCCCGGAGGTCTTCTTGACCAGGCGATCGGAGTCAGTGACCTCTTTCTTGCTCATGGGATGATCGTTTATACCGAGGGGCGTGAAGAGGGAAGCCAATCGAAATTCACCGCGCATCAGCGCGGAACCGAACCCGCTTATCCGATCGTCGTCCTTATCGATGGCGGCAGCGCCAGTGCTTCGGAGATCGTCGCTGGCGCTCTGCAGGATCATGGTCGGGCGGTGGTGATGGGGAGCCAGAGCTTCGGTAAAGGATCGGTGCAGACAATCATTCCGCTCAGTGATGATTCGGGGCTGCGCCTGACCACGGCCCGCTATTTTACCCCTAACGGGACCTCAATTCAGGCGCGAGGGATTACTCCGGACATCGTCGTTGGGCAGGTCAAACTTAAAGAGGTTAAAGAACCGCGCATCCTGCGGGAAAAAGACCTTAAGAACCACATCGAGACCCCAGCTGCCGCCGGACCTGATACGGATACCGTTGAAAGTGAGCCGGTTCCTGAAGTGAAGGTGGATTATGTCCTTCAGAGGGCCCTTGATCTGCTCAAAGGGTGGAAGATTCTCAAAGGGAACGTCGCAGCGGCGTCCTAAGCTTCTTTGATGGATTTATGGCTGTAAAGAAGAAGAAAAAGAGCACGAAACGTTCGCCAGCCAAGAGACGAAGTGCACCGCTCTCTGCGCGTTTGCCGCTGGCCGCCGGTATTCTTGCGGCAGTCGCTTTTCTCTGCCTCGGTCTGACGCTGTTGCTGCTTCCAGAGTCGCCCCCGCCGGCTCCGACACCTGATGCGCTTGCTCTTGCTGATCCGACACCTTTGGTGCAGCAGTTTCTTGACGCTGAAGGTGTGACCTGGCAGATGGAGACCGTGGTCGGCGGCGCGGAGGGGTTGGCGTTGCTGGTCAGTGAGTTCCCCTTTCCTGGGGAGCCCCTTGCCGAGTCGCTGCAGCGCTATCTGCACGCTCAGGCCAACAGCGCCGTTGTCGAGGTGCGTGAAGCGGTGAGTCAGCTGGCAGTGACCCAGAAGGGGAACGAACGCAGCATTATCCAGTTTGCCAAGCTGCAGCCCCCACCGCCTCCTTCACCCCCGCCCCCTGTGGTTCAAGGGCCACGTCTCGCCTTGATTATGGATGATCTTGGACGGAATCTTGGGGCGATGCGTCAACTTCTTGCGTTGCCCTTGGCGGTGACGGTGGCGATCCTCCCCGGGGAACCGCACGCTGCCGCTGCGGCCGAGATGGCACAAGCGCAGCAGCATGAGGTGATGTTGCATATTCCGATGGAGCCGCAGGGCTACCCAGCGATCAACCCCGGTTATGACGCCCTTTTTGTCGATACCCCGAAAGAGGATCTCGTCAGCCGCTTTGAGGCGTTGCTTGCCAAAGTTCCTCAGGCAGTGGGGGGGAACAACCACATGGGGTCGCGTTTTACCCGCGATGTCGTCGGAATGCGGGTTGTCCTCAATGTGATGAAGGAGCGTGGACTCTACTTTGTCGACAGCCGTACCGTCGGCAGTTCGGTCGCTTTTGACGTGGCACAACAAACCGGGGTGCCGAGCGCCAGTCGCGACGTTTTTCTCGATAACGTTGCCGAAGTTGAACCGATCCTTGATCAGCTGGCGGCCCTGAAGCAGCTGGCCGAACGGCGTGGCACAGCCATCGGCATCTGCCATCCCTATCCTCAGACCCTTGAGGCGCTGCGGTATGATGTAGAGCGCGATCTTCTCGCCGGAGTTGAGGTCGTCTTCGCGTCCCAACTCGTCCATTAATTGCTGCGACCGATCATCCCCCTTGACCGGGCGACGTCTCTCTGCTATATCAAGAAAAATTGATATAACAAAACTGTCTGGACGGATTTATGCTTCTCACCACCCTCAAAGCAATGGCCGACGACTGTCGGTTGCGCCTGCTGGCGATTCTCGCTCGGGGGGAATTTACGGTGCAGGAGTTGACCGAAATCCTTGCTATGGGGCAGTCGCGCATCTCGCGCCATCTCAAGATTCTCACCGAGGCCGGTCTTCTTACCGTAACGCGCCAGGGGACTTGGGCCTATTATCGGATGAATCATGGCAACCCGCTGCTCGACGGGATCTGGCCGGTCTTACAACAGGAGATTGCCGCCAACGCGACATGCCGGCAAGACCAGACGGCTCTCGGAGCTATTTTTGAAAAACGGCGCAGCCGCAGCCGCGATTTTTTTGATCGCCACGCCCAGAGTTGGGATCAGCTGGCACAGCAGATCCTGCCGACACCGCCTTATCTTGCACAACTGTTGGGCTTGATCCCCCCCTGTCAGCGCCTCCTTGAAGTGGGGGTAGGGACCGGACGGCTGCTGGCTCGACTGAAGGAACACAGCGAAAACGTGGTTGGTGTCGATCACTCACCGGCGATGCTCGATGAAGCTCGCAAACGGCTGGAACAGGAGGGTGTCCAGGGCGTTGAACTGCGTCTTGGCGAGATGTCACATCTGCCTCTTGCCGATGGCGAGTGTGACGCGGCGCTGCTCAATATGGTCTTGCATCATGCGGCCGATCCGCCGCTTGTATTGAGCGAACTTGCGCGTATTCTTGCTCCTGGGGGGGGACTGCTTCTGGCGGATCTGGTGCGGCATGGGGCTGAGTGGGTACGGGAAGAGATCGCCGACCAATGGCTCGGATTTGAACAGGATGAACTGCACCGCTGGCTTGAACAGAGCGGTTTTACACTCAACGAATACCGGGTTGTTCCCGGCATCAAGAATGAACACACCGTATTTATGCTGCGGGCTCACCGGAGGGTGGGTCCCGTTAACCTGAAAGAACGATCGTGAAAGGACATGATGATGAGCGATTTTAAAGTCAAGGATCTGCAATTGGCCAAACTCGGCCGCAAAGAGATTGAACTCGCCGAGGTGGAGATGCCCGGCCTGATGGCGCTGCGCGAAGAATTCGCGGCCAGTCAGCCGCTCAAGGGGGCACGTATCACCGGTTCGCTCCATATGACGATTCAGACGGCAGTGTTGATCGAGACATTGACCGCGCTCGGGGCGCAGGTGCGTTGGGCGAGCTGCAATATTTTCTCGACTCAGGATCAGGCGGCGGCGGCGGTTGCTGTCGGCCTCAACGGGACTGTCGAAAACCCTCAAGGAATCCCTGTCTTTGCTTGGAAAGGGGAGACCTTGGCTGAGTACTGGTGGTGCACCGAGCAGGCGCTGAACTGGCCTGACGGCCAGCTCCCCAACATGATTCATGTTGGGGAG
>PKUF01000075.1 GCA_002869635.1 Desulfuromonas sp. | reverse complement strand
TGGAAAATAAAAATACCTTTGTGACCTTGGCCTTAGTCCTTTTTCTATGGACTGCCTATAGCATTATGTTCCCGCCTCAAGGCCCACCACAAAATAGTCACGTCGAGCAAATCAATAAGTCGCCTGACACTTCTAATGAAGTAGCCCCCGAAATTTTAATTGAGGAGACCGAGACTTCTCCTGCATTACCACCTATTTCGCAATCTGTTACTGTTACTGAATCACGAGAGATTACGGTAGAAAATAATTTCTGGCTCGCTGTTTTTACATCTGACGGTGGAACCTTAGTTTCATTTGAACTTAAGGATTATAAAGAGGAACAATCTGTTGATTCCTCGTCGGTTCATTTGATCTCTGCAGAGACCCTGAATGAACCAGCCTTACAGTTAAGAGGTGTCGATGGTTTCGATATCTCTGTCGATTTGCCAATGCAAGCCAATTTTTCTGGAGACCTTCTCACTGTTTCTCAAGGGGAAACTGCCGAGTTGATTTTCTCCTCGGTGACACCATCTGGACTACATCTCGAAAAGGTCTATCGTTTTATTGGTGATCGTTACCCCTTTGAATTGACCACCCGTTTAACGAACCTTGATACTTCGATTGTCCGCCGGGGTCATCTTGATTTTTCGATGGGAACCTATTGGGACCCTGACCAGGGGGGGGGGCAGTTTGAATTTGTCGGCCCTGTAACCTGGTTGGATAGCGACCTTCAAACGGATGATGTTTCTGACCTCGAAGAGCAGATGATCACCTATCCTTCGCAAGCAATGTGGAGCGGTTTCACTAACAAATATTTCGTTTCTAGCGTTATTCCTGTTAATACACCTTTTAATCAACTTCAGCTATCTGTCGATCAGCAGATTGTTCATAATACTTTCGTCGGCAAGGAGATGACCTTATCACCGGGTGCAACGGCGACTCAGTCCTATCTCTTATATTATGGTCCCCGCGATGTTGATATTTTAAAATCAGTTGGCCACCAACTTGATCAGGTGATCGATTTTGGTTTTTTTCACCTTTTGGCGGGACCTTTGCTTCATACCCTTCGTCTTTTTCATGATTTTTTTGGTAACTATGGTGTCTCCATTATTGTTTTAACGGTTATCATAAAGCTTTTATTTTGGCCATTAACGCAGAAATCATATGTTTCTATGAAGGCTGTTCAGAAATTGCAGCCTGAAATGCAGAAACTTCGTGAGCGATTTAAAAATGATCGCGATCGTATGAATCGTGAAATCATGGAGTTATATAAAAAACATCGCGTAAACCCTCTCGGTGGGTGCTTGCCTATGCTGATACAGATTCCTGTATTTTTCGCGCTCTATCAGGTACTGCTGAATTCCATTGAATTGCGACATGCACCCTTTGTCTTTTGGCTTACTGACCTCTCGGCCAAAGATCCCTATTATGTGACGCCTCTTATTATGGGGGCCACGATGTTCATTCAGCAAAAGATGACACCGACGACGATGGATCCTGCTCAGGCCAAAATTTTCATGATGATGCCTATTGTCTTTACTTTTCTCTTTTTAAATTTTCCTTCAGGTCTTGTTATCTACTGGCTGATCAATAACCTTTTGACGATCTTACAACAATATTTGATCAATCGACCTTCAGCTGCTTCCTAATGCATATTGATACAACACGTACGATTATGGCTCCGGCGACTCCTCCTGGTGAAGGGGGGGTCGCCGTTTTGCGTTTATCCGGTCCTGATTCATTCTCGATCTTAACGACAATTTTTCGTCCTTCTCGTCCTGTCCATAGTTGGCAAAATCGCTATCTCTATTTAGGTCACATTGTTGATGATCTTGAAGATATTATTGATGAGGTCCTTGCTGTCCGTATGCAAGGTCCCGCATCGTTTACCGGTGAAGATGTAGTTGAGATACATTGTCATGGTGGCACCGCTGTTGTTCGCCGCATTCTTAAGCGTGCTTTTATATGTGGTGCCGTCCCGGCTCAGGCGGGAGAGTTTACCTTTCGTGCTTTTTTAAATGGCAAGATGGATCTCTCTCAGGCCGAAGCTGTCGCTGATTTAATTCATGCTCGAAGTGAGGGGGCGCAAAGGGTCGCTCTACGTCAGCAGCAAGGCGATCTATATCACAAACTTGTTGAATTACGACAGCAGTTGGTCGTTTTGCTTGCTCACTTGGAAACCTATATTGATTTTCCCGAAGAAGACATTCCAGATCTTCAACTCGATTCATTTAAATCTGAAGCGACGTCTATCCTTCTCTCTATGGAGCGTTTAGTTGATAGTTACCAGTATGGCCGTCTTTTACGGGATGGAGCCCACCTTCTTCTAATTGGTCGTCCCAATGTCGGAAAAAGTTCGCTTCTAAATGCATTACTCGGTGAATCGCGCGCCTTAGTTACGGATATCCCCGGAACAACACGTGATACCGTCGAGGAGGATCTTTTGATCGAAGGGGTCCCTGTCCGCTTGGTTGACACAGCAGGCATTCGTGTGAGTGACGATCCTGTCGAATCTCTTGGTATCGCTCGTTCTCTCGAAAAACTGACCACTGCCGATCTCGTTCTTTTTCTTGTCGATGCGAGTGTGCCTCTGACTGATGAGGATTCTCAGGCTTATGAGCGTCTTGCTGGTTTTAAAACCCTTCTTGTTTTCACCAAAGGAGATCTTCCCGCCGTGGGGCATCAATCTTTTTTAGATTTGCCTCACGTCTCTGTCTCTATCCATGATTCAAAGAGTTTGTTATATCTCAAACAAAAAGTCGTCGAAATTCTCGGCTTTAAGTCGACCCAAGCCGAAGCTTCTGTGGTGATTGCTTCTGAGCGACATAGCGCATCTTTGCAACGTGCGATCAATTCTGTTCGTCACTTTATATCTTCCCTGTCTTTGCTCTCTCTTGAATTTCTTGCTGTTGATCTTCATGACGCGCTCCATGCGCTAGGTGACGTTACAGGAGAGACAACCCCTGATGAAATTCTTGATCAAATTTTCTCTCGTTTTTGTATTGGAAAATAAGCTGTTTCACGTGAAACAAAAGGGATAATCCTTTTGGAAACAGGGTGTTATAAATGAAAAACTATTCGAGTTACGGCAAAGAATACGACGTGATCATTGTTGGAGCGGGCCATGCTGGATGTGAGGCTGCTTTGGCTTCCGCGCGGATGGGGTGCAGCACGCTCATGCTGACGATGAACATCGATAGTGTTGCGCAGATGTCGTGCAATCCCGCTATCGGTGGTTTGGCAAAAGGGCATTTGGTGCGAGAGATTGATGCCCTCGGTGGTGAGATGGCGAGGGTGATTGACGCAACGGGAATACAATTTCGTACGTTGAATACACGAAAAGGTCCCGCGGTTCGAGCAACCCGAGCCCAAGCGGATCGCTATCTCTACCGCGACAGGATGAAAGAAGTTCTTGAACAGGAAACATGTCTCGATCTTAAACAGGGAAGTGTTGTTCGTTTGAAGTTGAAGGGGGAGAGGGTTGCCGGTGTGATCACCGCCGAGGGGATCCTTTATCTAGGTCAGCGGGTCGTGTTGACGACAGGGACTTTTATGCGGGGCCTGATTCATGTCGGGCTGGAAAATTATCCAGGGGGGCGGGCAGGGGATCCCCCCTCTGTGGGGTTATCAGAGCAGTTGAAGGCGTTGGGTCTTGATGTTGGCCGTTTAAAAACGGGAACGCCGGCTCGATTGGCGGCAGCAAGTATTGATTTTTCTCGACTAGAACCGCAGCCAGGAGATGATCCCCCTCCGCCGTTTTCTTACGAAACGGAGAAAATTGATCGGCCTCAGGTTCCCTGTTATCTGACGGAAACAACAGAAAAAACACATGATATTATCCGCTCAGGTCTCGACCGTTCACCTTTGTACAGCGGGATTATTGAAGGTGTTGGACCCCGCTATTGTCCTTCTATAGAAGATAAGGTGGTCCGTTTTCCTGAAAAACCGCGGCATCATGTTTTTCTTGAACCCGAGGGGCTCCGTAGTCGTGAAATTTATCCAAATGGGGTCTCGACATCTTTACCTCCTGATGTTAAGCTTGCTTTTCTCCGTTCGATTCCCGGTTTGGAAAAGTGTGAGATTGTTCGCCCTGGTTACGCTATTGAGTATGACTATGTCGATCCGCTGGAACTTAAAGCAACGCTAGAAACCAAAACAATCCGTGGTCTCTATCATGCCGGGCAAATCAATGGCACGTCCGGATATGAAGAGGCGGCAGCTCAGGGACTTCTTGCCGGTATCAACGCCGCATGCACGGTGCTTGGCAGGGAAGAGGTCGTGCTAGGGCGAGAAGTAGCCTATGCCGGGGTTCTGGTTGACGACCTGGTCACGCTTGGGACGAAAGAGCCTTATCGCATGTTTACATCAAGGGCAGAATATCGTCTTTTGCTGCGTGAAGATAATGCTGATCAACGTTTGAGTCGCATCGGATATGAGGTTGGTCTTCTCAGTGAAGCGCGCTGGGAGCGTTATCAACAAAAGATGGAGCAGATTGCACAAGGGAAAGATCTTTTGGAAAAAGGTCGAGTGACAGCGAAGGATAGCGAAGCAGTGACAAAACTCAGGATTGGGCCCTTGCAGCAGGGAGTGTCGTTTGCGGATTTGCTACGCCGACCTGAATTGAGTATTGAGCATCTCCTTTTTCTTGACCAGAAGTTAGAAGGCCTCACTGATGACGTACGTTTGCAGGTCGAGATTGAGGTGAAATATGCTGGATATATTCAGCGGCAACATGACCAGGTTGCACGATTGAAAAAAATGGAAAACCAACGAATCGCCGATACATTTGACTATGGGAAGGTCGCAGGTCTGTCGGCGGAGATTCGGGAAAAGCTGACTAAGGCACAGCCGCGAACGCTGGGGCAGGCTGCGAGAATTCCCGGGGTGACTCCTGCTGCGATAGCGATTCTCAGTGTTCTGGTGCAACAACGATGAAGACAACGGAACGTTTGGTTGCATTTGCCGATCAACGAGGGGTTGACCTGACGTCAGAACAAGCCGACCAGTTAGAAGCCTACCTGCGCGAAATGCTCAACTGGAATCAGAGCGTCAATCTAACGGCGATCACCGATTGGAATGAAGCGGTGGAAAAACATTTACTTGATGCACTCACCCTTTTTCCCCGTGAACAAAAATCTGGAAGGGTGATCGATATTGGATCAGGTGGAGGTATTCCAGCTCTCCCATTTAAAATTGTCGCTCCTGATTGGGAGGTTGTCTCCATCGACAGTGTGCGAAAGAAGATCCTTTTTCAAAAGCATATTGGCAGAATGCTTTCTCTTAAGGGATTGACCCCTCTACACGGTCGGGCGGAAGTGGTTGGGCTGTCAGATTTATGGCGAGGGAAAGCAGATCTCGTGGTCAGTCGCGCTTTCAGTTCTCTCGAAACGTTTATTTCCATGGCGACACCTTGGTTGAAACCAGGGGGGGAACTGGTTGCCATGAAAGGAAGCGAGGGCGAGCGAGAACTGAACGAGGTGCGAAGAAGGCTTGACGGTTGGGGGGTCGGGCTTGAAAAAACCGAGTCTCTGAGACTGCCAGAGTCAAAAAGTTTACGGGTTCTTATCACCTTGAAGAAGGCCTAAAGAACCGACTTTCCTTTGTTTCGTCGTTTATGGTATTCTGCCGGTCCCAAATCGGGGGAGGAGTAATATATATGGCGCACATTATCGTCGTGGCAAATCAGAAAGGGGGGGTCGGTAAGACGACGACCTCTGTCAACCTTGCAGCGTCGATGGCGGCGGCTGAGAAAAAGACCTTGCTCGTTGATATGGATCCGCAGGGGAATGCTGGGAGCGGTCTTGGGATCGATAAAGATAAGTGTGATCTAACGATCTATAATGCCCTGCTCGGTGAAGCGAGTGGGGCCGAGACGCGGATCAGCACCGATATGCCGAACCTCCATGTCATTCCCGCCAACACCAATCTTATCGGGGCCGAGATCGAACTGGTCACAGCTTTGGCACGGGAAAAAAAGCTGCAGGCCGTCCTTGATCCGCTGCGTCAGGATTATGACTTTATCATAATCGATTGCCCCCCGTCCCTCGGATTGCTCACCGTAAACGCATTGACCGCCGCCGATTCGGTTCTTGTCCCTCTACAGTGCGAGTATTACGCCATGGAAGGGATGACGCAACTGATGAACACCCTGCAGTTGATTCAGAAAGAGTTGAATCAGGGACTCAAGCTGAAGGGGATACTTCTGACTATGTTCGATAGCCGTAATAATCTGTCACATCAGGTGAGCGAAGAGATTCGAAGCCATTTTGAAGAGCAGGTTTTTGAGGTGGTGATTCCTCGGAATGTCCGTCTTTCTGAGGCACCGAGCCACGGTCTGCCCGTGCTCCTTTACGATATAAGCTCACGAGGAGCGGCGGCTTATCTTGAGCTGGCAAAAGAAATCATTCAGAGTGAGGGATAAGGATGGCAGCAAAACGACCCGCACTGGGAAAGGGGATCGGTGCTCTGATCAGTTCGGCCACCCCGAGTTCGAACGATAAATACTTTCTCTGTCCGATAGAGGATCTTAAGCCTCACAGTCAGCAGCCACGCAAAACTTTCGATGATGCCAAGCTGAAAGAGCTTGCAGATTCGATTCGAGAGAAAGGGGTTATACAACCCTTGGTGGTTCGCGCTCAGGGAGATCACTATCAGATCATCGCCGGTGAGAGGCGCTGGCGGGCTTCACAGAAGGCTGGATTGCGTGAAGTGCCGGTAGTCATCCAGGATGTTAGCGAAGACTGGGCGATGGAGATGGCGCTGATCGAAAATATTCAGCGTGAGGATCTCAATCCGATTGAAGAGGCCCAGGCTTACCAGAGCCTGATGGGCGGATTTGACCTCTCACAGGACGAAGTTGCCAAGCGGGTGGGGAAAGATCGTTCGACGGTTGCCAACAGTTTGCGCCTGTTGCGCCTGCCGCAAACAGTTCAGGATGACGTGACCGATACCCGTCTGAGTATGGGACACGCACGGGCTCTTCTCTCTCTCGATCTTGAAGAGGATATTCTTGAGGCAAGGGATCAGGTCTGTCAGAAGAGACTGTCTGTGCGCGAGACCGAAGCTCTGGTCAAAAAAATAAAAAATTTTGACGCTCCGGTGCGAAGCACGGGGCGCAAAACAGCGCCGCAAGATCCCGAACTGGTGCATCTTGCATCGGAACTGAAACGAAGTTTGGGGACGATGGTCAAAGTCCTGCCGAAAGGGAAGGGCGGGAAGATAGAAATAAGCTACCATTCGGCAGACGATCTCGAGCGTCTCGTCGAGTTGTTGGGCGTGTCGGTCTGACCGACCTTGAGCAGGAGTGACACAGCATGTTTTCAAAAAAGGAAACCAAGCAAATGAAAAAAGAGACGCCCCTTGAAAAGAGGGAGATAAAGGCTTTTCTCGGTCCGGGAAGCAGCTTCGAGGGGAAATTAACCTTCGACGAGATTGTCCGTATGGATGGCCACTTTCGCGGCGAAATTGTTTCAAGAGACACCCTGATTGTTGGTGAAACGGCCGATATTCAGGCAGAAGTGAATGTTGGATCATTGATTCTTAGCGGGAAATTTAAAGGGAATATCAAGGCGGTTGGGAAAGTTGAACTGAGAAATCCAGCACAGATTGAAGGAGATATTGAGACACCGGTTCTGGTGGTTGAAGAGGGGGTTGTTATGAATAGCCAGATCAGCATGACCAAACCGATCTCGGAAAACCTCACCAGTCTCGACGAGTAGACAAAAGGTAAAAACAAAAAAAGAGATAAAAAAGACGTAATGTCGGCAAGTTTTCTTCTGTTGTTAAGGTGGTGTCTACGGAAAAGAGCCTTGACAAAAAACCGACGATTATGATAGCTATGCGTTGTTTTGCCACCCGGCAAGACTTTTTTACGTCCTAAGACAACTGTATACTGTATACGTAGGTAGGAAAAAGCCCAGTAAAAACAGCGAGGTGCAGTAGTGATCGAACTCAATTGGACGATCTGGATCCAGTTTGCGAACTTCTTCGTGTTGCTGGCCGTCCTCAACGTTATCCTCTATAAGCCGTTGCGTGAAGTGATGAAGCGGCGTGAGGAGACGGTGAGTGGCGGGCACGACCGAGCGCAGGAACTGGAGGGTCAGATCAACGAGAAGATGAGCCGTTATCAGGAGCAGCTGCAGGAGGCTCGGGCGCGAGGCAGTGAGGAGCGAGCCAACCTTCGCAAGGCGGCACTTCAGGAGGAAGGGACGATCCTGGGGGCTGCTCAGGAGGAAGCATCCCGGCATCTGCAGGGGATTAAGGGTCAGGTTGCTGCCGAGGCGGAGACCGCCCGAGAAGCGCTCAAGGCCGAAACCGATGCGCTGGCGTCGCAGATTGCGTCCCGCGTCCTTGGCAGGGAGCTGAAATGACGATGAACAGTACGATGCGTAAAATCGTTGGTGCGTTGGCTCTGCTGGCGTTGACGGCGACGGTGGCTTATGCCTCTGGAGGTGGTGAAGGGCATCATGCCGATAGCGGCGCACTGCTCAAAGATTTCCTTTATCGCTGTTTTAACTTTGCCGTGACCTTTGGCATTCTCGCGTACTTCGTGACCAAACCGATCAGAAACGGTCTGGCCGGACGGCGTGAAGGGGTTGCTAAAGCCCTTGAAGCCGCGCAGAAGGCGAAAGACGAAGCAGAAGCGAAGTTTGCTGAATATGATCGCAAACTTGCCGATGCGGCCAAAGAGATCGAGGAGGTTTACGCCGAGATCCGTCGTGAGGGCGAGCTTGAGAAAGAAAGAATTCTCGCCAACGCGCGTGATATGGCCGAAAAGGTGCGTCGCGAAGCCGAAAGTTCTGCGGAACAGGAGATTGCCCGGGCCCGCGTGGAGTTGCGCCGCGAGGCGTCCAAGATGGCGATTGTCATCGCCGAAGGTCTCCTTAAGGAGAACACCACGGCAGATGACCATGCCCGTCTCGTCGGTGAATACATGAACAAGGTGGGAGAATTACATTGAGTATCAGTGCGATTTCACGGCGCTACGCCAAGGCTCTGGTGCGGATCGGTGCGGAGGAGAGCATGATCGACCGTTATGGGCAGGAGCTTGCCCAGGTCGGTGCTGCCTTTGCTCAGGAGAAGACGCTTCGTCTTCTTTTGGAGAGTCCCACCTTCGACATGCGCAAAAAAACCGCGATTCTCGAGGACCTCTCGTCGGCTCTCGATCTTTCGGCGGGGATGCGCAAATTTCTTGGACTTCTTCTTGTCAAAGACCGGCTCAAGTATCTGAACCTGATTGAAGGTGATTTTCGCGGGCTGGCTGATGACCTTTCCGGTGTCCTGCGGGCCACCGTTACGGGGGCCGCGGAACTCAACGCGGAGCAGCAGCAGGAAATTCGTGCCGGACTCGAAAAGAATACCGGCAAGAAAGTAGAGTTGGAGCTGGTGATTGACCCGGCGCTGATCGGCGGCATCAAGGTCGCGATCGGTGGCAAGGTTTATGACGGAAGCCTGAAGACACAGCTTAACAGGATTGAAGATACCTTAAAAAAGGGGTGAGAAGGTCAATGGAAATCAGAGCAGAAGAAATCAGCGCGATCATCCGCAAGCAGATTGAGAATTTCGGCCGTGAGGTCGAAGTCAGCGAAACCGGTACCATCATCTCGGTGGGTGACGGTATCGCCCGTATCCACGGTCTCGACAAGGCGATGGCGGGAGAGCTCCTTGAGTTCCCCGGCGGCGTCATGGGGATGACCCTCAACCTTGAGGAAGACAACGTCGGTGCGGCGATCCTTGGTGACGCCGAGCACATCAAAGAGGGCGACACCGTCAAAAGAACCGAGCGTATTGTTCAGGTTCCTGTTGGCGAAGGGCTGGTTGGTCGCGTCGTCAACGGTATCGGGATCGCCATCGACGGCAAAGGTGAGATCGAATCAAACGATTTCCGCCAGGTCGAAATCAAGGCCCCCGGCATCGTTGCCCGTAAGTCGGTTCACGAGCCGATGCAGACCGGTCTCAAGGCGATCGACGCCATGGTCCCCATCGGCCGCGGTCAGCGTGAGTTGATCATCGGTGACCGCCAGACCGGTAAGACGGCCGTTGCTATCGACACCATTATCAACCAGAAGGGGAATGGGGTCGTCTGTATCTACGTCGCTATCGGCCAGAAGCGTTCGACGGTGGCTCAGGTTGTCGATAAGCTCAAGCAGCACGGCGCCATGGATTACACCATCGTTGTTGCTGCGACCGCTTCTGACCCGGCGCCTCTCCAGTTCATCGCCCCTTACACCGGGGTGACCATGGGTGAGTTCTTCCGCGACAGCGGCAAGCATGCCCTGATCATTTATGATGATCTCTCCAAGCAGGCTGTTGCCTATCGCCAGCTCTCGCTGCTGCTTCGTCGTCCGCCGGGACGTGAAGCATATCCTGGTGACGTCTTCTACCTCCATAGCCGCCTTCTCGAGCGTGCGGCGAAGCTTAACGACGAGCTCGGAGCCGGTTCCCTCACGGCGCTGCCGATCATCGAGACTCAGGCGGGTGACGTTTCGGCCTACATCCCTACCAACGTTATCTCGATCACCGACGGTCAGATCTTTCTTGAAACCGACCTCTTCTACTCCGGTGTTCGTCCTGCGATCAACGTCGGCCTCTCGGTCTCCCGAGTCGGTGGTAGCGCTCAGGTTAAAGCGATGAAGCAGGTCGCTGGTACTCTGCGTCTGGCGTTGGCCCAGTATCGTGAGATGGCGGCCTTTGCTCAGTTCGGTTCTGACCTTGACGCCGCGACCCAGCGCCAGCTCAACCGCGGCGCTCGTTTGGTCGAGATCCTCAAGCAGGGTCAGTATCAGCCGATGCCGGTTGAGAAGCAGGTCTTTGTCATCTACGCCGCCAACAACGGCTATGTTGATGATCTTGACGTCACCGCCGTTGGTCGCTACGAAGCGGAACTGCTCTCCTTCCTTGAGAGCCGTCACACTCAGCTCTTGAGTGATCTGCGCGACAAGAAGGCGATTGATGCCGATCTCGAAGGGCGCATCAAGTCGGCCCTTGACGAGTTTAAAGGCCAGTTCGCAGCGTAAAACGGAGCACATCGAAGGGTTGGACAGATGCCAAGTCTGAAGGACATAAAAAAACGAATCGGCTCGGTTAAAAATACCCAGCAGATTACCAAGGCCATGAAGATGGTCTCGGCCGCCAAACTGCGCCGGGCGCAGGATGCGGTGGTCGCAGCCCGTCCTTATGCCGCCAAGATGATGGACGTCCTCTCCAGCCTCGCCTTGCGTGAGGAGGCTGACGCCCATCCGCTCCTGATGGAGCGCGGTAAGGGACGTGCTTTGGTGGTTCTGCTGACCGCAGACCGCGGTTTGTGCGGAGGCTTTAACGGTAACATCAGTAAAGCCACCGAGCGTTTCATCCGAGCAAATGAAGAGGGATACGAAGGCTATGACTTGATGATCATCGGCCGCAAAGGGCGCGACTTGCTCAAAAGCCGCCCTGGCATGAACATCAGCAAGGTCTACGAAGATATCACCGGAAGCATCAGCTATAGTACGGCATCTCTCATTGGCCAGGAGATCATTGACGGTTACAATGAGAACAAGTACGACGCGGTTTATCTGGTGTTTAATGCCTTCCGCAGTGCGATTTCTCAGGATATCACTTTTGACAAGCTCCTCCCGATCGTTCCGAAAGAGGTCGAAGAGGGCGTTCATGTGGCAGAGTACCTCTATGAACCGAGCCGTGGTGAGGTTCTTGAGCAGATTCTGCCGAAGCACGTTGAAGTTCAGATCTTCCGTGGCCTGCTCGAGTCCGTCGCTTCTGAGCACGGATCGCGAATGAGCGCGATGGACAGCGCCAGCAAGAACGCCTCGGAGATGATCGGCAAGCTGACCCTGCAGTACAACCGGGCACGGCAGGCCGCAATCACGAAAGAGCTGATGGAGATCATCTCCGGCGCTGAATCGATCAAGTAACCTACGAACAACGTATCGCACCTTCTGCAGGTGGGACAAAGGAGGAACTGTTCATCATGAATAAAGGTAAGATTACACAGGTCATCGGCCCTGTTGTCGATGTGGAGTTCGAAGCAGGCAAGCTTCCTGAAATTTATAATGCACTTAAAATCACCAACCCCTCTCTCGGTGATGCAGAGTGGAATCTGGTCGTCGAGGTTGCTCAGCACCTTGGTGAGAACACCGTCCGCGCCATCGCGATGGATTCGACCGACGGCCTGGTTCGCGGTCAGGACGTACTCGACACCGAAAAGCAGATCGTTATGCCGGTTGGTCGTAAGACCCTCGGCCGCATCCTCAACGTCATCGGCGAGCCGGTCGACGAGATGGGCCCTGTCGGTGCTGAGCTTGAGTGGGGTATCCACCGTCCGACGCCTGAGTTCACCGAGCAGTCGGTTGAAGTTCAGGCTTTTGAGACGGGGATCAAGGTCGTTGACCTCCTCGCTCCTTACGCTCGTGGTGGTAAGATCGGTTTGTTCGGTGG
>PKUF01000126.1 GCA_002869635.1 Desulfuromonas sp. | reverse complement strand
TAAATCGGGGCATCTCGTGACCTTTCTGTCGGTGCGAAAAATCACGATGATTTTACCAAAAAATGAGTAGTTTTTGGGGTTTATCTACATCCTCAACGGTTCGCGATAAGCGGTGGCGACGCGAAGGTTCGGCCTACTACCGCAATTTGATTTTGTTTTTTGGGGAGCACCCAGCTATTTTCCATCCGCTTCATTTGCTTGTTATGTTCGGGTTTTATAGGCAGAAATACTCTAGGCTCTCCCGACAACTAGAAAAAATTTGTTCGTTCGAGCAAGTCTTTATTGCTTTATTGTAATTGACAACATCTTCAAAATTTAGAAAATACGATTTTGATTTAGAATATTTAATTTCTTCTGTAACGAGGATTGCAAGATCTTTAGATAGTGGGTAGTAAAATTCCAACTTATCAACTTCTTCAGTAATGCCACTTTCGACTGCATAGGTATTAATAATTGGCTGGTCGCAAGTTATCAATGGTGCACCAGTCTGGTTTATTAATAAAATTAATCTATATTTGTCCTTCTGCATGTAAATAGATTTTGCAATTTGCGTTGCATAAACGTGCCTTAGGACAGGCCAAATATTCTCAAAGTTTATAGGACAAATGCTTGCGACAGAATTACCAACATTTTTTTGAATTTTTTTGGTTCTTAAATATTGCAATGATATGAAAAACAAAAAACTCATTCTGTTTTTTGTTTCATCATAAAAAGAAGTGTCTCTAGATAACAATGCATCTAAATGTGCAATGCCTTCTGATTCTATTTGTGAATGAAAATCTTCTTCAAAATTGTGTATTTGAGTATTGATTAAATCGTTGATTTTGTCGTTATTTGGTTGGTTTTTTTTAAATGCACCTTCTAATTCAAATGGCATTTGAAACATTTTCAACCAACCCTCATTTAATTCTGCATCTTCTTTAGAATACGGACTTTTTATAAGTTTCCGTACAAATTCCAATTCGTCATTTGTGAGTTTTTTTATTTTGTAAAAATCTCGTTCCTGAGCTACCCCCATAAGGTTTGAGTTGAATATTTTCCCTTCGCGAAGACACCATATCTTTTCACTTGTAGCCCACGGCCTTAAGTAGTGTCGCCACACATAGTGATGTCTTCTTTTTTTTATCATTATTTATTTAAGAACATAACGGTCAAAAATAAGCGGCGACGGCAAGACTATTGAACTTGTAGACATTTTTCGTGAACCACGGCCGTTTCAATCGTCCGCCTTCATTTTAGGGTTAGGCTGATTTTTTTCGGCTTGAATTGAATCTAATGTCTCAAGAAAGCGTCTTGCACTAAAACCTGCTTCGAACGCTTTGCCCATACCAGCAAAGAAAGAAATAACGACCATATAGAAGGGCAGAACAAATATGTAAAAGAGTAATTTTAGTATAAATGGAGGGTCATCAATAAATATAAAAGCATACAGAATTGCTGTTGCAATTACGATTAGACAAACAACCAAATAATATAAGATTATTTTCTTAATGTTTATGTTTTTATTCAGCTTTTCATGCCTGACCTTCTTGATTAATTTATAAATAAAGTATATCTGTGGATAAAGAATGAATGGCGCATAAAATAGCAAGAAACCTACAATACCAAGAACCAACATACCTGTTTCATGATTATTTTGCATATATTTAAAAGCCTAACAGGTATTATACAGGCGAGCAGGCCTGGTATGGAAATTGCTTTCAGACGCTTAAAACCCTTTTAAGTGTCTGTATTGCTTTGTGAAAATAGGTTTGGTTTGCCAAGATCGGTTAAATGATATCCCGATTAAGAGAGCGCATGGCGAGAGCGTTGCTGAAAAGCAAAAAGCGGCAGATCGCACCTGTGGCGCGACCTGCCGCTTTCATATCTGGCTTACGGATTTCCCCTCATCCCCCCACTCCTTTTTAAACTCCCACCCTTTCTACCTAAATCGCTCTCATCCGTCAATCCCTCACATCCCCAAACAAAAAGCGCCCCCGGCTGATGCCGGAGGCGCTTTTGCTGTTGTGCCATGGATAGAGCGCGTAAATTAGTTGCTACGGGCCCACTTGGGGTTGCTCATCGGATCCCCTTTGTAGCCGAGCTCTTTCCAGTCCATGCGACCGTTGTCGCCGTGGCAGTCGAGGCAACTGAGAGCCTGCTCTTTAGGAGCGACCATGTGGTTGATGCGCCAGTACATGATGGTTTCGGCGAAGCCGTACTTGCCGCTGTAAGGCAGGCCGCTCGCTTTGCTGCCGAGGCGGGCCGCTTTGTCCCAATCGAAATCTTTCCAGTAGCCACCTTCGTTGGCCAGCTTGGCGGTGATCAGGTTCTTGTACTTGGTGTCATAGATCTGTTTGCCGGCCATGACCTTGAAGGGGTAGATCTTGGCATCGTTGTCCTTCATGTCGCCAAGAGGATAGGCGATTTTGACCACTTCGTCTTCGTCGATCTTGGCGCCGCGCAGGTAGGCGCCACCGGTGCCGTTATACCACTTGTAGGTCGGCACGATGTTCATGTCGTACTTCATCTCACCCTTTTTCTTCACATAGGTGTGATGGCCGTGCTCGTCCTTTTCGTCGAACTGGCGCTCTTCACCAGCCTTCGACCAGTCCCACCAAACCTTGGTTGCTTTCTCTTTAGCGAAGGTCGGGATGTGGCAGGTCTGGCAGGCGACGGTGTCGACGTGGGCGTTAAGACGGCTTTCGGGGTGGACATCGCTCTCGTGGCACTCGGTGCAATCAAAGTGAGTCTTACCGCCCGGTGAAACGCCGAGGGAGTTGCCGGTGATCATGTGATCTTCGGTCTGGTGGCACTCGATGCAAGAGAAGTCGTTCCCTTCAAGGTCCATGTGGACGTAGAGATTCTTGTCCGGGTACGACATGGTGGAGTCGAGATCGCCGTGCTTGATCGCGTCGCCGCCACCGCCGAAGAAGTGGCACTGACCGCAGTTGTCACGATTCGGTTTGCCGACGTTTTGAGCGACCATCAGCAGACGGTCCATGGCGCGGGCGGTGGGGTAGCCGGCGGTGTTGGTGTCTTTGGCGTAGTTGCCGGTGGTGTCGTGACAGACCAGACAGTCGATGTTTTCGGCGTTGTTGAAATCATAGGTTTTGAAGTCGGTCATGCCGTAACCGGCGTGACACTTGGAGCAGAACTTCTCGTTGCCGGCGACTGAGGTGCAGTAGTTGTTCAGGGCGTTTCCTTTGCCCATCTCGACGGTTTTGCCGTCGATCTTCTGCTCGAGGGACCAGCGCCAGTGGGAACTTTTCATGAAGTCTTTGGCCTCGTCCATGTGGCATTTGAGGCATTGGCGAGTGACATCCTGAGGCTCCTTGATCGGCTCTTTGATGCGGTTCTTGTGACTTCCGGCGAAGGCCGGAAGAGCGATCATTCCGACCAGCAGGGTCAGAGCGGCGACACGGAGGGAAAAACGTGCGGTCGACTTCATGCTCCATCTTCTCCTTTGTTTGGGTGAATAATGCGACATGTGCTTGATGTATACTTTCTTGAATATTCTGCAATTCAAATATTGCATTCTTCGCATATGTGGGTTGGATGTCAAGGAAAAAATACCATAAGTTTCGGTTCATGGAAGGGTGAGCGGATTTTTAACGGGCGAGGCCTCGACGACGGAGTTCGTCCTTGACCAGCTGGTGTTGCGGCGGGGTAAGACGGCGGGAGATAAGGAGATTGCGTACTTCGCCGACGTTGAGACGTGGGAGAAAGAGGGTAAACCAGATGCTTGGGGTGCGATGATTTTTAAGGATGGCAAGCCGCAGGTTGGGGCGGTTCTTCCAGCGTGGATGGCGGGCGATGAGCGAAATGGTCTCGGCATCGGCGCGGGGGCCGTTGAGGTATTGGAGAATCGCGACCTCTTTGAGGTGAGGGCTGGTGAGGCAGATTTCGAAGACCTGTCGTTCTCCTGTCTTAAAGAGTTCTCCGACGATGGTGCTGCCGGCGCGGCGGGCGAGAGCCATCCGGTTGCCGAGCTCGGTGGTCGGTAGGCGCTGTATGATCTGGCGCTCGGCCGCAAAGCGTTGATCGGGAGTCATTCCCGGCAGTAGGGTGATGTCGAGAAGCTCGAAGAGGTAGAGGTGGGGCAGGATGGCGAGGACGACCGGCCCTGGAGTGAGTGGGTGGCGGGCCAGCGCACGACGAACGTTGTGGCTTTTTCCCGCTTCGGACTGGTAGATGGCGCGCAGCAGCTCTTCGTTCAAATCCCGGCGCTTAAGCAGGGCGAGCAGGTGCGGCTCTTCAAAGGCGGGGTTTTTTAACAGCGTCGTCAGTACTTCGGGGTGCGGTTCCTGTACCAAGGCGAAGAGTTCATCGCTCTCGGCGCTTAAGGCACGTTGCAGGCGCTGAGCGAGTTCGGGGGTGAGGAGAGGCTTCTTTGGCGTCACCATGACCGATTCCTAGCGGGGGGTGTTGTCGCCGGGACGTCCCTGCAGGTGGATATACCAATAGGCAAAGGCGACGAAGATGACGCCGCCGAGGATGTTGCCGAGGGTGACCGGCAGCAGGTTGCCGAAGAAGAAGTTTGCCCAGTTCAATCCTTCGGGGTTCACCCCTTGCTGCGGTGCGAGAAAGAGGCCGGTTGGGATGAAGTACATGTTGGCGATCGAGTGCTCGAAGCCGCTGGCGACAAACGCCATGATCGGAACGTAGCAGGCGAGGATCTTGCCGCCGATATCACGGGCGGCGGTCGCCATGAAGACCGCCAGACAGACCAGCCAGTTGCAGAGGAGGCCGCGCACCAGCGCCACGTCGAAGGAGAGGCGGCACTTGCCGCTGGCAATGGCGATGGCGTGTTCGGCAATCTGGCCGTTTTGCCAGAGTTCAGAGTGGAGCATGAGCCAGGCGAAGAAGAGCGAACCGATAAAGTTGCCGCAAAGGACGATCCCCCAATTCTCGGCCATCTTTTGCAGGGGGATGCGTTTTTGCAGCACCGCTTTGGTCAGCAGGCTGTTGCCGGTGAAGAGTTCAGCGCCGCAGATCACCACCAACATCAGGCCGAGAGAGAAGACGCTGCCGCCCAGGAAGCGGGCGATCCCCTGACCGGTGATCGCTGCTGCATCCTGAGTCACCACTGTTGCCAGTTGGGCGCCAAAAGCGATGTAGAAACCGGCGAGCAGACTCAAAACAAAGGTGCGACTGCGGGTCTGGGTGCTGACCCGCAGGCCGTTCTCGACGATGGTCCGGACCGTCTCGGCCGGAGTGAGAAAGCGCTTCTCTGCACTCACGCGGTAAAGACCTCGTTGGCAAGCGCCTCCCAGGCCGGGAAGCTGCGTTCGATGATCGCCTCGTCGATGCAGTAGGCGATACGGAAGTAGCCAGGCGCCCCGAAGCCGCTGCCGGGGACGAGGAGGATGTTGTGTTTCTGTGCCAGCTGAACAAAGGCGATGTCGTCGGTGAGCGGTGAGCGGGGGAAGAGATAGAATCCCCCTTGCGGTTTGACCATCTCAAAACCGAGCGCGGTGAGGCGATCATAGAGGAGGTCGCGTTTGCGGCGGTAGGCGTCGAGATCGACGCTCGCCCGTTGCAGCGGCGTCACCAGGCGTTGCATCAGCGCCGGAGCGTTGACGAAGCCGAGGACCCGGTTGCAGAAGATCGCCCCGGCCATGAAGAGCTCGACCTCTTCCAGCTGGGGGTTGGCGGCGAGGTAGCCGATCCGCTCGCCTGGCAGCGCCAGATCCTTGCTGTAGGAGGTGGCGATGATGGCGTTGCGGACACAAGTGAAGATGTTGGGGACCTCAACGTCGTAGCTGAGGCGGGCGTAGGGCTCGTCTGAGATGACGTAGAGGGTGTGGCCGAATTGCTCTTGCTTGCGCCGGAGCAGCTCTCCGAGCTTTTTGAGGCTCTCGGCTGGGTGGACGGCCCCTGTCGGGTTGTTGGGCGAGTTGAGGATCAGGGCCCGGGTTCGTTCGTTGATCGCCGCCTCAATGGCGGCAAGGTCGAGCTGGAAGGTGTTGGCCTCGGTCTGGACTTCGCGGCTCACTCCGCCGTGGTTGTCGATGTAGAATTTATAGTCGACGAAAAAGGGGGTGAGGATGATCACCTCATCGCCGGGGTTGAGGATCGTTTTAAGGGCGATATTCAGGGCGCCGCCGGCTCCGCAGGTCATGATGACATGCTCTTTGCCGACCGGCTGTTGTGACCGCTCGGCCAGAACCTCGGCGACGGCGGCGCGGGTTTCGTCGTAGCCGGCGTTGTTCATGTATTGGTGCATCCCTGTCGGGGGTGCTTCGGCGAGGCGGCGCAATCCCTGATGCAGGGCGACAGGAGGTTCAACGGAAGGGTTGCCGAGGGTGAAGTCGTAGACGTTCTCGGCGCCGTGGATCTGGCGCAGGCGCGCTCCTTCTTCGAACATCTTGCGAATCCACGAAGAGTTCGAGAGGGCGTTCTGGATTTTTGATGAAATGGCCATGGGGGGGTGAATCTCCTTCAAACTTGATAGCGATCGGACCGGCAGTTTAGCGACGGTGCGAAAAGACGTCAACGACGTTTTTCCTTTAGACGGCCTTTACTTTCCCCTTTTGGGGGTGAGAAATCGTGGCGAATATGGTACAACGTGAGCCCGCTTGTCAGCCGTGGTCTGGTTTTTTCCCGGCCACGATCTATCTGAGACTTCAAGGAGGAAGAAGAGATGCCGAACGGACTTCGTATCTGTCCCAAATGTGATCAGCCGGTTGAAGAACTCGACGCGGACGCCATCCGTCTTAAGAAGGGGGATGAGGGGGGCTGGCGCGGTTTTGTCCTGACCTGCCCGCACTGCACCGCGATTCTCGGTGCCGGTTTCGATCCGATCGCCCTGATCGAGGATACGGCGATGCGGGTCGCCGCCAAGCTGCAGGAACCGCCGAAAAACTGATGCCGAATGTCAAAGGGGGAGGTCCTCTTCCCCTTTGACGTTGATTTTTGCCCGGGTTTAGGCTAGATTCTCCGCTTTTACAGGCAGTTATGGGGGAAGGAGAGTGTATCGATGGCGCAAGATTTAACACATCTACGAGACCGGATCGACTCCCTCGACAACCAGATTCTCGAACTGCTCAATCAGCGGGCCGAGGTGGTGATCGAGGTCGGTAAGGCGAAGAGCGGTAGTCAGAAGCAGTTCTACGTACCGAGCCGCGAGAAGGCGATCTATGATCGACTTGAGCAGCAGAACCCCGGACCGTTCCCGACCCATGCCATCCGTCGGGTCTATCGCGAGATTATCTCGGCCTCTCTCTCGCTCGAGCAGCCGATGAAGGTCGCGTTCCTCGGGCCGCAGGCGACCTTTACCCATGTAGCGGCGATGCGCCAGTTCGGCTTTTCGGCCCAGCTGGTGCCGCAAAAGAGCATCACCGGTGTTTTCGAGGAGGTCGAGCGAGGGCGGGCCGACTACGGGGTGGTGCCGGTAGAGAACTCCAACGAGGGGGTGGTCTCCCATACCCTCGATATGTTCATGGAGTCGGAGCTCAAGGTGAGCGCCGAGGTCCTGCTCGAGATCTCCCATGATCTTCTCTCCCTCTCCGGCGAGTTCGACCGGGTCAAGAAGGTGATCTCTCATCCTCAGGCGCTCGGGCAGTGTCGGCACTGGCTTGAGACCAACCTCCCCGACGTGCCGCTGGTCGATGTGGCGAGCACCGCTTTGGCAGCGCAGCTGGCAGCCGAAGATGAGAGCGCAGCGGCGATCGCCAGTGAGGCAGCGGCAGCCCTCTACGGTCTGCGGGTGGTCAAGCCGAAGATCGAGGACAACCCCCACAACTACACGCGCTTTCTCGTCATCGGCAAGAAGACCCCCGATCCGGGGGGGAAGGATAAGACCTCGATCATGTTCAGTGTTCGCGATGAGCCGGGGATCCTCCATCGGATGCTTGAGCCGTTTAGCAGCCGCGACATCAACCTGAGCAAGATCGAGAGTCGGCCGCTGAAGAAGAAGGCTTGGGAGTATATCTTCTTTCTCGATATCGAGGGGCATATCGCTGAAAAGGTGGTGCAGGAGGCGCTGGAGGATCTGCGTCAATGCTGCCACCTCTTCAAGGTTCTTGGCTCTTATCCCCGGGCCCGCTGAGCGGCCCCTTTTTCTTTCGGTAAACGGGTTATTCATGATGAGTTCTAAGCAAGAGAAAAAACCGCTAATCCCTATCCTTGCCGTGGTCGGCGTCGGTCTGATCGGCGGCTCGCTGGCGTTGGCGTTGAAAGAGGCCGGCGAGGTTGGCGAGGTGGTCGGGGTCGGTCGGGGGATGGCGAACCTTGAAAAGGCGCTGGAACTTGGTGTCGTCGACCGGATCACCCGCGACGCCGAGGCGGGGGTGGCTGAGGCCGACGTGGTCTTTCTCGCCACCCCGGTGCTGACTCTGGCCGAGGTCGCCAAGGTGCTGCTGCCGAAGATGAAGCCGGGAGCGATCCTCACCGATGGCGGCAGTGTCAAGGCCGAGGTCGCTCGCGGCATTGAACCGCTCTTGCCGCCGGGGGTTCATTTCGTTCCCGGACATCCCATCGCCGGGACGGAGAAGAGTGGGGCCGAGGCGGCCTTTGCCACCCTCTACCACAAACGGCGTTGCATTCTGACACCGACGGAGAAGACCGACGGAGTGGCACTGGCGACGATCCGCCGCATGTGGCAGATCGCTGGGAGCGAGGTGGTGGAGATGGACGTGGAGAAGCATGACCGGGTCCTCGCCGCCATCAGCCACCTGCCGCACATGGTCGCTTACTCTCTGGTCAATAGCGTCAGCTCCTACGACCGCTACGAAGAGAATATTCTTGAATATTCTGCCGGGGGGTTTCGCGACTTTACCCGTATCGCCTCCTCGGACCCGACCATGTGGCGCGATATTGCCCAGAGCAACCGCGAGGCGCTGCTCGAGATGATGGAGCGTTTTGCCACCACCTTCAATGAGCTGCGCGAGGATATCGCCGAAGGGGATGGCAGCAAGCTTTACGACTTCTTCCTCCGCTCGAAAGAGAGTCGCGACGCGATCCTCTAGCAGAGGTTTGACCCGATCAATGAGGCGATAGATGGAACAGAGACAGGTTTTTCCGGCCATGAGGCTCAAGGGTGAGATCACCGTCCCCGGTGATAAGTCGATCTCCCACCGCTCGATCATGCTCGGCTCTCTGGCGACAGGGACGACCGAGGTTCACGGCTTCCTTCACGGAGAGGATAATCACGCCACTCTTTCGGCCTTTCGCGCCATGGGGGTCGAGGTGGAGGAGCTCCCCGGCGGGGTTCTGAAGATTGCCGGGCGTGGCCTTGACGGTCTGCAGGAACCGGGGGATGTGATCGACTGCGGCAACTCGGGGACGACGATTCGACTCATGACCGGCCTGCTCAGTGGTCAGAGCTTCTTCTCGGTCCTTACCGGCGACCGCTATCTGCGCAAACGCCCAATGAAGCGGGTGGTGACCCCCTTGTCGCAGATGGGGGCACGGATCTGGGGACGGGGCGGTGGCGATCTGGCGCCGCTGGCGATTCAGGGTGGGGGAATCCTGCCGACAACCTACACTTCGCCGATCGCCAGCGCCCAGGTCAAATCGGCGGTTCTTCTCGCCGGACTCTATGCCGATGGTGAGACGACGGTGCATGAGCCGCACCTCTCCCGCGATCACAGTGAGCGGATGCTCGGTTACTTTGGAGCGACCCTGCGTCCCTTCGACGGGGGCGTGACCCTCACCGGTCGCCCGAGTCTTGAGGGGCGCAAGGTCGAGGTCCCCGGTGATATCTCCTCGGCGGCCTTCTTTCTCGTGGCGGCTCTGATCTCCCCCGGCTCGGAACTGCTGATCCGCAACGTCGGGGTCAATCCGACCCGCAGTGGGATCATCGACATTCTTCGCGCTATGGGGGGGGATATCGTGTTGGAGAACGAGCGTGAGCTCAGCGGTGAACCGGTGGCCGACCTGCGGGTGCGCCACAGTCGGCTGCGCGGCATCGAGATCGGGGGTGAGGTTGTCCCCCGGGCGATCGACGAGTTTCCGGTGGTGAGTGTCGCCGCGGCGTTGGCCGAGGGGACAACAACCCTGCGCGACGCCAAGGAGCTGCGGGTCAAGGAGACCGACCGCATCGCTGCTATGACCTCTGAACTGAGCAAGCTCGGGGCGACAGTGGAGGGTACGGAAGACGGTATGGTGATCGTCGGTAAGGAGTCGCTTCATGGGGGGGCGGTCGTCTCTTTCGGCGACCACCGCATCGCCATGAGCTGTGCTGTCGCGGCACTGCGGGCCACAGGGTCAGTGACGATTGACGATACGGGCTGCACCGCGACATCGTTTCCGACGTTTTGGTCGCTTCTCGATCAGGTTCGTGGGGCGTAAACGTGGGGCGTGAGCTGATTATCGCCATTGATGGTCCCTCCGGGGCCGGTAAAAGCACACTGAGTAAGGCGCTCGCCGAGAATCTCGGCTATCTTCAGATCAACACCGGGGCGATGTATCGCTGCGTGGCGTTGGCGGCGGCTCGCAACAACATTGACCTCGATGACGGAGCGGCGCTCGGATCGCTTGCCGCCTCCCTGTCGATCCGTTTTGAGCGTGATGGAGGTGATGAACGGGTGTTGCTTGATGGTGAGGATGTAAGTGAGGCGATCCGCACTCCTGAGAACAGTCTGCGCACCTCAAGGGTCTCGGCTCATCTTGCAGTGCGTCAGGCGATGCTTGAGCAGCAGCGCCGTCTCGGAAGAGAGGGGGGGGTTGTCCTTGAGGGGCGGGATATCGGGACGGTCGTCTTCCCTGAGGCGCAGGTGAAATTTTTTCTCGATGCGACGGCGGCGGAGCGAGGGCGGCGGCGCTGGCTTGAGCTCAAGGAGAAAGGTCTTGAGGTCGATTTACAGCAGACCATCACCGAGGTTGAGACGCGAGATGCTGCCGACAGCGCCCGGGAGCATGCCCCGCTGAGTCGGGCTGAGGATGCCGTGACGATTGACGCCACCGCTCTTGGGGTCGATGAGGTCCTGGCACTGATGCTCATCACCGTGCAACAGCGGCGCAATGGCTCCCGCGGTTTGAGCGGGGGGGAGAAGTGAAGATCATTCTGGCGCAGAAGGCGGGGTTCTGTTTCGGGGTGAAAAGGGCGACCCAGCTTGCCTTTGAAGCGGCCGACTTGCACGAGAAAATCTGTTCACTCGGACCGATCATCCATTCGCCTCAGCTGGTGGCCCGATTGGCGGAGAAAGGGGTTGAGGTCATCGATGAGGTTGAGGATATCGACAACGGGGCGGTGATCGTCCGTTCGCACGGGGTGACCGCCGGGGAGTTAGCGGCGATCGGTGAGCGCCATCTTGATATCGTCGATACCACTTGCCCTTTTGTGAAGAAGGCTCAGGAGTATGCCGCCTTGCTGGCGCAGGAAGGGTACGTGGTGGTTTTGGTGGGGGAAAAAGAGCACCCCGAGGTGCGTAGCATCGTTTCGTATGCTGCCGGCAGTGAAGTCTTTGTTGTGGCGAACAGAGCTCAGGCCGAAAAGCTTCCGAACCGCAGCCGTCTCGGCGTCGTTGCCCAGACCACTCAGTCGTTCGATAATCTGCACGAGGTGGTAGAGGTCTGTCTGCAAAAAGGGAGCGAGACCCGGGTTTTTAACACCATCTGCAATGCCACCGTGGTGCGTCAGAATGAGGCGCGGGCAATCGCCCGCGAGGTCGATTTGATGCTGGTCATCGGTGGTTTCAATAGCGCCAATACCGGCCGTCTGGCCCAGATCTGCATGGAGATCCAGCCGCGGACTCATCATGTCGAGACGGCGGCCCAGATCGAAAAATCCTGGTTTTCCGGGGTGTCGTCGGTGGGGATTACCGCTGGGGCTTCAACTCCGCGCTGGGTGATAGAAGAGATCATCGGCTGCGTCGAAAGTATCGGTCAAAGGGGCTGAATTTGCCGCAACTGACCGCGATTTTGTTGGAAAAATAACTCTTTGTTTTTTCTTTTGGTGTGTGCTATGGTCGCCAACCATGGTCTACGCTTGCTTAGGCCGGACTGCCGAGGATCGGCAGAAAAAATTCGCCCAGGGGGTAACAACTTTCATGCTCGGAAACAAGGAAAACGGAAACATGATGAATGACAGCGATCTCGCAGATGATGACAAGGACTTCGGCGAGATGGAACAGAGCTTCGAAGCGCTCTTCGAAGAGAGTATGCAGGAGCTCAACGTCGGTGATGTCGTCAAAGGCACGATCGTCCAAGTCAACCCTGATTCGGTGGTGGTGGATGTTGGCTACAAATCCGAAGGTGTTATCCCTTTAAGCGAATTCGCGGATGAAAAGGGTGATGTAGAGATCAATGTCGGTGATGAGTACGACGTTCTCTTTGAGCGCACCGAGAACGAGAGTGGCCTGATCAGCCTCTCCAAGGAGAAGGCAGATCGTCAGAAGGTTTGGAATGCCCTCGAAGAAGGGGCGGTCGTCGAAGGGCGTATCGTCTCACGCATCAAGGGTGGCCTCTCCGTCGATATCGGAGTCAGTGCTTTTCTC
>PKUF01000131.1 GCA_002869635.1 Desulfuromonas sp. | reverse complement strand
TGCAGGCGGATCGCTCGCTCGGCAATGGCGAGACCGACGCCGCTGCCGCCGCTGAGGCGGTCGCGGGCGCTCTCGGCGCGGTAGAAGGGGAGGAAGATCTTCTTGAGCTGCCCCTCGTCAACTCCTGGCCCGTGGTCGCGTATGCACAGCTCGATTACATCATCACGGTGCCTCAGCGCCACCTCGACGGTAGTGTCGATGGCGGTGTGACGCACGGCGTTGCGCACCACATTTTCAAATGCTTGATGCAGAAGCTCTTCGGCTCCATGGATCGTCAGGTTGGACTCTTCGCTGTTGAGAACACAGCGCCGCTGGCGGTTTTGTGCTTCAAAGTTGGCATCGGCGACAATGTTGGTAAGGCGTTCGGAGAGGTTGAAGAGGGTGCATTCCAGCGGGTTGCTTCCCGATTCAAGCAGATTAAGGGTGGTGAGTTGACCGATCAGATTGTTGAGCCGTTCAGCCTCCTGGCCGATGCGGTTGAGATGGGGAGCGTTCTGCTCCCCATCGTCATTTTGACGGGCCAGCTCAAGGGCGATGGCAAGGCGAGTCAGGGGCGAGCGCAGTTCGTGTGAGATGTCGCGCAGCAAGGTGCGTTGGCTGGCGACGAGTTGCTCGATCCGTTCCGCCATACGGTCAAAATCTTGTCCGAGGGTGGCGATCTCATCACTGCCGTGCACCGCATCACCGACGCGGGTGTCAAGGTGGCCGGCAGCGAGCTCGCGGGTGGCACGACTGACTTGGGCCAGAGAGGCGGTCAGGGAGCGGGCGAGAAAGAAACAGACGACCCCGGTGATGAGAAAGGTCAAAGTCAGACGGGGGCCAAGGCTGTAGGGGTCAAAGATCCGCTCCAGAGGGTGTGGCGGTTTGAGGGTTCTTAGGTAGACAAAATCTTCCTCATAGGGGATGGCGGCCCAAAAACCGTAGGGGGTGTCGGCGAACTGCATGCGTCCGCTGGTATGAGACTGTCGTGCCAGCGTTCGGGCCCAGCCCGGAAATGGAAGGGGGCCCAAAGGGTGGTGCCTCTCGACAAGATAGACAGGAAATCCGCTCTTCTCTTCCAACTCCTCGAGCCGAGTGCCGAGGGCCTCATCCCCCTGTTTTTGATACAGGGCGATGAGTTCTCGCCCTTCTTGTCGTACCTTCTCCTCATGGCGTTTGCGTCCGGAGGCACCGGGGTCGGTGGTCAAAGCGAGGATGATCCCGACGGCCCCGATCAGGGTCAGGGCGAGCCAAAATACAATAAATATCCTCAAAAAGAGGGTTCTGCGCAGCTTCAGTCGGTTCATACCGACCTCTTAAGAGCGTATTGGTAGCCGACCCCGCGGACGGTACAGATTCGTTCGCTGCCGTCGTTGTAGGGGCCGATTTTTTTACGCAGGCTGCTGATGTGGACGTCGATACTACGGTCGAAGGGGGAGAGATCGCGGCCGAGGACGTCATGGGTCAACTGTTCACGGCTCATCACCTTGCCGGCCTGGCTGAGCAGGGCGTCAAGCAGCGAGAACTCCACCGATGTCAGGGAGAGCTCCACGCCGTTGATTCTGGCACTACGGCTGCCGCGAGCAAGATGGAGATCGCCGCCGTCGAGCTGTTCCTGCGGCATGTGTGCCGCCGGTTGGCTTTCGGTGCGACGTTGGATTGAGCGGATGCGGGCGACAAGTTCGCGCGGGTTAAACGGTTTGGGCAGGTAGTCGTCGGCCCCGAGTTCAAGCCCAACGATGCGGTCGATGTCGTCACCGCGGGCGGTGAGCATGATTACCGGCACCGACGAACTTTGGCGGATACGGCGCAGGACGTCGAAACCGTTAAGACGCGGCAGCATCACGTCGAGGACCACTTGACTGTAGCTTCCCGAGAGGGCTTGTTCGGCGCCACTTTCGCCATCGCTGACGACATCGACCCTGAACCCTTCAGCTCCGAGATAGTCCTGCAGCAGTTCTCCCAGCTCAATATCGTCGTCAATAACCAGTATCGTATTGTTCATCACCTACCCCCGAGATTGAATCTATCTCATTGTAACGGCACATCCTTTTTGTCGCTGTAAAAAAATGTAAAGCGCCTTCTCCCTCCTTTACAAAACTTTACCCCCCCTTCAAGAGACTTAACCGCACGCTCTGTCGATTCGCGTTATCGTTTGATCAACGAAGCGAACACACAGTTGCCACCCTCTCTAACGCGAGGAAAGAGCGTCATGACAATCGATCAACAACATCTCTGCATTCTCCTCTCCGGTCTCTTGCTGGCGCTAACTCTGCCGGCGTTTGCTGACAAACCTCCCGAGCGCAGTGGCAAGCGGACGCCCCCGCCCGAAGCCTACACCGCCTGCGAAGAGGCGGCAGCCGGTGCCAGTGTCACCGTCACCCTGCCTCATGGCGAGAGCGTTGCCGCCACCTGCCGCGACCTTGACGGTCGTTTGGTCGCCTTCCCCGATTCTCCGCCGCCGCGTCATGGTGGCGGCCCGCGTGGTGAAGACGGGGTAGCACCCGAAGCAGGAGGGGAGCAATGAACGCAGACCGTCGTTATCGGATGAACGGACGTGAGCCTCAGCCAAGGAGCATTGCCATGACTCTTGCCGAATTTTCCCTGCTGGTTGTTGAAGATGACGAATTGACCCGGACCATGCTCGATCTCTTCTTTCGCAAGAAAGGGATGAAGGTGACGCTGGTCTCCGGGGGGCTTGAGGCGGTGCGTCTGCTCCAGAGTCAGAGCTTTGACCTGGTCTTGACCGATCTCTTCATGCCGGGGATCAACGGCAACCTGCTGCTCCAGTTCATCCGCAGTCTCGCGCCCCAGACCCCGGTCATCGCCATGTCGTCGATGATTGAAGAGGCCGATGCCGGTTTCGATCTGCGGGTGAGCAAGCCGCTTGAGTTCGATCGCCTCCTTCCGGCCATGGCCGAACTGGCCGAGAATGGGCGGATGGTGGAGCCGCCGTTACGGGTGGCCGGGGGGGGTGCGTGAGAACCCTCCCTCTTCTTCTGATCCTTCTGCTGCTTGCCACACCGTTGGCGGCGCTGGCCAAGGAGCCTCTGTCGTTGACTGAGGCTGTCGCGGTGGCGCTGGCGCAGAATACGGAGCAGACGCTCAGCACCAACGCCGTAAGTCGCGCCAATACCAACCTTGCGACACAGCGCGACGCGTTTCTCCCCTCTCTTGCCTTGACTCTGGCGGCGGGGGAGCAGAGTGACCTTGCCGGAGATTCGGCCGAGAGCGTTTCCGGACGACTTGCTGCGGCGCTCAATCTTTTTCGCGGCTACGGTGATGAGGCGGCGCTGGCGGCGCTCAAGAGTGAGCTGGCGGCGGCTGAATATGATCAGCAGCGGCAGCAGCAGAGTCTGATTCGCGACGTGACCACCGCCTATGTCGAACTTCTCACTGCGCAGGGGCTCAGTGAGGTCCAACGTGAGCAATTGAAGCAAAACGAGGCGCAGCTTGAGCAGATTTCCGCCCAGGTTGAGGCGGGAAGACGACCGCGCAGCGATCAGCTGCAGCAGCAGGCCGAAGTCGCCAACGCCCGGAAGAGTGTGATCGCTGCCGAGCAGAGCGAGCGGGTCGCCCTGTTGAGTCTGCTCAAATTGATGCAGCTGCCGCCCCAGAGTGCCTTGACGGCGGTGCCGCCGGAGAAGCTCCCCGAGGTCGGCCTCTTCGCTGACCTGCTCCCTGAAGATGATGCCGCAGTCAGCCAGCGTCCCGACCTTCAGGCTTTGGCCGCCAGCAGCGCCGCAGCGGTTGCGCGTATCCGCGAGGCGAAGGCCGGGAGTTATCCGACCCTCGACCTCTCGCTGGGGGTCGGGAGCGACTACAGCAGCCGCAGCGCGGGGAGTGTCGGCAGCCAGTTTGATGACAACCTCGGGGCGGATGTCGGATTAAGCCTGAGCATCCCCCTCTTTGACCGCAACCAGACCCGGCATGCGGTGGCGCTTGCCACCCTTGCCCGGCAGGATGCGGCGCTGCAGCAGGAGCAGCAGGCGTTGCAGGCTGCCACCGAGGCCGAAGAGGCGCGCCTCGCCTACGCCACCCTGCGGCAGCAGAGCCGTGCCGCTGATGCGGCGTTGGCCGCGGCGCAGGAGGCGCTTGACGCCATGAGCGAGCGCTATCGGGTCGGTGCGGCCACCCTGGTCGAGTTGGTGCAGCAACGCAGTACCTACGCCTCGGCCCGCTATGATGTCATTGCCAGCCGTTACAGCCTGCTGTCGACGGCGATGAATCTGGTCTATGCCCTCGGAAATCGCCAAGGGATCGAAGGGGTATTGACCCGTTGGGAAAGGATCAACTGAAGATGATCGGACACTTGCGCAAAAAACGGATCTGGCTTGCCGCGATTGTTCTGGTCGCCGGCGCGGCACTCCTTTTTGCCGCTTTTGGCTCCTCTGCGCCGACGCCACCGCAATTCAAAACGGCGACGCTGACGCGGGGGACGCTGGAGAAGACGATCGCCAGCACCGGAACCTTGGCCGCCGTCGAGACCGTCGAGGTCGGGACCCAGATCTCCGGCACCATCGAGGATCTGAAGGTCGATTACAACAGCACGGTAAAGAAGGGGGATCTTCTCGCCCGGATCGATGCCGCCCTCTATGAAGCTGCTCTGAGTGAGGCACAGGCGGGTGTCGAGAAAGCGAAAGCGACCCTCGCCGAAGCTGAGGAGACACTGCAGCGCGACCAGCCGCTTTACGTCAAAGGGTACCTCTCAGCTCAGGAGTTCGCCCCCTCGCGCACCGCTGTCGCCACCGCCAAGGCCGGGCTCAGCTCGGCCGAGGCGGCGCTGCTGCGGGCCCAGACCAATCTCGACTACACCGTGATCCGTTCCCCCATTGACGGAACGGTGATCGAGCGCAGCGTCGAGGCGGGGCAGACCGTCGCCGCCAGCCTCAATACCCCGACCCTCTTCATTCTGGCCCGCGATCTTAAGCAGATGCAGATCGAGGTTAATGTCGATGAGAGCGATATCGGCCTGATCCGCAAGGGGCAGCCGGTGCGCTTCACGGTGCAGGCCTGGCCCGAGGAGAAGTTCAACGGTGAGGTGACTCAGATTCGCCTGCAGCCGACCACCATCTCCAATGTTGTCAACTACACGGTGCTGGTCAAGGCTGAGAACGACGACGGCAAGCTGCTGCCGGGGATGACGGCGACCGTCGACTTCGTGGTTGCCCGCCTCGACGAAGCGCTCCTTGTCCCTAACGCCGCCCTGCGCTTCAGCCTTGATGATGGCAGCGGCGGCAGCAACGACCGTCGTCACCTCTATACCTTTGACACCTTCGGTGCTCCGGCGGCGGTTGAGGTCGAGCCGGGTGAGAGTGACGGTCTGGTCACAGCGGTAAACGGTGAGAAACTGCATGAGGGGATGCAGGTCATCGTCGGGCTCGAGAACGCAAGCGCGAGCAGCAGCGGCTCGAAAAATCTCTTCTCCTTCATGCGTCCCCCCCGTCCCCCATCCGGTGGCGGAAAGTAGCGCGGGAGATCGTTATGCCGACCATCGCACTGCGCGACATTCATAAAACCTTCACCCTCGGCGACAGCGAGGTTCGGGCCCTGCGCGGTATCTCACTGGCGATTGACCGGGGTGAGTTTGTCGCCATCATGGGGAGCTCCGGCTCGGGGAAGTCGACTCTGATGAACATCCTTGGCGGGCTCGATCAGCCGAGCAAGGGGGAGTATCTCCTCGAAGGGGTTGAGGTGAACGGTCTTTCCCCCGAGAAGTTGGCTGAGATTCGCAACCGCCGCATCGGTTTCGTCTTTCAGGGGTTCAACCTGCTCGCCCGCACCAGCGCCATTGAAAATGTCGCTCTGCCGCTCCTCTACGATCGCAGCGGTCGTGGCATCGATCCGCAGCAGGCGGCGATCAAGGCACTGCAGCGGGTCGGTCTGGGGGAGCGGCTTGATCATGAACCGTCGCAGCTCTCGGGCGGCCAGCAACAGCGCGTCGCCATCGCCCGAGCCTTGGTCAACAACCCGGCGCTGATCCTCGCTGATGAGCCGACAGGGAACCTCGACAGCCGCACCACCATCGAGGTGATGGCGCTCTTTCAGGAACTCAACGCGCAGGGAATCACGCTGGTTCTGGTGACCCATGAGGATGAGGTTGCCGCCTACTGCCGTCGTATCATCGAGGTGCGCGACGGGGTGATCCGCAGTGACCGGCCGGTGGCGGTGCCACGCTCTGCCGCCGATGACCTTGCCTTGCTCGATGCTCGGCAGAAGGGGGTTGCATGAATATCAAGCGTCTCATCGTCGTTGCTCTGCGCAGCATCGCCCGCAACACCATGCGCAGCCTGCTCACCATGCTCGGGATCATCATCGGGGTCGGCGCGGTGATCGCTCTGGTCGGCCTCGGCTCCGGTTCGCAGGCCGATATTGAGCAGGAGATCTCCGGTCTCGGCACCAACCTCTTGATCATTCGCTCCGGTAGCAGCCAGAGCGGCAATGTGCGTGGCGGCAGCGCCAGCTTAGAGAGCCTCACCATGAGCGACTTCACCTTGCTGCAGCGCGAGGCGACCCTGTTGCAGGGGATCTCCCCCGAGGTGCAGGTCCAGGCGCAGGTCATCGCCGGCCGAACCAACTGGAACACCACGGTCAACGGGGTCGACATCAGCTTTCCGGCGATCCGTAACTACAAGATTGATAGCGGCGACTTCTTCAGCGAACGCGATCTCAAGAGCCGGGCCAAGGTGGCGGTGCTCGGCAAGACTGTCGCCGATGAGCTCTTCCCCGGTGAGAACCCGGTGGGGGCGCCGATCCGTATCCGCAATGTCCCCTTTACCGTCATTGGAGTTCTCGCCGCCAAGGGTCAGTCCTCCATGGGGCCGGATCAGGATGATGTCATCCTCGCTCCGAGCACCACCATCCTCTACCGCCTCGGTGATGGCAAGACGATCCGCACCCTCATCGCCAGCGCCCGCGACGGGGTGACGATGGAGAGCGCCAAAGAAGAGATCCGCGACCTGCTGCGCAGCTCGCACCGCCTCGCCGAGAGTTTTGACGACGACTTTGATATTCACGACCAGCCCGAGATCATTTCGATGGCGACCAAGATCACCGGTACCCTGACCCTGTTGCTCTCGGCGACCGCCGGAGTCTCCCTCATCGTCGGTGGCATCGGAATCATGAACATTATGCTCGTTTCGGTCACCGAGCGGACCCGCGAGATCGGCATCCGCATGGCGGTCGGCGCACGGCGCGGCGACATCCTCTCGCAGTTTCTGGTTGAGGCGGTGATCCTCAGCCTGATTGGTGGTCTCTTCGGGGTTCTCGGTGGGGTCGGCAGCGCCGAACTGCTCGGCTACTTCATGGGGACGTCGGTGAAGGTGAGCAGCACGGTGGTCGCCGGTTCCGTCCTTTTTACCGCAGCGGTGGGGATCGTCTTTGGTCTCTACCCGGCCCGCAAAGCATCACGCCTCAATCCGATTGACGCGCTCCGTTACGAGTAGGGGGGGGAGTTCCAATGTTGCAACCCCATGTCATGAGAAGGAGGAGAAGATGAAGATTGGTGGCAAACTGATCACTGGATTTCTTGTTGTTGCCGTTATCGCTTTTGCGGTTGGTCTGGTCGGCTCACTGCAGATTGAGCGGCTCGACGCTCAGGATGTGGAACTCTACGAGAAGATCACCGTCCCTCTCGCCCAGCTGGGTGACGCCTCCATCCACTTCCAGCGCATCCGCTCCCTGCTCTACGAAGACCTCCTCGCCCACGATGCCCGCGAGCGGCAGAAGGCGCGGGATGAGCTCGAAGCGTTGCACCAGCGCATCAACGGGAGCGAAAAGGTCATTGCCTCCACCATGCTCACGGCCGAAGGGGAGCAGCTGGCGCGTGACTACGCCGCGGCGCGCACTGCCTTCGGCAAGTTGGTCGCTCAGTTTAGCGCCGCTATTGACAGCGGCGCCGAAGATCAGGCGGCCGCCTTTCTCGACAGCACGGTGAAAGAGGCGGCGGCCCACTATCAGGAGATTCTCGATGCGATCATGAGCGCGAAGCTGCGCCTTGCGGAGAAATTCGTCGCCGATAACCGGCGCATTGCCGAGACGGCGAAAGAAGAGATGCTGGCCCTGACTCTGGTCGGAGTGGCGCTGGCGCTGGTGCTGGGGATTTTCCTCTCCCGTAGCATCTCCCGGCCTCTCGCCGCCGGGGTGGCGCTGGCTGAAGAGATCGCGCTGGGAGATTTCCGCGTCCGCCTTAACCTGAGGCGTAAGGATGAGATCGGCCAGCTCGCTACTTCGCTCGATGCCATGGCTGAAGGCCTGCAGGGGCAGGCCGACCTCGCTGAGGCGATCAGTCAGGGGGATCTGAGCGCCGAGGTGACCCTCGCCTCCGACAAGGATCAGCTCGGGCGGGCGCTGCAGAATATGACCACGGTCCTCAACGACATCATCCGTCAGGTGATGGCGGCGGCCCAGAATGTCACCTCCGGCAGCCTCGCCCTCTCAGCGACTGCTGAACAGTTGAGTCAGGGGGCGACAGAACAGGCCTCTTCGGCCGAAGAGGCTTCGGCCTCGGTGGAAGAGATGGCCGCCACCATCCGTCAGAGCTCCGACAACGCCACCCAGACCGAACGGATCGCCTTGGCCGCGGCGGCTGAAGCCGAAGAGGGTGGGGAGGCGGTGTCGCAGTCTGTGACCGCCATGCGGAGTATCGCCGAAAAGATCGTCATCGTCGAAGAGATCTCACGTCAGACCAACCTGCTCGCCTTGAACGCCGCCATCGAAGCGGCCCGCGCCGGAGAACACGGTAAGGGGTTTGCCGTGGTCGCCGCCGAGGTTCGCAAGCTCGCCGAGCGCAGCCAACGGGCGGCGGCCGAGATCAACCAGCTCTCCCAAGGCAGCGTTGCCGTTGCCGAGAGGGCGGGGGAGGTTTTTATCGCCATGCTTCCCGGCATCCGCCGCACCTCAGAGCTGGTGCAGGAGATCGCCGCCGCCAGCCAAGAGCAGGATGCTGGAGCCGAGCAGATCAACGATGCAATTCAGCAGCTCGATCGGGTCATTCAGCAGAACGCCTCCGCCACTGAAGAGTTGGCGAGCACCGCTGAAGAACTTTCGGGCCAAAGCGAGCAGTTGCAAGAGATGATCGCCTTCTTCCGCCTCAAAGACGACCTCGCCGAGACGATCACCAAGGCGTCCAAACGTGGTCGCCAGACCCCGGAGGCGCGACAGCTCGCCGCCTGACCGAATCCCCACGTTGCCCACCGGCTCCTCCTGCCGGTTCTTGCCGGGAAGGGATATCCGCCCTCCTTCCCGGCCTTTTTTATGCCCAGGCCTTATCCGCCAAACTCCCCGCCTCAGGCGGCGCCTCGCTCCAGATATGACGGATCGCCTCGCGCGCCGCCACCACCTCGCGCCGAGTATCGCTCTTCTCGAGCCATCCCAGATTGAGGGGGATGCGCGTCCACCCCGGCTCCCAGATCGTCACCACCTGCTGTTTCTCCAGTTCCAACGCCTCATCCTCGCGCACCAGCGCCACCCCTTGCCCTGCCAGCAGCAGCTCGCGCACGATCTGTTCGTTGGCGGCGGTGACGATGCGGGCCGGCGGGGCATTCAGCCGCCCCAGTTTTTCTTGCAGCGCGGTAAAGAAGGGGAACTTATCATCGACCCAGATCCACGGCAGGGCGGTAAGCTCTTGCCAGTCGGGGGGCTGCTTCGGGGTGAGGCGGGTCGGGATGACGACGCCGATGCGTACTTCGCTGACCCGCTGCGAGATGACGTCGCTCTCAAAGAGCGGACCGTAGTAGAAGCCGAGGTCGATCAGGCTGTGCCGCAGCTGCTGCGGTGTGGTGGCGGTGCGGCTGCTGTGAAAGATGACGTTGAGGTCGCCATGCAGCAGACCGAGGCGCTGGTTGAGGGCGCTGATGCGTAAAAAAGCCGGGTCGGCGTTGAGTCCGATGCTGACCGAGGCGGTGATGCCGCGTTGCAGGGTGCGGGCGCTACGTTGCAGACGCTCCTGCGCCTCGAGCAGTTCCTGAATCTGTGGCAGCAGCAGCTTTCCCCCATCGCTGAGCTGCATGCCACGGCGGCTGCGCACAAAGAGGGTCACCCCGAGGGACTCCTCGAGCGCCTTGATCTGGCTCGAGAGGGCCGACTGGCTCAAATGGCGCGCTTCGGCGGCGCGGGTCAGGTTGCCGCTGCGGACGATGGCGAGAAACGATCTGAGCTGGGTCAGCTCCATGGGAGACTCCTTATCGTTCGGTAAAATCGAACATATTATGCAGAAACTTCCATTGGAGTCCAAGCCGAAAAGCCTGTAAAAGATCGTATCCTGCGTGTTTTGTGGTTTCTGTGTGAAAACACGCACCATTGAAAAAATCGTTCACGGGAGGTTTGTCGATGTTCGGATTGGAAGGGATCGCTGTCCCCTTGGGGTTTGCTCTGACCCTGCTCAGTACCGTGTTGTGCGTGATCTATGGGGTCAGGAACTGGAACCAGGGCGCGCTCAAAGAGGATGAAATCGAGCAGCGTCAGGCCTGGATTGACGAAGAGAAGCACGTCGAAGAGTCGCTCTAGGCGATCAAAGGAGATCTGTTGTGAGTATTCCGTTTCTTGCCAGCGTGGTTCTGGTCTATCTGGCGATCGTCGCCTTTCTCACCGTTAAGGCCTATCGCGGGACGAACAGCGCCGCCGACTATATGCTCGCCGGGCGCGAGATTCATCCCTTCGTCATGGCGATGTCTTACGGCGCTACCTTCGTCAGCACCTCGGCGATCATCGGTTTTGGCGGCGCTGCCGCGGTCTTTGGCATGAGTGTCCTCTGGCTGACCTTTCTCACCCTGATCATCGGGATCTTCATCGCCTTTGTCTTTTTCGGTCGGCGGACCCGGCTGATGGGGTTGAATCTTAATGCCCACACCTTCCCCGAGTTTCTTGGCCGCCGCTTCGACTCACGCGGCCTGCAGGGGGGCGTGGCGCTGCTGATCTTCCTCGCCATGCCGCTCTATGCCAGCGTCGTGCTGATGGGGGGGGCAAAGTTTATCGCTCAGGTCCTCGTGATCAACTACGATGTCGCCCTCTTCTTCCTCACCCTGATCGTTGCCGTCTATGTCATCATGGGGGGGCTCAAGGCGGTGATGTACACCGACGCCTTTCAGGGAACGATCATGTTCTCAGGGCTGCTGATCCTGCTGGTGGCGACCTACGTCAAGCTCGGCGGGGTGGTCAACGCCCACGAGCGCCTCACCTCGATGAAGGAGATCGCCGTCAAGATCTTCGGCGCCAAAGGGCACACCGGTTGGACCGCCTTTCCCGCCATGGGGTCGGAATACTGGCTGGTGGTGGTGACGACCATCATTCTCGGGGTCGGCATCGGGGTGCTCGCTCAGCCCCAACTCATCGTTCGTTTTATGACGGTCAAGAGCAACCGTGAGCTCAACCGCGCCGTCCTTATCGGTGGTATCTTCATCCTCGTCGCCGTCGGCGTCCCCTTTATCGTCGGGCCGCTCTCCAACGTCTATTTCTTCTCTGAGAACCCCGAGACTGCCGGTAAGATCGCTCTGCTCGCCGCCGGTAAGGATGTCGGCCAGATTATCCCCCTCTACATCAGCAGTGCCATGCCGCAGTGGTTCACCGCCCTCTTCATGGTCACCCTCCTCTCGGCGGCGATGAGCACCATGAGCTCCCAGTTTCACGCCATGGGAACCTCGCTGGGGCGTGACATCTACGAGCAGGCCCTTGGTCGCAAGGGGAATCCGGTGTTGCTGACCCGCATCGGCATCCTCTTCGCCATCATCCTCAGCTACTTTCTCGCTTGGGGGCTCCCCAACTTCTTCGAAGGGGGGACGGCGATCATCGCCCGCGGAACCGCGATCTTCTTCGGGATCTGCGCCGCCGCCTTCTTGCCGATGTATTTCGGGGCGATCTATTTCAAGGGGATGACCAAGCTCGCCGCTTTCGCCGGGTTCTTCTGTGGCACCGCCGTCAGTTTCTTCTGGCTCTTTTTCATTCACATCAAGGAGTCGAAGCCGCTACTCCTCTGTAAGACTCTCTTCGGGGTTGATTCTCTCGCTGAAGGTTCTCTCTGGGCCTCGGTCGACCCGCTGGTGATTGCCCTGCCGGCGTCGATTGTCGCGACGATTCTTTTCAATCTTTGGGGCAAGCCGCCAGCAGCGGAGCATGTGGAGATGTGTTTTGAGGAGGTGCGGTAGGCACTTTTCTGGTTTGTGATGCTTGAAACGAAAGCGGCCCCGAACATGAGTTCGGTGCCGCTTCTGTTTTGGGTTGGAAGGGGAGTAGGGCGAATTCGGGTGTCGAGGATTTTTTCGTGTCGCTTTGGTCGTATGCGGCGATTGCTGAAAAATAAATCTGTTTGGATGCATAAGTAAGAAAGCGGAAGCCTCCAGGTGGCGGACAGCTCATAATGAGCGGTGGGGTCGAATAAATCGCCCCGAGTCAGACCCACAAGGAGGCTTCCATGGAAAGTATCTACTACGTTGGTTTGGACGTCCACAAGAAAACCATCGCCTAT
>PKUF01000040.1 GCA_002869635.1 Desulfuromonas sp. | reverse complement strand
CGGTCACGTCCTTGGCCAGCCACTGATGCGCGCCGGCCGGGCTCTTGACCAACTCCCAGTCGTACTTAAACAGCACTTTGAGATAGCCCATATCGAAACGGATCGGGTTCGGCTTCCAAGCCCCCTCAATACCGCTACTGATCGCATCCGACCCTTTGCCGCTGCCGAAACGGCTCTTCCAGCCGAGCCCCTGTTCTTCCAGCGGCGCCGCTTCCGGTTCGGGCCCGACATGGGTCGCCGGGCCGGCGCCGTGACACTTGCCGAAGGTATGGCCCCCGGCGATCAGCGCCACGGTCTCTTCGTCGTTCATCGCCATGCGCCCAAAGGTCTCGCGCACATCTCGCCCTGAGGCGATCGGGTCGGGGTTTCCGTCAGGTCCTTCGGGGTTAACGTAGATCAGGCCCATCTGCACTGCCGCCAAAGGCTTCTCGAGATCCCGCTCACCAGAATAGCGGCTATCGGGCTTATCGCTCGTTGCCAGCCACTCCTTTTCGCGCCCCCAGTAGATATCATCTTCCGGCTCCCAGATATAGACGCGCCCCCCGGCAAAGCCAAAGGTCTTCACTCCCATCGATTCGAGGGCACAGTTGCCGGCAAGGATCATCAGATCGGCCCAAGAGATCTTTCGTCCGTACTTCTGCTTGATCGGCCAGAGGAGTCGTCGCGCTTTGTCGAGGTTGACATTGTCGGGCCAACTGTTCAGCGGCGCAAAACGTTGGCTCCCCGTGCCACCCCCTCCCCGCCCATCGGCTGTGCGATAGGTCCCGGCGCTGTGCCAGGCCATGCGGATAAAGAGTCCCCCATAATGCCCGTAGTCGGCTGGCCACCAAGGCTGTGAGTCGGTCATCAAAGCGTACAGGTCATCCTTGACCGCCTGCAGATCAAGATTTTTGAAGGCGGTCGCGTAGTCAAAACCCTCCCCCATCGGATTGGCGTTAACCGGATGCTGGTGAAGCAGACGAAGATTCAACTGCTGCGGCCACCAGTCCCGATTGGCGGTCCCTCCCCCGGCGAGCGAACCACGACTTTTCCCTGTCACCGGACACCTGCCTTCACCACTCATCGAATCACCTCCAACTGTTACAGGTTTGTGAAAAATCAATCTCCCTTCCACTTTTGTAACAGCCTCTGATGTCCTGTCAATCACACCGGCGCGCCGAGACAGTCTGATCACGGGTTTCAGGATGTGGTGTTCCGCGATTTACGCCCGTAGGAGATTCCCAACCTGTTCATCCTGTTTCGCAGGGTGCTGGCATTGACGCCGAGCAGTTCCGCCGCGCCCCCCGGCCCATGAATCTTACCTGAGGTCGCCTCAAGGGTCCGGCGGATATGGCGCTCAGCAAGTTGATCGAGAGAGATCGCCTCAAAGGGGGATGGCTGAAGCGACACCTCGTCCTCTCCTTGCGTCAGGCAGGGGAAGACGCAGCCACAGCTGTCATCAAGAGCCGTCAACGGACCGTTCGGATGCTGGGAAAGGGCGAAGCTGTCGAGGGTCAGGGAGCGGCCCATATTCTGGATCAAGGCCCTCTCGACGACATTTTCAAGCTCTCGCACGTTCCCCGGCCAAGGGTAGTCGCAAAGCATTTCGACCGCCCCGGCAGCAATCTCCGGCGGCTTCCTGAGCCCCAACTCTTTCGCTTTTTTATCCAAGAGATACTGGATCATCTCGGGGATATCCTGGCGCCGCTGGCGCAGTGGTGGGATAACGACCGGGAAAGAACTCAAGCGAAACCAAAGATCTTCGCGAAAAAGCCCCTCTGAAACCATCTTCTCAAGGTTGCGGTGAGTGGCGGCGACAACCCGGATATCGACCGAGATCGCCTGCGTCGCTCCGACCCGTTCGATCTCCTGAGTCTGCAGAACCCGCAGCAGGCGAACTTGAGCCGACGGCGGAAGCTCACCGATTTCGTCGAGGAAAAGAGTCCCCCCATCAGCACGCTCAAAGCGGCCGCGTTTTCTCGCGTCGGCCCCACTGAACGCCCCCTTTTCATAGCCAAACAACTCACTGTCGATCAATGTCTCGGGAATCGCCCCGCAATTGACCTTGATAAAGGGGCCATCGCGACGAGGAGAGAGACGGTGCAGGGCATTGGCGACCACCTCTTTACCGGTCCCGGTCTCACCAAGCAGCAGAACCTTACTCTGTAGCGGCGCCACTTTCTGAATCATCTCCATCACCGCTTTGAGACCCCCGTGAGCCCCGACAACCTCGTGGCCAACCCGTTGCGAGAGCTCTTTCTTCAATTCACGGTTGTCCTCAGCGAGTCGATCCTTAAGCTCGAGAACCTCCTGATGTCGCATGGCATTTGCCATGGCGATGGTCAACGGCTCACGAATGGTCTGCATCAACCGCATCTGCTCTTCACGGTAGAGGTTGAAACCTTTGGCCTGCAACACCATATAGCCGACACGATCATCGCGGGTCCGTAAAGGGAGAAGGATCTCGGAGCACCCCTGGTTTTTAACAAAAGGGGCGACTGCCGCGGTCAGAGGATCGAGACGGGTATCCGAAATCAGTCGATCGTTGTCATGGATACACTCATCCATCAGCTTCGAGACCTCGGGGGGTAAGACGATCACCTCACCGGATGACGATGAGGGTCCGGCGGCCGTGACGATAGCCAGATGGGTCAGCGTACAGGCCTCGGGATCACTCAATCCCAGCACCATGGTGTCGGCAGGAAGAATCTTGCGCAGATAGAGCAAGCAACGATGCAACGCCACGTTGATATCGAGGCTGCTGCAAAGAGTCAGGGTCACGTCACGAAAGAAGAGGTTGGGGTCGATAGGACTCATACGGATGCCATCCTTTTTGAATGCAGACTGTCACAGTCGACAATTTACCACGGAAACGTCAGATGCGGCAATCCGAATTGCCGCATAAGGCAATTAGCACCCCCTAATAGCTTCTATGTCTTTGAATTTAAACAACTCTCTTTTTGGCACAAAGCACGCAAACAGCCGTCGAGAATTTCTTTTTTCATTAAGGATGGAGGTTTTATGGATTTTTGGAAACGTGCAGGGATGGCCGCGCTTTTGTTGCCCCTCTTGCTGCCGTTGTCAGCCTATCCGGCATCGCTTTTTGGCAACTCCAGCACGGTGCTGGAGTGGTCCGATACGCCTGAAGGGGAAACCGCCGTTGAAGCGTATCAGTATCTGCGCCTCAGCGCCAAGGAGCTCCCAGGCGGGGTTGACTTTCAGGTCTACGGACGCTTGGCCGACGACCTGAAGAACGAAACCGAGCCTGAGAGCCGTCTCTACTACGGCTATCTCGACAAGAAGGATGCTTTCGACCGACTCGATCTGCGCTTCGGCCGACAGTTCATCACCACCGCTGCCGGTGCTTCGCTTCTTGACGGGATTAAGCTCGACTACGCCGGACTCGACCCCGTCAGCCTCTCCCTTTATGGCGGAGGCGATGTCAGCTACTACGAGGGCTACAGCAGTAAAGACTGGCTTAGCGGCCTGGCAGCGACCTATGCCCCGAGCGAGACCTTCGAGACCTCGCTCTCTTATCTGCAGCGCTGGGAAGATGGTGAACTGGGGCAGGAGCTGCTCGGATTCGATCTCGACTACGACTATCGTCGGGCTCTGAACCTCTACGGTGAGCTTCAGTACAGCTGGCTGACTGAGGAGACAACCTATTTCCTCGCCGGCGTCAACTACCACCGCGAGAGAGACTGGAACCTGCGGGGCGAATATCTCTATTCCCTCCCGGTCTTTTCGGCCACCAGCATCTACTCGGTCTTTGCCGCCGCCAAATATCAGGAGGCGAGCCTCGAAGCGACCTTGCGCCTGCGTAATGACCTGAACGCCTTTATCCGTTTAAGTCGTGAATTTTATGATGATTTTGACGACGCTCAGGTCATCGAATCGGGCATCGAGAAACTGCGCAACGGCTCGTTCTCAGGCTACCTCGTCGGCAGTTATCGCGACGACGAAGAGGGACAGGACCTTTACGGTGTCAAAGCACGTCTCGCCTACCTTTTTCACCGCAAGTTTGAAGCCGCCTTCGGAGCCCATATCGACGTTCTTGAACGACGCCTCGATGATGAGGATGAGACCACCAGCCAGCGTCTCTGGATCGACATCACCTCTTACCTGAGCGACTCGATCAGTCTGCAGGGAAAGGTTGAGCGCATCGAAAGTGACCTCTGGGCCGAGTACTACCAGGGCCGGGTCCGCCTGACCATTTCTTTCTGAGCAAGGAGACGCACCGATGCCATATCTGACCCGTTTTGCTCTTCGCCTAACCTTCCTCGCACTCTGTTGCGTTGTGGTAAGTTCGGCAGGGGCTGCGAACCTCACGTTCGACCACCAGACTCACAACAAGGTCATTCCCGACGAACCGTGTGCGACCTGCCATCTCGAGGATGCGTCCGAGAGCATCCCTCCTCTCACAACCTGTCAGGGCTGTCACGACACCAGTTTCGTCGAGAGTGTCACCATCCCCATCCCGCCGCCGCATGACCCGCTCTGGGGGCTGAACCATCGCTCCTTCGCCAAAAGCGGTGATGCCAGCTGTACATCATGCCACGCTCAGTCCGACTGTCTCGAGTGCCACACCTCCGGTGCGGCTGACGAACAGGGAAGCTTCAGCAACGCGATGGTCAATGTCCATCGCAGCGACTTTCAGGTCAGTCACCCCCTCGCCGCCCGGACCGACCCACAGCTCTGTAGCAGCTGTCACGAGAATGACTTTTGCGTCGATTGTCACAATGCCTTTGCGCCGGCCGACCTTGCCCTCGACTCGCATCGTCGCGGCTGGAGCGGTCTTAATGTTGGCGCCGCATCGCATGCTGATTTTGCTGAGACGAGCTGCGACAGCTGTCACTCAGACAGTGTCCTTCCGAGCCACGACTGGTCGGCGCGACATGGTCGCGAAGCCCGTAAAAACCTCGCGACTTGCCAGGCCTGCCACCCCGAAGGTGACATCTGTCTCACCTGCCACGGGGCGGTCACCGGCCTGAAGATTAACCCACATCCGGCCAACTGGAACAAAATCCAGAACAATTTACGCCGCGCCAGCGACGGCAAAACCTGTCGTCGCTGCCACTGATCCCTCATCACCAACAGCCCAACACCATCAGGAGGTTTTGAACGATGAAGATGAAACATTTGCAGTGGGTCGCAGGCCTTATGCTGCTCACCCTGCTGGCCGCTTGCGGCAGTAACCGCAACAGTGACGGCCCCTCCGTCACATCGCCCGAGCTCGGGACGGATCCGACCACCGGCAACCGCTATGCCGGCAGTGCCGCCTGCATCGATTGCCACGAAAGCTTCTCCTGGAGCTCTAAGGAGGTCTCGGCTTATCTCGACGGAATCCATGTTGTCAACCACGCCACCAGCTACGGCTACGACTATATGCTTGAGAACGGCTGTGCTGAGTGCCATGACCCGATAGGGGATAGCGCGACGCTCTCAGAAATCAAGGGCGAAGATGTCGTTGCCATGGGATGTGAAAACTGCCATGGCGCCGGTGGAGAACACTACGGTGTCGGTCCGATCCCGACCCCGACTCCGGGACCTGAGGCCTGCGGCAGCTGCCACTCCACCCTCCCTGAGAACCACCTGACCTATCATCCGGAGGCGGACACCATCCTCGAAGAGTATCTCTCTTCGCCGCACGCCGCCTCGATCAACGACCATACCTATGTTGAGGGGAGCGACAGCGATGTTCGCGCCCGCTGTTCCAAATGCCATACCGACGAAGGGGGCAAGCTCTTTGTCTCCATCCAGGGGGACAGTGACACCATGCATGCGCTTGACGGCAATCCGGCGATCAGCGACGCTTCACCGGTTCAGTGCCGGACCTGTCACAATCCTCACAGCCCGACGGAACTGCTCCTTGAAGACCTTGAGGATAGCAGCGGCACGGTAACCGCCTCGGCCGAATACCGCACCTGTACCAATTGCCACCAGTCGGCAACCGCCTATCACGACCCGGCGACCAACCCCTATGGCGCTCTGGGTGAAATTATCACTGACACCCACTTTGATAATGGTAAAGGGACCGGTTACAACATTGATCCGGCCAGCGAGCGCGCCTGCCGCGACTGCCACAATGTTCACTCGGCCGACAACAGCATCAACAACCAGTGGGCCGCCTCGGGCCATGGCGACCTGACGGCAGCCTTTACCGACGCTCACGGTGCCCCGACCAACACGGCATGCCAAGATTGTCACTCGGCCACCGCCGCGACCATGCTCTTTGAGGCCTATGAAAGCGGCGAAGACTACACCGCGCCCGGCAGCGAGATCAGCGGTCCCGCCCCCGAGGTGATCTACTGCACGGTCTGCCACAAAGATAACGCCGGCAACCTTCGTGCTCCTGGTGCCATCACCACCCATTATCACGCTGTCGACAGTGACGACTATGCCGTCATCGATGGGGTCAACGGCTCGAACCTCTGCCTCGCCTGCCACGCCGGCAAGCGCAGCGGTGAAGATATCAAGGACGGCATCAACGCCATCACTTCCCGCGTCTCCTCGCACTACCTCCCGGCCGGAGGTGTCCTCTTCGGTCAAATCGGTTACCACTTTGACCACCTCGATGCCAGCCTCGCCTACACGGCAACGAAGCATGCTCAACTCGGTGATCCCAACTACGACTGGGCTGATTACCCTTACAAGACCTTGAGTGCTGAACAGACCGGTGCTATTCAGGGTTCAGGCAACGGTCCCTGCGTCGCCTGTCACATGGCTGAAGGAACCGATAGCCATCTCTACTCAGCCTTCACTGATAACACCGATCTCGGGCTGCCTGATCTTTGCTACAACTGCCACAGCAACGATCCAGCAGCCGGTCACTACTTCAAGAGCAAGGAGAAGCTCGAGACCGAGACCAAGGTCGGTTATCTCGCAGCACTGAGCGCTATCGAAGGGATGATGGCCGACCCAACCCAGAACTATACCAGTGGCGTCCTGAGCATCGGAAGCAGCGGCCAGTTCCAGCGCGACGGCCTCAATCTCGATCCGACCGTGACCGCTGACGTCGACCTCGCCGGGGCGCTCTTTAACTACAAGCTGTTCCTTGATGAGCATGGTGGCTATGTCCACAACCGCTACTATGCCAAGCAGCTCCTTTTTGACTCGATCGACTACCTGCAGAACGGTTCGATCACCGGCAATATTACGGTCAACGACGCCACCGCCGCCGCATGGCTCGATGGCGACAGTGACACTGCTGGCATCCAACGTAAGTAACCCACTAAAACAGGTGCCCGTCGGAATGTTTCGACGGGCACCTGTTTTCTCCGCCGTTCTCCTGCCCAGTCCCCTCCAATAGAATCGTTCGTCGAGAGCCAACACAGTGATTGACGCTTCTCCTTTTTTAGTTGTAAAGTACAACCAAAGGAGAGAGTCGATGTCTTACATTCTTGAAAAGTCGCTGGGACTTCTGGCGACCCGTTTCTCCCGCAACCTGCTACGACGCATTGACGCGGTTTTTTCTCAACAGGGAATTCCGATCACGGCGCAGCAATATTCGCTGCTTGTCCAGGTATGGGACCACAATGGGCTGCCTCAGGGGGCACTGGCGGAGAAGACCGCACGTGACAAGACAACCATGGCCCGTCTTGCGGCAAATCTTGAGACAAGCCGGTTGCTGGTACGGCTGCCAAGCCCTGATGACTCCCGCGAACGCCTGATCTACCTGACCGAGCAGGGAAAAAGCTTGATGGACCAGGCGACCGAATTGGTACAAGAAATTCTTGTCCAAGCACAGGCTGGAATTGATAAAAATGACCTTGAGGCCTGTCGTAACGTGCTGCGCCGTGCTTACGAAAACCTTTTGAAATAATTTCTCTTGTAGTTGTATTGTGCAACTATAAAGAAGGGAGCCCCCCCTCTCATGTCTTCGTTCACCGCAACATCCTCAGCCCCAAAAGCTGCACCACCACCGCAAAACCTGCTCCAGATCGTTCTGCTCCTCGGTGCTCTTACCGCTTTTGGCCCGCTCTCCATCGACATGTACCTTCCGGCTTTCCCCGCGATTGCCCACGACCTGCATATCCCCTTGGGAACGGTACAGCTCTCGATCTCTGCCTTTCTCTTCGGCTCAGCCGCGGGCCAACTTGTTTATGGACCACTGGCCGACCGCTGGGGGCGCCGCCTGCCGCTTCAAATCGGCATTTCCCTCTACATCGCCTCAACCCTCGGCTGTGCTCTGGCCGAGAGCGGCACAGCGCTACTTTTCTGGCGAGTGGTGATGGCGATTGGCGGCGGAGCTGGGATGGTGATCACCCGTGCCATCGTCCGCGACCTCTACGACACCACCGAAGCAGCACGAATCTTCTCTCTGCTCATGTTGGTGATGGGGTCGGCACCAATCCTCGCCCCGATGGCCGGAGGACAGCTGCTCATCCTCACCGGTTGGCGCGGCATCTTCGTCAATCTCGGTCTCTTCGGCCTGCTTGTTCTCTTTGCAACGACCCGGTTCCTCCCCGAAACCTTGCCGCAGAGTGCGCGTAGTTACCGCGGTCTCAAAAGTCAGGCGGGTGACTATACCGCACTGCTGCGCAGTCGCAACTATCTGCGCTATGCCCTCGCCCTCGCTTCGGTTTCAGGAATCACCTTTGCCTACATCGCCGGCGCACCTTTTTTCTTCATCGAACTCAACCAGATCACTCCACAGCATTTCGGCCTCTTCTTCGGCGCCAACGCTTTTGGCCTGATCGGGGCCTCACAGGTCAACCGTCGCCTGTTGCAACGGTTCAACGCCCAGAGCATCCTCGCAGTCGTCTTCCCTCTCAATGCGGTGATCGGAGCGCTGCTGCTGAGTATCATGGCCAGTGATTTCGGCGGTTTTCCCCTGCAGATCATTCTGCTCTTTCTCGGCCAAAGCCTCACCGGACTGCTCTATCCCAACATCACCGCCCTCGCCATGGAACCATTCAAGAAGATGGCTGGAAGCGCCTCGGCGATGCTCGGAACGATTCAATACTCTCTCGGTGCCATCGCCGGCGCCATCGTCGGCCTTTGTCATAACGGCACCGCCCTGCCGATGGTCGCTGTCATCGCCGGGTGTGGTTTCTTCGGCTGGCTCACCGCCGCTGGGATCTGCGAGAGAGGCTCGGCATCCCTTTAAAAAAGCGGCATGCCCAACCGTGAGCATGCCGCTTACAGCATCTTATCTTCTTGTTCTTCTACCCCCCACTTGCATCATATCTTTGCTGCGCCTGTAGCACGGCGTCAAAGTTCTTCTCCGCCCAATGAGTCAGAAGGTGGACGGTCTCGGCGAGGGTCTGCCCCAAGTCGGTGATGGAGTACTCTACCGTCACCGGCACCGTTGGAAAAGCCTCGCGCCGAACAAGACCATCGCGCTCAAGCTGCTTCAGGCTCTGGGAAAGAACCTTCTGCGAAATCCCATCAATCTCACGACGCAGTTGGTTGAAGCGCACCGTCTCTTCCTGCAGGCGATTGAGGATCAGCATCGACCACTTGTTGGAGATACGATCGAGCACCATGCGACTGGGACAATTCTTGGCATAAACATCAGGAGCAAGAACGTTCATCATAGGCGGTCACCTCCGGGAAACCTGCGCACTTCAAAGTGCCTTCTTTCCAACAAGCTCTCATATCGCTACTATATTTCCAAAAGCGACTTGGTTTCCACAGGAAACTACACGATCAAACCCATGGAGGATGTCATGGCTGAAAAAATCTTTGTTACCGGTGCCAGCGGCCACCTTGGCCACGAGGTCGTCACGGCCCTTCTTTCCTCTCTTCCAGCATCCCGGATCGTTGCCGGCGCCCGCGATGTCAGTAAGGCGGCGGACCTTGCCGAGCGTGGCGTTGAAGTCAGAGCGATCGACTACAGTCGCCCCGAAACGCTGCGGGAAACTTTTTCCGATATCGACCGGCTGCTGTTGATCTCGTCGAGTGAAATCGGGCAGCGGGCTGAGCAGCACCGCAACGTCATCGACGCCGCAGTTGCTACCAATGTCAAGCTGCTGGTCTACACCAGCGTCCTGCACGCCGATCGCTCACCCCTCGGCCTGGCTGAAGAGCACCGCCAGACTGAAGAGGCGATTCACCAATCGGGGATCCCTTTTGCCCTGCTGCGTAACGGCTGGTACAGTGAGAATTACGCTGCGGCGATCCCTCAGGCGGTAGAGCATGGGGTTCTACTCGGTGCCGCCGGTGAAGGGCGGATCGCCTCGGCAACTCGACAGGACTACGCCGAAGCGGCCGCTGCGGTTCTTATCGCCGGGGAATTTCATTCCGGCAAAACCTATGAGCTGGCCGGGGATTCCTCCTACACCCTCAGCGAACTGGCGACCGAAGTCGCCTGCCAGTCAGGGACCTCGGTTCAGTACAACAACCTCACCGAGGAGGCGTACCGCAACATCCTGGTCGAGGTCGGGCTCCCCGAACCGCTGGCGGCGCTCCTCGCCGACTCGGACAGCGGCGCGGCACAAGGGGCCCTCGACGACAACAGCCACACCCTCTGCCAGCTCATCGGCCGTCCGACCACTCCCATAACCACGGTTGTCGGCACCACCCTCGCAGCAAGCTGAGATTTCAACGTTCCCATCAAAAAACGGGGGTGATGCCTATGGCATCACCCCCGTTTTTGTCAGGCCTCTTTATCCTCAGGGTAGAGCGGTGGCAACCGCTCCTGATGGTTTACCTTTCCCGCAGCGACGCTCTTTTTCTGCCGCAACAGCGCCGTGATCTCGGCACCATCCCACCCCTGCGATGTCGGCCCGTAAAGAGAGCGCTGCAAGCAGTTCAGCGCCTTCGCCCAGGCCGGATCAGAGGCCGCTAGGCGACTCAGTGCCCCCTCTCCCACCTCGGGGTAGAGAGTGCGGCTCCAGCGCTGCAACGCCTGCCGCACCTGCTGCGGCTCGCCGCTCTGTACCGCTTTGAGCGCCTCACGCCGTGCCTGCTTTTCCCGCAGGACCTGAACGTCATCCTCGGGCGGCAGAGTCACCGAGACCGAACACCGACGCCAGAGCAGAAGCAGCGTTGTCACCCAGCCGAGCCCCAGCCCCAAGGCGAGCCAAGGCCAGAAAGAGGCGGAGGTTGGCGCCTGCGCAGTTGATGCCGAAGGGGCCGAAACTGCGGGCGGCGGTGTCGCTGCCGGGGCGGCGTTAGGCGCGGCGGCGACATCGAGATCCACCGCCGCAAGATGCGCCTGTCGCCAGACGTTGGCCTTCACATCCCACCAGCGCAGATCGATGGCTGGCAGGCGATAGTGCCCCGGCTGGGTCGGAACCAGCGCCACCTTCTGCTGCAGGGTACCGCGCAACCCGGTGGCGGTGAGACTGTCACTGCGCCCCGGCTGGTCGGGGTAACTCTTGAACCCTTCAGGGAGAGCCAACGTCAGTTCTGGCAGCTGCGCCGCCGGAATCCCCTCGGCGCTCACGGTCAGGGTGCGGGTCGCCGGCTCCCCCACCACCAGAGGCGGCGCGCCGCTCTGCCAGTCATCGCTGAGTTGCAGAGAACTTGCCGGAAGCCAGTCGGCGCCAACGCCTGCCGGTGGGGGCAAAACTGTCACCTCAAGCGGTGCGCTGGTGCGCCGCACCCTCTCACCCCGGCTGCCGAAGGGATCGAAGCGGCTCGGGACGCTAGCGATCTCGCCGTCAAACTGCAGCGGCGGCAGACGCAGCGATCCGCTTTGCTGCGGAAAGATGGCGTAGCGTCGCTCGATCATCTGGTAGAGCAGACCGTCGCGCCGCACCTCACCATTGCGGTCATCACCGAGCTTCTGCACCACGGCATCGACCCCTTGCGGCTGGGGCTCGCTCAGACTCCCCTGCCGCAAATCAACCCGATGCAGCAGGCGCACGGTGACCAGAAGCTGCTGCTGACTGTAGAGGGTCTGAGGGGTCGCCTCGACCTCGAGCCGCAGAGGATCACTGCTGCCCGCTGACCGCTGGGCCTGCGGCGTGACCCGGATCGGCAGCGCTGTACTGCAGACTCCGTCGGCACAGAGGGGAGGGATGAGGAGCTCTCCCTGCTGTTTCGGCATCAAGGTCAGAGAGAAGACAACCGAGCGGCTCATTGAGCCGTTGATGAGCTGGATCTGACTGCTCTGGCTGCGACTGAGAATTTCCCAGTCTGCCTCGAGCACTGAAAAGTCGGGGTCGTCATCGAGGCTCCCCTTGACCCGCAGCTCAAGGTTGAGGCTCTCCCCCAGCGCCAGACGATCGCGATCGGCCACCGCCTGCAAGGTCGCGGCGGAGACGCTCTGCCCCGCCAGAACGATGAGCATCAGGATGATCGCCAGATATCCGAGTCTGCCTACCATGGTCGTTCCGTCTCCCGTTGTTCGCCTCGCTGTCGATATTGATAAAGGAACTTGCGCCGCAACAGCCCGCCGGGATCGTCGGGAATCCGCTGCAGCCACTGCCGCATCGCCCGTTTCTCTTCCTCTGAAGCTGGCTCGGTGTCGCGGGACAGCACGCTCTTTGCCTCCTCTTGAGTCGACTCCCCAGCCTTGGCGACCGCCGCCTCATCCCGCGCCTCCCCCTCTTCTTCCGGCTCCGCTGCTAACGCGGCTTTTTCATCCTCTTGCTGGCCTTGCTGGCCTTGCTGGCCTTGCTGGCCTTGCTGGCCTTGCTGGCCTTGCTGGCCTTGCTGGCCTTGCT
>PKUF01000004.1 GCA_002869635.1 Desulfuromonas sp. | reverse complement strand
AGCTTCCCCGCCTTGACCAGCCCTTCGGCATAGGCTAGGTTGACCCCATGACGCTGCTGTGCCTCACGCTCGGCAAAGGCGGCGTTGTCCTTCTTGAGCTTCTCCTCGCGGGCGGCAAGCTCCCGCTCCTTGGCTTCGATCTGTTCTTTGGTAAGCACATCAGTCTCCTTTTCTGAGTACTCGGGGTTGGCGGCAACAGCGGGCGGCTCGGGCCGCATCGCCTCTTCGGTCAAGGTTTCGAGATCCCACTCGTCGATCATCTTGTCGGCGTCTTCTTTGCCAAACTTCTCAATCATGAAATTCTTGAGGCGACGCAGCACTCGGGTGATGGTGCGATCGCTCCAGTCGCCGAACTCGATGGTGACAGCTCCCTCGTCGCCAGCGGCAAACTCGACGGGGCGCAGCCCCTTGATCGCCGGCGGCTGGGCACCGAGAAAACCGACATGCCGCAGGTAGTAGACGCCGGGGACAGGGTTACCCGGGGCGTTGGGAAGATAGAAGCTCGCCGAGACCTTTTTGAACATCCCCGTTTCCACCATCTCTTCGAAGGCGGCGTTGACCTGGTCGGGGTCGGCGTGCAGTCCCCCTTCGGAAAAGCTCAGCGCTTTGGTCCAGCCGTAGGCCGGGAGGTCCTGGCGGGGGTGGCCGATGACCAGCGGCGCCTCGTGCAGCTTCGGGTCGTAGGCTGCCGCCGACGCCTTGAGATCGGCCTCGCTGAAGTTGATGGTCTTGCCGTTCATGGCGGTGTGTCGCCCGGGTTTAAAAATGTGAATGCTTTTCATGGTCGCTCCTCGTTGTCGAACCGCGTTTAAACACCCTTTAAAATCGTCCACAATCGACGATCACCTCATCGGGCGCCCCATGGGCCGCCTCTATCCGTTGACCGCCGACGTGAGGTGATCAGAGATGATCGCGCTGATCTCCCTTTTGTCGTCCTCGGTCACCCCGAGAAAGGGACGGGCGGGGAGAACCACACGCCCCTTGATCCCCGCCTTGCCGCCAAACTGGTGAATCGCCCCGTAGGGTTTAGGGCTCCCCACCCTGACAGCATCTTTCCCGGCCCGGTACCAGATCGAGTTGCGTAACTGATGGCTCTTGGTCAGGGTCTTGCGCCCCTCGTCGGCTGCCGCTTTTGACACGGACCATTTCTCCAGCGTCGGGGTGGTCTCGGTGGTAAACCGCTCGTCAGTGCTGCGCAAGATCCGCTCGCCAATCGCCTGCATCGCCGGAGTCAGATCACCTGTCGCCACCAGTGCGCGGTTCAAAGCCGCTTGCAGCTCGCGGTCATCGGCGGTGATATTGACGGTGAAGGCTCGAGGCATTTACCCACCCTTGGTGATCGTTTTAATCATTTCGCCGAGCGCCGTGTCGGCGCCAAGCAACGAGGTGATTTTTTCTGCCATGGCGCTTTCGATAATGCTGTAGGCCCAGGCAAAAGCGATGTCATCGTTTAAGCTTTCGGCCTTGTCGGCAAGGATGTCGAAGTCGCGCTCGGCTCCCATACCGGCGTTGTGCCCCCACCCCTCATCGATGCCTGTCATATCGTCGACTGCGGTCGGGGCCTTGTCCGGTTCCGTTTTTCCCGCTCTTGCCAGATCACGCAGGCTGGCGGCGAAGACCTTGCACTTACACCCCCAGCCGTTCTGTGGGTAATGGGTGCTCCACCATGGGTCGTCAGCCGAAAGGATCGTCCCGTCCCAACGGAGGTGGTCCGCGCGAGGGTTGAGGCTGTCGCCGTGGCGATATTCGAGATAGGGATAAACCTCGCGCAGGCTCGGTTCTGAGAGCTGCTTCCATCGCCCAGCCTGATAGGCGCTGCGCACGTTGGTCTCGTAAATCACCTTGCTGCGCCAGTTGCGACCTCCGTTGTACTCCCAGCCGTTCTTCTCGACGATGCCGTCGAAGTTTTTGCGGAACGTCTCAAGGGTACCGCCGCCAGTGATCGCTTGATCGACAGCCTTACTGAAATCGTTGAGCAGGTCGGCCTGCATGGCGCCAGCGACCATGAACCCCTTGGCGTGCTGCTCCCCCCAAAGGTCGTCCCAGCGTTCGGTCGGAATATTCAACTTCTTCCGAAAGAATTCGGCCGCCTCTTCAAAAGGGAGGTTAAATGCTGCCTCAATGGCCATCCTGCACCTCGGCGCGGCCGCTCAGGTCAGCCAGGGCAAGTGCGCGGCCGATCACCAGCCCGAGCTCTTCGCTGTTCTTCCCGTCGTAAAGTTCGGCAATCCCGTCACGGATTTCCTCAAGGCTCCCGGCCCGTTTGACCAATCCCCTCACCTTGTCGATGGTCGCCTGCACCTTTGCTTGCGTCTGAGCGTCGAGGTCAACGGTGAGGAGGTCGACGCGGTCGGGCTCAGTCTCGGCGAATGATGTGCTGCGGGCGGCCACGGCGGCATCCCGTGGCGCTGGCGTAAGCTCAAAATCATCATCGCGCAAGCGGTAGCGGCGCTTGAAATAGTCGCGGGTAAATCTGACGCCACTCTCCGAGAGCGTCTTGTCCCTGTCGGCGAAATCCGCCTGCGGATCGTCAGCCTCGAACCAGTTAAAGACGGGGGAGGGAACGCCTGGGGCGTTGACCTTGGCGTAGAGCCAGGCGATCTCTTCCATAGCCGTTTTGACCAGCTGCTTATCGGCGGCTCGGAAATCGTCGAGGACTTCGGCGTGAACCTTCCCGGCGGCGTAGCTCCCCTTGTCTCCGACCTCGGCAGTGAGGGTCTGCCCCATGATCACCTTCGAGACCTCGGCATCCATCGCCTCCTTGAGGGTGCGGTGGATATCGGCGCTCGCCTTCTGCGCCCCGTCAAGGATCTGCACCTCACCCCCTTGGGGGATCACGGCCACCGCGCTCTGCACCATGGCGGCGAGGTTCGAGAGCATATTCTGCTGCTCGCCCGGAGAGGTCCCCGGGGCGTACTTCCCGACCAGGAACGGCACGCCAAACTTCTCGGCAAGCTGCAGCCAGAATTTGACGCCGCCCTTTTTGAACGCCACCGGCCAGAGGCAGCGACTGAGCAGACGTAGGCCATAGGGGTTGTCATAGGTCGGGAAGTGACGGGCGATGACAAACTTGCCGAAGGGGACGTCGCTCCCTCCCCAAGGGCTCTCCTGTGAGCGGAACTTGAGGACGTTCTGCTCGTCGTAGGCAAACCAGCGCGACGGCTTCGCCTGCAGGTCGGCGATGTTCAGCCGCCCGCCCGATGCTTCCCAGACCAGCTCAACCGGGGTGTTGCCATAGTAGGGGGCATCGAGGATGCCGCTGACGAGGCTGTAGAGATCGACGTTTTCAAGGTCGGCCGCCAGATCGGCCGCGAGCTTCTCAGCCGCCGGGCTCGTCTCTCCTCGAACCTGACCACCGGACCAGGAGAACTCACAGGAGAGGGTGCCGAGCTTGCGCTGCTGGATCACCGAGAGAAGGTGGGCGTCTGAGGTCAACGCCTCGAGCGCCGCAACCCCGCCGTCGGGATGCTTGCGCAGCACCGGGTCGGGGTCGGGGAGCAGACCCAGCGTCCCGGCGTAGTCCCACGCCTGCGCCCGGGTGGCGAACTCACCGGCGAGGGCATCGCGCTCGATCTCGGAGAAATCAATGGACTTGGTAGGTGTCAGCCAAAGCCTGGTCATATCAGTACCCTTGCAGCATGGCCGCGCTCTCGCGCCGCGGGCCAGTGTGAACGGTGGTGTCGAGAACATCCATCAAGGTGGCGCAGTAGGCCATGACAAGGGCGATCGCCGCGTCACCGTGACGGTTCTTTCCCTCGCCCGTTTTAGCGTCAGGAAGCCGCGGTACCCCGTTGATGACCTGCAGAGCACGCAGGTCGTCGAGCACGTCCTTGTCCTTTGGCACCTCGATAAGGTCATCCTCAAAGGCCGCTTTAAACTTCGGCATATTTTCGAGGTACCACCCGGCCGAAAGCATGACCTGGGCAACCCTCCCGGCCCCGTAGCGGTAGGCCGCCTGCTCGGCCAGGTACTGACCATTCCCCCGGGCGTCAAGCATCGCAGCGCGGAACTGCGGCAGCCGGTCGCAGATGAAGTAGAGAATCTGCTCCTGCTGACGGAAGGGAACGTTGCGAAGCTCAACCAGAAACGGAACCCGGCGGCGCAGGCTTTGCCCGATGGCGATCGGCGACATGACTGTCAGGTCGCCGGAACGTCCGAAGTCCTCGCCGAAGGCGTGCTCCTCAGAAGGTTTGAGATATTTGAGCAGCGGCAAGATCTTCTCGACGCACCAGTCTCTGACCTCGGCCTCGCGCAGGGTCTCTGACCATGCGTTGAACTCTGCCGACCCTTCGAAGCGCAGCACCGGGGTGTTTCCCATCCGCGCCTCGATCAGCGCCCTGGAGATATAGGCGCCGCCGCCGCTTTTGGGGACGCAGTAGTATTCTTCGAGGGCGTCTTCGCGGGTGGCGGTGTCGCGCAGCAGGTTCTCTTTCCACTGCTTCTCGGCCTCTTCGCTCCACGCCATCCCCCGCACCTGGCAGATGCGCTTGTAGAGGCCGTCGCTGCAGGCGTCGTCGAGGGTGACGCGGTGGACGCTGTAGCGTTTTTTGCCAGCGCGGCTGTCCTGAATCAGCTCGTTAAAGAGGTTTTCCACCCCGTTGTGGGTGCTGATCAGGCGCACCTTGGCGCCCCACATGGTCAGCGCCAGCGCCGCCTTGAGCACCTCGGCGAGCTGCTCGTGAAAGGCGGCCTCGTCGATGGTGACGTTCCCTTGGCGGCCGCGCATGTTGGACGGCCTGGAGGAGAGCGCCTGGATCTTGAAGCCACTGATAAAGCGGATGGTGTAGGTGAGGATGTCTTTGTCCTCGTCTTCGAAGATCTCCTCCTCGATCTCCCCGGCGGCCCGGTTGAACGCCTTGGCCCACATGGCGCAGGCGTCTATAAACTCGATCGCCATCTCCTTGTTGGAGCCGACGTAGAAATGGTTGGTGCCACCCGCATTCTTTGCCGCGCTCGCTGCCAGGACGGCGTCGGCCGCCTCGGCCCAAGTCAGGCCGGTACGGCGGCTCTTCTCGGCGATCTTGAGCGGCGACTCGTCGGCGACCCACTTTTGCTGGTAAGTCAGAAGCACTGATTCTTGCGGCGTCTCGGTCATGCGATCCCCAGAATTTCGCGGCGGATGGTGTCGATCGATTCGCGGCTCATCCCTTGTCCGGTCATGGTCTTCTCGGCGGCATCGACCGCGGCCTCGGCGGCCTGCTGCCGGATCTCTTTCTCGCGTTTGACGTTCAAGGTGCTCGCCTGCTCGAGGCGCTGCATGGTCAGGGCGAGCCCTTTGAGCATGTCGACCGTGCCGGGGGCGCTCTCGGCGGTGATCTCGCCGCGCTGGAGGGTCAGCGCCATATCGAAGGAGAGGGTGCGCAGGATCTCGTTGACCAGGTTGCCGACCTGCCCCTGCGGAGCGGCGCCGAGTTTACCGATCCAGACCTCGGCGACCTCGCGCGACTGGCGCAGCTTGGCACCGGCCTCTTCCATGTCGACGGCGTAACGGTTGACAGCCGATTTGCTCACCTTCTCGGGCGCCCCGTCGGGGAGCTGGCCGGAGGCATTAAGCTCGGCGAGGATGGCGTTGATACGTCGCACCGCCTCGAGTTGGGTCACCCGGCGATCGGCGAGCAGCTCTTGCAGCTGGCGGCGGACCGTGTCGGGGAGCATGTCGATGCTCGATCTCTGACGCTTGGGTCGGGGCATTTAGTCGTCTCCGAAGAGGTAGTCGATCAGATCGCAAAGCCGATCGCCGAGCCAGATGATCAGCAGGCCCAGAGGCACGGCGAAGATCAGAAAGAGGCAGATCTCGCGCAGGGTCATCGTGGGCCTGGGCGCTTGACGCCATCAACCCGGGCGGCACCACTGGCGACGTCGGCGCCACGGGCGGTGAGCTTGGCGACCAGAACGGTGGCGATTTCGCTGTTGCTGACGAGCTGTTGCTCTTCGAGCCAGCGCAACTCGGTGCGGACGCGGTCGCGGCTGATGGTGTGGCCGAACATCGCCAGAAGCTGCTGCAGCACCGAGTCGTTCATGCTGTAGCCGGGGTCTTCGGCAAGCGCCCGCAGCAGGACCAGGCGGATATCCTGGGTGATCAGATCGGTGATGCTCATCTCTTGTCCCTCCTCATCATCTCTTCCAGCACCAGATCGACCTGGCGCCTTGTCGCTTTCATCTCGCCGACGATGGTGTTGACCCCATCGCCGATGCCATCCATGCGGGCGTGGATGCGGGCGATGTCGTCCTGGCTCGGCAGGTGCTCTATCTCGACGTTGATTTTGTCGAGAGCCCGCTCGAGCTCACCGGTGCGCGCTTGATGCTGCTGGCAGGTCTTGGTGCGCTTTTCCTCAATGCCTTCGTGGGCGGAAACACTCAGCCCCGCGTTGACCTTGTCCTCGAGAGCCTTGATCTTGTTCCTGGTGACCTTCTGCCGGTTGCTCCACCAGGTGTAGAGCAGAGCGGCGAGCAGCAGGATGTCTTTAAAGACGCCGTAGATGAGCTTCCAGTCCCAGTCGTTCATTCAACCCCTCTTCAATCGCTGTTCATACTCGGTTTGACAGTCCACACAACGGATGCAGCCGGGGGCTGCGGCTAGGCGTTTCTCGCCGATCGGCTCGCCGCAATCCTCGCACTCGGTCGGGGCGAAGGCGCCCGGGTCGGGGCGCGGGTGGCGACGGAAGTGGGCAGCCAGAGCGTCGCTCTGCAGGCGCTCGTTGATCGCTTGGGCGCGGTCGATCTCGTCAGGCACTGGCACCCCCGCGGATGCGATCGGCGACGGCGCCGAGAACCCCTGGGGGAGGCTGGCCGGTCTTGGACTGCTTGAGCTGGTTGCGCCCCCAGGTGGTGACCCCGAGGATGGCGCCCCACCCCATCCAGATCCATTCGGGGACGGCGGGGACGGGCTTGCCGGCGAGCGGCAAAAAGAAGTAGACGAAGATGATCGCCAGCGGGTAGAGAAAGCCGTTGAAGGGGCGCCAGGCCCACTGCATGAAGTGCTCGCTTTTCCCTTCTTCGCGCATGGTCTGGTTGACGGTCTCGAGCTTGCGCGCCTCGATCTCGGCGAGGCTGACTTCGCGCTCTAGGGCGACCCGCTGCAGCTCGATGTAGAGGGCGGGGTCGGCGCTGATGCGCGCGGCGACCTGCTCGATCGGTTCGGTGGGGTCGGCGCCTGCCACTGAGCGCATCATGCTCTGCAGCAGGGGGCCAGAGCCGGGGACGACGAAGTTGGCGACGCTGGGGGCGACGGCCTTGATGCCGTCGACGAGGGTGTCGAGGACGTTGCTCATGACTTACTCCTTGGTATGGGCCGCCCAGCCGAGAACTCCGGCGGCGAGCGCCATGGCGATCTGGATCTGGGTATGGCGCTGGGTCAGCCAGGCGCGCTCAATGGCGTTGCTGAGGAAACCCATCTCGACCAGGACCGCCGGGGCGCGGGTGTTGACCAGGACGTAGTAGTTGGCCTCTTTGTCGGGGTCGCCATCGGAGAGGTCGCCGCGAAAGCGGCTGTCGGGGAAGGCTGCGGCCAGAGCGTTGCAGATGGCGGTGGCGGCAGGATCGGCGGCGGTCTGCCCCGGCGAGGTGAAGACTTCGAGGCCGTGCGGCCCAGGGGAACTGACCGAGTTACAATGCAGGGAGAGAAAGAGATCGGGGCGCAGGATGTGTTCGCTGCGGACCCGATAGGCAAGCTCGACGAGGATGTTGCTGTAGCGGGTGAAGTGGACTTCCCACCCTTCGTTGACCATGATGCCGCCCAGGAGCATGGCGACGCTGAGGTTGATGTCGGCTTCGCGGACGCCGTCAGCGACGGCGCCACCGTTGTCGAGCGCGGGGTGGCCGGGGTCGATCAAGAGGATGCGTTTTTGTGACATGGTGACTCCTGCACGGAATGCCGACCTGTTGGTCGGCGGGGAGTGGTTCGAGCAGGGTCAGGATAGGATGGGAGGGGGGAGGAAGGCTTTTAAAGCGGTTTAGGAAAAACAAAAGCCCCGCCGGGGTGGGCGGGGCTGGTATGGATTTTTGACAAATTGTTTGGTTATTTCCTGCTAAAAAGATACTTCGTTATGACTAGAACAATGCCGAAAATTTCACTCAGAGTGGCGCAGGTGAAAACACGTAGGGTAACTTCATCAAACGTTATCTTCTTAAAACCATAGAGGAAAATAAGTATGTTGAAAAGTACAAGTTGCCCTATCAGTATCCAAATGTACCAAGTGGCGTATGTTTTTCTAAGTTCCCGATCTATTTTATGGTCTTCAACCTTCTGCTCAACTAGAGGGTCTACCGGTGCCGTATCAGTGGACGCCACCGCGTCCCTGACTGAGCCTAGAAGGGCTGATCTTTCAGAATCTTCCACCAGGCAGGCCTAAGTTTTTCAGTCTAAAAGAAATAGCGGCAGGAGACACCCCAAGCTTGGCCGCCATGGGGCCTTTACTCAGGTTCTTATTATGCAACTTAACGACGGCATCCTTCGGCATAATAAGCGCCGCGGCAAACTGATTCGCAAAGATTTCAGAAGGATTAATACCAACTGACGACTCTGGGTCTCTGAGATCAATCTGCTCAAATTCGTCAATTTTACCGTTGTTTTCTTCAAGCAAGTCGACAAAATGACCGAGCTCGTGGGCGCAGGTAAAGCGCTTTCTCTGGTCGCTGTCAGATCGCTCAAGAACGATAATCGCATCCTTCCCACGCTCTTTTATGATAGCGCCAGAAACCTGTTGGGGGAGTTTTGTCTGAACAACAGCAATCCCAAGTTTTTTGGCAATCGTCACCGGATCAACAGGAATGGAGTCTCCCCACAACCTCTCGCGGTATTCATCGGCCAGATTTTCAACCCTTTGGTCGACGGACATTGTTGCCTCCAAGCGGTAAAAGCACAAAATGCACCGAAGCGTAGTACACCGGTGCGACCTAAAAAAGATCATTCGTTAGGGTGATTTCTTAGTGATTTGTATATCATTGTGTAAACTCCTGTCAACAGTCTTAAAGGTTTCGCTAACCTTTATATCCCGTTAAAACAACCGCATCTGCTTCCGCTTAAACTCCTCTTCCCGCACCCGCGCCACGACCTGGTAGAGCCGCTGCTCGCTGATGCCGTACTCACGGCAGAGCGCCCGCTTGTTGTGACCGACGAACCGCCGCCAGATCTCGCGGTCGCGATCAGTGAGCTCCCACTCTTTCCCCTTGGGGATGTAGACCGCCAACCCCGCCCAACGCTTGCGGATCTTCTCGGCGGCGGCGAAGGCGAGGCGATCGGCGTCGTCATCACTGGCCCCGGCCTCTGTGAGGATCTCGACCAGACCGTCGTGGAGATCGCGCAGGATCTCGGGATATTTCTCGGCGTTTTTCATCGGCTCTCCGTGTCGCTTCCTATGCGGTCTGCGATGTCGGCGAAAAAGGCTTTTCCCTTGGCGATGTCGTTATCGTTTGCCGGGGCTGCGAGCTTGTTGGTGGCGGCTCTGGCGGGCAGATGCGGCAGCAGCTGCGCTGGCTCGGGGAACTTCCCCTCAACAGATGAGAGCAGGCCCGAGAAGGCGCGCTGGACGCGATCGCGGTCGATCGCTTCGACTTTGACGGTGCTGCGGCGCAGCTCGCGCTCCCAGAGGGCGGCGGTGCGATCGATGGCATCGGCATCGGGGCGCAGGGTCAACGGCAGGGCATAGAGCGCCTGCAGGCCGTGGGCGATCTCGATGCGCAGCCAGTCATCACCGGCCCAGCCGGCAAGGACGGCATCAAGCAGGGCGGCTTTGCTTGGACGCTGCGCCGGCAGCGCGCTGGTGGTCTGGATGGCGGCGCTTCCGGGGGCGAGTGCCGGCAGGCTTTCGAGAACCCGGCGCAGGTAGTTGTGATTTTTCAGCGGCCGCACGTCACCATGGTCGCGCTTGGCGCGCATCGCTTCGGTCGTCTCGATCAGGGCGGCGACTAGGAGGCGCGGATCGGCGCCGAGATCGAGGACGTCGCGGGTGAGGCGCAGGGCACGGTCGTGGCTGAGATCGCGGGTGGCGGGGCGGAAGCAGCCGAGGTAGCCGACCAAGGGGCGGAAGAGGGGGCCACTGCCGGCGAGCAGGAGCAGCAGCTCGCGCCCGGCGTCGTCAGCGGTGAAGGCCTCTAAACTATTTGATGAGTGGCAAACTGGGCAGCGTAGTTTCATTTATTCTCTCGTGACAACTATCTTTATTTTCACAACTTTTAAGAACACCAATAGTGGCTTGTCTCGTTGCATCCCATGCTTAATAGTGGCAGAAACCTCAAACCGTTGGCCCGGCCAACAAGACAGGAGTCGCGTATGGAAATCGGTGTTTCTACCTCAATTGAAAAAGCTCAAGACCCCAAATTCCCCTGTTGCAAGTTCGTCTATGTAACCCTCGACAGCTTCTCGTCTGGCAGAGGAAAGAATGGTAATATCATTTACCTAGCACCCTTTTTGGCCTCGGAATACGAAATAACCGAAGCCTTTGCCCTTATTCGAAAAAAGGTTGATAGAGCTGAAAAAGAAGCCAGAAAAAAGCTCAGGTCAATGCGCAACACCCCTGCGCCCATCTCAAAGAAGAGATAATCACTCCCCACTCAAATCCCACCCCTCGCGCTGGGCCTGTTTGTACAGGGCGGTGATGATTTTGTAGAGCTCGTCTTCGGGAACCCATATCATCTTTTCGACCTTGCAGATGCGCTTGGCCAGTGCGTCGGCGTAGCCCCATGGCTTGCCACCGATGGTGAGCAGCGCCTCGATCTTTTCGAGCTGAGCGGTGCGGCTGGTGCGCCCTTTGCCGCGCTGCATGTTGTGCGGCCGCTTGCCGATCTTCTTTCCTTTCGGTTGCCAGCCCAGCGCCGCGAGGTGATTGAGGACTTTGCGGCGACCTGCTGGGGTGAGCTTGGCGGATGATGCGTTGCCGCCGATCTCTTTGAGCATGGTGCGGTAGGCGGTCTCGTCGAGACCGAGGTCGCTTTTGGCGATATGGATCTTGGCGATCTCGGCGTTGCGCCGGGCGTTTTTCAGTTGACTCATGGGCTCACATTCCCTTAAAACTTTCTTAGCTGGTGTAGTACCGAGGCCCAAGCTCACCCCCCTCCGAGCTTGGGCCTCACCTTATTCGTCGCTGACGTTATAAGGCTTTCTCTCGGCATATTCCTGCCGCTTCCCCGTATTGAACTGAGCGACCGGGCGGAAAAACCCGGTCACCCGCGCCCAGACCTCGGTCTTGGCGCCACAGCGGTTGTCGATGATCGCCAGCAGGCGCTCGTCACCCATCATCCGATCACCTCGACGATCTCGACCGTCTCGCCGACCTTTATGAGGTGACGCAGGGCGGCCTTTCCTGTTGACCAGTAGGGGAGGTAGCAAACGTACTTCGCATCAGGATCTCGGTAGCCAAGCTCACGGCAGCGGCGCTTGCCGTATTTTTTCTCAAACTTTTTCTGGGAAGCCCGCTCCTTGGCTGGGAGTAAAAAACGCTCGCTGCGCCGCATGAACTTCTGCACCGGGTTGTCTCTCTCGCTACCGAGCCACTCCCCCTTCACCTCGTCGTTGACATAGATGACGACACCGAGCTGGTTCTTGCTGATGCGGCCACGGACGAGGGTAATCTTGAACCCGTCGATGTTCAGCACGACGCGGCCGTAGAGGCCGTCGAGGGCTTTCTCGATTTTTTCACGGTCGACCTTGGTCATGCTGCTTTCTCCGTCGCCAGCGGCAATGCCTGACGCAGCAGGGCGGTGAGGCTCACACCCTGGGTGCGGGCGAGATCTTGCAGGTGGGTCATCTCGTCTTCGCTGACGCGGCAGGAGACGATGTAGCGCTTGGGGTTTTCAACACTCTTTCCCATGGGGGTGATCCTTTCTTGCCTTGTTCCCTCGCTGCCAGTGAAGCCAGCCGAAGGAGCTGCGTTTATAGGGGCATGGTGCGCCGGCGGGGGCGGTGGCGCCTTCGTCAAAGCATCTCTCTTTGATCCCCTGCCACATACGCAGGGTGGCGCCGTTGTTCATGCGGTTATCCTTAAAAAGACCGGCGGGGGAAGGAGGGTTACCCCCGCCGGCACAAGGGGAGACCGTCTCCCCGTCACTGGTTGGTTGGCTGCTCATCAGGCCCGAGGCACCACCCTCGGGCGACCGGCCGTGGCCGGTTTCGCGTTAGCTTTTGAACCAGATGACGATGGCGTCGTCTTCTTCGGCGCTGAGGTCGACCTCGGTGATCTGAGCCAAGTCAAAGCCGTCGTCGATGGCGATCTCTTTGTCGCCATGCTTTGCGACCAGTTCCTGCAGGTGAGCGATTAGGGTGCTGGCTTTCATCACGCAACCTCTTCCAGCTCGGTCTCGAAGGGGGTGATGACGAAGTCTTCACCTTGGGTGATGTTGACGCCGGGGACGGTTTTGGCGAGCGCTGGCTCGTTAAGCATTGCCTCTTTGTTGATCTCTTCGCTGGTGCGAACGAAGCGCGCGAGGCCGAGACGCTTGAGGTTCTCGAGGATGCTCTCTTTTCCGCGCAGGGTGACCTTGGGGGGGCGGGTGCGCCAGTTGACCTTGCCGGTGGTGAGGGTGGCGAACTTGACTTTGCCCCCCTGGGTGATCGCCTCGCGGTTGGCTTCGCACCAGACTTGTACCCCTTGCGAGAGCTGGCGGATATCGTCGCCGAGCGGCTTGGCCTGTTCTTCGTAGCGCTGCTTGATGGTGGCGATTTCATCGTTCATCGCCGCCTCGATGCGGCCGCGGTT
>PKUF01000109.1 GCA_002869635.1 Desulfuromonas sp. | reverse complement strand
CTGGGACACTCGGTCACCACCGGGGTGGTCAGCGCCCCGCGCCGGCGTCTCGCTCTGGATGCAGGGGAGGTCGGGGTCTTTATCCAGACCGACGCCCTGATCAATCCCGGCAATTCGGGGGGGCCGCTTCTCGACATCAACGGTGAGTTGATTGGGATCAACACCGCCATCGCCCGTCAGGCCCAGGGGATCGGTTTCTCTACCCCCGCCTCGGTGGCGCAGCGCATCGTTCGTGAGTTGATGACACACGGGAGGATTCGTCCTGCTTATGTCGGTCTGCTTCCGGCCAACGTGGCACAGGTGATGACTCGTTCCCGCGGTAGCGGCGGGGTTCTTGTTACCGAGGTCGAGAAGGATTCTCCTGCCGAACTCGCCGGGATCGCTCTGGCCGATGTGATCCTAGCGATGGATGGGATTGCCGTTGAGTCGCCGCATGAGTATCTGCAGCTGATGCGCAGCTATCCCCCCGGCTCTCGACTTAAGGTGCAACTTCTGCGCGGCGCCGAAGAGTTCGAAACCACCCTCAAAATTGCCCGTATCCCGGAAGGGTACCTGAATGATTACTGTCGGCGCATGTTCGGCTTTACGGTACGAAGCGATGGCGGATCGTTGTTGATCGATGAGATCGTCCCCCGTTCCGGTGCCGCTGAGGTCGGGCTTTTCAAAGGGGATCGGGTGCTGGAGGTCGCCGGGATCAAGGTTGCGACCCTTAAGACGTTTGAGGCCGCCTTGGCACCGCTCCTTGGAGAGATCCCTGTGACGTTTCTTGTTGCCAGGGGAAACCATGGTTACTATATCGAACTCCCACAATAAACCCTTATCGACTGGAGGTTTTTCTTATGTCACGCCTGCTTGCAGAGCCGCTCTCCCCAATGACCGGGGAGGGGGAACTCCCCTTTGAATTGAACGGCTGGGTTGATACCGCCCCTTTTGAGGATTTGCTCGGAATCTCCATCGAATCGTGCGCCGATGGCGAGGCGCGACTCTCTTTTGAATTCGTCCTACAACTGGCACAAGGGGCAGGGTTGCTCCACGGTGGGGCGCTTACCACTCTGGCGGATACTGCGGTGGCGATGGCGATAAAGAGTCTTCTCCCCCCTTCGACCCGCTTTGCCACCACCGAGTTGACGACCCGTTTTCTCGCACCGGTGCAGGGAGGCAGGGTCACTGCCGTGGCCAAGATCGCGCCCCGTGAAGGGCGCACTTTTTACGGTGATGCCGAGATCTTTGATGTCTCCGAGACGGTTGTTGCCCGTTTTCGCTCGACCTTTCGTGTCGCCCGTGGGCAGGGATTCGACGACGCGTGAGCGGGGCCACGTTTTCCCGTCAGGCGCAAGCCGCGCTGGCGATGATTCCCGAAACCTTTCTACGTCAGGTTGAGAATCTCTCGTTGCAGATTGAAGAGTGGGCTGACTCCGAGGTCCTTGCCGACCTCGGCATGGACGATCCATGTGAACTTCTCGGTTTCTACAACGGTTGGCCTCTTGATGAACGAGGGAGCGAATACGGCAACTGTCTCCCCGATATCATCACCCTTTACCAAGGGGCGATTGAGGCTTATGCCGTCGAACATGGTCTGCCGCTGACGCGGGTGATTGCCGAAACGATCATCCACGAACTCGCTCACTACTTTGGTTTCTCTGAAGAAGAGATGGATGAGATTGAGGCGTTCTGGAGTACGCAGCGCGAGCTCTTTTTAGCCGCCGATGAGCCGACTTGACTTTTCCCCGGTGCGGGGGTAGAAAGGCAGGGTTTCTCTCTCTTTTGTCATCCCTTCTCCCGCTCTATACGTGTGGGGAGTGAAAGGTCTTTTTTTTATGCGTTTTTTTGTTTCCCTTTTGATTCTTTCCTTGCTGCTCTGCGCAACTCCTGTGTGGGCCGGAGGTTGGTTCGGTGCGCCTGATAAGGTCAGTGTCGCCATTGGTCAATCCGCCCCCGATTTCACCCTCAAGAATCTTAAGGGGAAGGATGTAAAGCTCTCTTCCTACAAAGGAAAGGTCGTCTTCCTCAACTTCTGGGCCTCCTGGTGTCCTCCCTGCCGCGCCGAGATGCCATCGATGGAACGCCTCTACGAGGTCTATGGCGGAAAGAAGTTTGAGATGCTCGCCGTCAATGTCGAG
>PKUF01000106.1 GCA_002869635.1 Desulfuromonas sp. | reverse complement strand
TTGCAAGGTTGTTAGCAGGGAGGCACATCCGGGATCGACATAGCGCTCCTGCGGGGTGAAGTCATCCAGCGCGTCGAGCTGCCGCAGAAAGCTGCGACCGCTCTGGCCGAGGCTGGCGAGCAGAGGGTGTCCCTCGTCGAGATGGAGCGTCTCGACGTCGCTCCCGCTCGTCTCCTGCCGCCGCAGCTGTTCGCGCTGCGAGAGGATGTCACTCCAGTAGTGGCGGCAGGGATTGAGAAGAAAGAGGTGGATCTCGCAGTGACGCGCCATGGCGAGAAAGACCTGCAGGTGCAGCGGCGGCAGCGTCGATATCCCGAAGAGGGAGATTCGCTCGGGGAGAGACTGGTGGTTGAACTCTCCTTTTTCGAGGCGTTCAAAAAACGCCTGTCGCAATGCGGCGCGGTGTGGCAGGACGCCGCCGGGGTTGACCGCATGCCAGAGCGCGGCCTGCCAGTCATCACGTTCCTCCCCCGCATCCCAGGCGAGGATCAGCTCGGGCCGAAAGACGGTGTACTGGTCAAAGAGGTCGGCGAGGCGCCGGCAGAGCTGGTAGAGGCGCAGATTGCTACCGTCATCCGCCGCGAGATAGGGTCGCAAGGGTGCAAAGACGGGGTTTGTCAGCAGCTCGGGGAGCCGTTGCATCAAGGAAAAGGTGAGGTTCTCCGGTTGTAGTTGCAAGGCCGGGGTCGCGTCGGGGAGGACAGCGTTGAAGAAACGGTCGACCATGGCGTTGGGAAATGGGGTGTCGACGTTGGCCCAGATCCCGAGCCGCTGCGCCATCCCGAGGGCGAGCCAGCGCTCCATGCCTCGGCTCTGCACGACCACCGTCTCCGGCTGCAGCGGTGTTCCGAGAGGTCGGTGCAACAGTTCGGCCAGGGCGTCGGCGAGCTCTTCACTGCGGTTGCTGAAATGGAGGTGAAATCCGGACATGGCCTCTACCCTTAACCCCTTCACCCCACTCTGTCAACGGCAAAGCGCGGGCTGGGAAAATCGCTGCCAGCGGGTATGATTGAGAAAAGAGTTGTTCACGATGAACCTGATGAGGTGCGGATGGATCTCTCTCGACTCGACAGCGACGCCCTCTACCGCCATTTCTCCATTCCCCGAGGCGGTCTGGGTGCCACCGAGGCGCAGCAGCGCCTGGAGCAGAACGGACCCAATCTGCTTGAGACCGCCACCACCATTCACCCTTGGCGGATCTTTATCGATCAGTTCAAAAGCTTCATCATCTACATCCTGCTGGTGGCGGTGGTCGTCTCGCTCCTGATCGGTGAGTATGTCGATACCCTGATCATTTTGGTGATCCTCCTTGGCAACGCCATTATCGGTTTTGTCCAGGAACTTGGGGCCCAGCGTTCCCTCGAAGCCCTGCAGCGGATCAGCACCCAGCAGGCGACAGTTCTGCGGGGGGGGCAGAAGAGGCGGATCGCCGCGAGTGAAGTGGTCCCAGGCGACCTGCTCCTCATCGAGGCGGGAGAGAAGGTGGCGGCAGATGCTCGACTGGTCTCGGCGGTGCAGCTTAAAGTCGAGGAGTCGCTGTTGACCGGCGAGAGCCTGCCGGTGGAGAAATCGACGAAGCTGTCGCCAGAAGGAGCGCCGTTGGGGGAACAGAGGCATCTTGTCTTCTCCGCCACCACAGTCGCCACCGGCAATGGAACGGGCATCGTGATCGCTACCGGGATGGCGACGGAGTTGGGGAAGATCGCGGCTCTGCTGCGTCAGACGAGCAGCGAGCCGACGCCGTTGCAGCGGCGCCTTGACCGTTTCGGCCGCCAACTCGGTGTCGGGATCATCGCCATCTGTATCATTGTCTTTCTCCTCTGTTTTGCCCGTGCCTATGCTGCCGGAGATCTCAGTCTCGAGGCGGTCATCGCCTTTGCCTTTGTCGCCATCAGTCTGGCGGTAGCGGCGGTGCCGACTGCCCTGCCGGCGGTGGTGACCATCGCCTTGAGCATCGGTGTCAAGCGGCTTCTGGCGAAAAAGGCGTTGGTGCGCAATCTCGCCTCGGTGGAGACGCTGGGGAGCTGTGATGTCATCTGTAGTGACAAAACCGGGACGATCACCGCCGGGGCGATGACCGTGAGGCACCTCTGGAGTGCTTTCGGCGAGACGGTGTTCAGCGGCAGCGGCTACACCCCACAGGGGGAGATGCAGGGGGAGGCCCCGCCCTATCTCCTCTTCTGCCTCCTTGCCTGCAACAACGCTTCGCTCTATGAAGAGGAGGGGCTGTGGCGGATCAGCGGCGATCCGACCGAGGCAGCTCTGCTGGTTGCCGCTGCCAAGGCCGGGGTGACCGATCGGTTTGAGCGTCGCTTCGAGCGCCCTTTCGATTCGCGGCGCAAGCGGATGAGTGTCGCCGGAACGCTCGACGGTGAACCGCTCCTCTTCTGCAAGGGGGCGCCGGATCAGATCTTCCTGCGCTGCAGCAACATTCTGACCCCGCAGGGGGAGGTGCCACTCGATGAACGGTGGCGTGATGCGATTACAGCGCAGAACAGCGCCTACGCCGCCGGCGCCGAGCGGGTGCTGGCGTTGGCACTGCGGCGCCTGACACCCGAGGCGTCGGAACCAGAAGAGGTGGGTCTGACCTTCCTCGGTCTTGTCGCCATGAGTGATCCCCCCCGCCCCGAGGTGGCAGCCGCGTTGCGGACGGCCAAGGAAGCGGGGATTCAGGTGCTGATGATCACCGGTGACTACGGGGCGACGGCGAGCGCCATCGCTCGCGAGGTCGGAATTGAGGGGGAGAGCTTAAGCGGGGCCGAGCTCGAGACGATGGAGAGTGCCGATCTGCGGCAGCGGCTGCTGCAGGGGGTGACGATCTTCTCGCGGGTGGCACCGGAGCACAAGCTACGGATCGTCGAGGCGCTGCAACATCTTGGCCATACCGTCGCCATGACCGGCGACGGGGTTAACGATGCCCCGGCGTTGAAACAGGCGAACATCGGGGTGGCGGTGGGGAGCGGCACCGAGGTCGCCAAGGAGGCGGCCGACTTCGTCTTGCTCGACGACAGCTTCGCTCATATCGTCGCCGCCGTCGAAGAGGGCCGGGGGATCTACGACAACATCCAGAAGTCGATCATGCTCCTGCTTTCAGGAAATCTCGGTGAGGTGCTGATCATCTTTCTCGCCGTTCTTTTCGGCCTTAACCTCCCGCTCACCGCCATTCTTCTGCTCTGGATCAACATGGTGACTGATGGCGCCCCGGCCATCGCCTACAGCGTCGATCCCTACGGTCACACCATCATGCGCCGCCTCCCCAAACCGCGCAACGAGGGGATCCTCCCGGTTGTTAAACTGCGGCTACTCCTCTTTCTCGGCATCGTTGGGACAGCTCTGGCGCTTCTTCTCTTTGCTGCCACCGGTGGTGCCACCGGCGAGGGAGAGGCGTTGCTGAGGGCGCGGACGTTGGTTTTTAACTTTGTTGTCCTCTACGAGGTGGTGCTGATCTTTGTCATCCGCAGCGGTTACGGGGTGCCGTTTCTCGCCAACCGCTGGGTCTGGGGCGCGGCGCTTCTCTCTCTTCTGTTGCAGGGGCTGTTGATGTACACGCCGCTGGCGCCCCTCTTCGGGATCGTTTCGCTGCCCCTTGGCGACCTCTCCCTGCTTGCTGGTGCGACTCTCCTTTTTGCGGCCATCGCCGAACTCTACCAGCGCCTTTTCGGGCGTTGATATCCGTCCCCCCCAGAAAAGAAGCGGGCGCCCCCATGGGAGGCGCCCGCTTGGTTCGTGCTGTGGGCCGTTTCAGTCGATCGTCAAGGTTGCGAGTTGCTTCCGGGCGGCAGGCTCAAGGCTGTCAACATAGTCGAACATGCCGCGCAGGGTGTTGCCGAGAAAATAGTTCTCGCGGACCGCAATGTCGGCGGGGAGCTGCGCCCCGAGGGCGAAGTGGGGATCGTGTTGCAGCAGCCACTGGCGGGTTGTTTCCTCCCTCACGTCAGGGGCCGTGTCGGCACAGCTCGCGACCCCCTTGACCCAGAGCTGAAACTGTTGCCGGGCGATGTCGAGCCAGGTCGTCGCTGGTTCCACCAGCCCGTGATGAGCCAGTGCGAGCCGCTTTGGCGCCAGGGCGATGACCTTGTCGAGAGAGGCGAGGGCCACCTCGAGATTGAAACGGGGCGGAGTCGCCGGGCGCATGTAGATCCCCTCAGAGACCGCTGAACTCACACCCGCGACTTCGCCGGCGAAGAGGAGGTCGCCAAAGCGAAAACAGAGGTGATGCGGCGCATGTCCGGGGGTGAGATAAACCTCACCTCCGGTCTCCCCCACGGTTTCGTCAAAGAAGATGCTTTCCTGCGGCACCGGGCGGATCTCGCCGTAGATCTCTGCCAGCTCGCCGAGAACCTTGCGTGATCCCTCCCAGAGCTTTTGCGGTGCCACCAAATGACGGATGCCGTCGGGATGGCAGAGGACCTTTGCCTGCGGATAGGATTCAAGCAGAGCCCCGGTGCCGCCGGCGTGGTCGATATGAATATGGGTGAGGAGGATGGTGTCGAGCCGCTCCACCCCGTGCCGGCGCAATTCGCCCAATAGATAGGGAATGGTCGAGAGGGGACCGGGGTCGACGAGCAGGGTGGAATCGCCGTGGCGATAGAGCCAAGCCCGGATAAAGGCACGAAACCCTTCAAGGCGGGGTTGGTCGAGATCGATACCGATCAGAGAGGAAGGCATGGGGAATACTCCTGTTTCAGCCGAGACCGGCGGCGCAGATGGCGCAGATGTTTTGTGGTTCATAAAGACCGCTCTCGGGGTTGCGGACCATCCCCTTCTTCAGGTGAGAGGGACAGGTGGTTTTGTAGCAGCGCTCGCAGGCTTCTCCTTCGCCGTTATAAAAACGCTGGTCACAAACGTGGCAGATCCACGGACTCGATTCAGACATGGGGCAGCAACTCCAACAGATAGAATGGAGGGATTATACGGCAATCGGTGGCCTGGGGGAAGGTGTTGCGCTGTCGGGGTGGATTTGCCGGCTCATATAGGGCATAGTAAGGGCGTTTTTGAGACCCTGTGTCGGAGGCTTTGATGACCCTCAGAACTGTGCCGCTTCTGCTGTTACTCCTAACCCTCTGCAGCTGCGCTGCCCGGCCCGAAATCCCGATGGAGGTGACCGGCTACTGCAACTGTGGCCACTGCTGTGGCTGGGAGAGGGGGAGCTGGAAATATCTCAAACTCGACTTCTGGAACCGCTACAACACCGGCAGCTCCCAGAAAGGGCAACTCTATTCCGGGCTGACTGCCAGCGGTACCGATCCGCATCCGCCCCGTCCCGGTCTCTTCACCCTCGATACGTTGAATCGGCCGTGGATGCTTCCGGTGCGGCTGGTTTTTCCTTGGCTCTGGTTCTCCCGCGACGGGACGCTCGCCGCCGATACCAAGTATTATCCCTTTGGTACCCGAATCCACATTCCCGGCTACGGTTACGGGGTGGTTGAGGATCGCGGCTCGGCAATCAAGGGGATCAAGCGGATCGACGCCTACTTCGGTTCACATGAAGAAGCGCTCGAATGGGGACGGCAGCAACTCAAGGTTCAGGTGCTAAACTAACCCTCCGGTTGTTCAGGGTGTGAGGCTGCGGACCAGAATCTCTGCCGCAAGTCGCAGATGCTCCTGTGGATTGGGGAGCGGTCCGAGCAGGCGGTTAAGCATTGCCTTGGTGAGCAGGCGTTCGTCGTAGGCTGCGTTGGGAGCGCGTCTGCGCAACCGGCTCAGCAGCGTCGTGAAGTTCTGCTCCCGTGTCGGTTTCATATCTTCCCCAAGTCCTTCATAGCTCATCCCCTGCTCCCGGAACAGAAGCCTCTTCTCTCCGCTAGCGAGATAGAGCACCCGCTCCTGTCCTTCCTCGGCCACTTGCTCTTTGGTCACCTTTTTCTTCGTCATCGGAATTCCCCCGGCCATTAATGTTTTGCCGAGGCTGAAGCTGCGTTGGGTTGTTGTGATGAACTGGTTCTGACCGATTGAACGGGTGGCGACGATCAGGGCGTCGAGCTGAAGGTAAGGGAGATTGAGCTGCTCGTCGTTTTGCAAGGACAGCGTGAGCTCTTCCGGGGTGAAGCAGAGAGAGCGGGGGAGGAGGCAGGGGATGTCATCGAGGGCCGAGGAGTCGATAGCAAAGCCGGAAAAGCCGGCAGTAAGGAGAGCCTGCAGGCGCTCCCGTGCCATCTCTTCTGCTGCAAAACGGGCGACGACGACGGGGCCTGTGGTGTAGAGACGCTGTCGTAGATCAAAGAGAGTGAGCTGCAGCAAAGCGGCGAGTTCCTGGAGTCTCTCCTGCGGAAACGACTGATCATTGTTCAGGATAACTGCATGCATGGTCTCTCCTTGTCCGTAAAGCAAAGAGCGAGGTCGGTAACGACCCCGCTCTTTGCTTGTTGTGAATTCTAGTCGATCTTGAGGGCGAGATAGCGGGTACTCTCGCCGTGGCGAATCAAAAGGAGGTGCCCACGACGGCTCTTTTTACCCAAAAGCGCTTTTGCTTCCGCAGGGGAGGTGACCGGCTGGCGGTCGATCTCAAGGATCAGATCGTTGCGCTGAATCCCCGCTTCTTCGGCGCGGGACCCCGCCTCGACCGCGGTGACCAGAACCCCTTCCGTGTCATCGTAGCCGAGACGCTCGGCGATTTCCGGGGTGAGACTCTGCAGAGAGAGGCCGATATGCGGCACTTTGCCGCCGTCGCCGCTGGTGGCGATGCTCTCGCCATCGAGTCGGCCGATGACCACCGTGATCTCCTTCTTTTTCCCGTCGCGTTGCAGGGTCAGGCGCATCTTGGTGCCAGGGGCGGTCAGAGCGACCTGATTACGGAATTGAGCGACCTCACCGACGTTTTTGCCGTCGATGCGCAAGATGACATCCCCCCGCTTGAGCCCGCCATGTTCGGCCGGTGAGTCCTCGATCACCTGTGCAACGAGAACCCCTTCCCCCTTCTTCAGACCGAAGGTCTCGGCGAGCTCCGAGGTGAGTTGCTGGATGTAGACCCCGAGCTGGCCGCGGGTGACCTCGCCATCTTCGATGAGCTGTTTGCGAACCTGCTTCGCCATATTCACTGGAATCGCGAATCCTATCCCCATGCTGCCGCCGCTGCGGCTGAAGATGGCGGTATTGATCCCCACCACCTTGCCATCAAGGTTGACGAGCGGGCCACCGGAGTTGCCGGGGTTGATGGCGGCGTCGGTCTGGATGAAGTTTTCGTAATCGGAGAGGCCGATGTTGCTGCGTCCTTTGGCGCTGACGATCCCGGCGGTGAGGGTGTGGGAGAGGCCAAAAGGATTGCCGACGGCGAGGACCCAGTCCCCGACCTCAAGAGCTTCCGAGTCGCCAAGCCGCAAGAAGGGGAGGTCGCTCTCGTCGATCTTGATCACCGCCAGATCGCTCGGGGGGTCGGTACCGACGATGCTAGCGTTGTACTCGCGTCCGTCGAGCATCGTCACCTTGACGCTGTCAGCTTTGTCGACGACGTGGTTGTTGGTGAGGATGTAGCCGTCGGGAGTGATAATAAAACCCGATCCTTGCCCGCTCGCGCGTTTTTTCGGAGCCTGCTTGCGTGGTGAGCGGGAGTTGGGACTTTCGCCGAAGAAACGGCGTAAAAACTCATCGCCAAAGGGGCTGTCAAAAGGGGAGAAGAACTCGACCCCGCTTCTGGAACTCTCGATGTTTTGTTCGACCTGAATAAAGACCACCGCTGGTGAGACTTTTTTGGCAACGCTGCGGAAGGCCTGACCGCTCTGGCGAAGACTCTCAAGTCCTTGATCCTGGGCGAAGAGTGGTACCGGGGCGAGAACGGGGGAGAGAAGGAGCAACAACGCCAGGACAAGGCGCAACAGAGGATGGGAGAACGAGAGCGATTTCATGACAGACTCCTTGCTGTTGTAGGAGAAAAAATATGTGGCCGGCATTGCCGGTCGATCAGAGTCATCAGTTCTTCGATGCGAAACGGTTTATCGACGGTGCAGAGGGCGCCGAGACGGGCCGCCAAGGCATGGGTTTCGGGGTCGCCGAAGGCGGTCATGCAGATAAACGGCGGACGGTCCGGGAGGTCGTGGAGAGCTTCAAGAACTTCGAGTCCGGTCAACGCCGGCATCCGCAGGTCGGTTAACACCAGAGCGTAGGGGGCGTCCTCGCTTGGCGCGGCAGGGTCGAGTTTTTCGAGAAGCTCAAGCCCGTTGCTGCAATGGGCGACGGCGTAGCCGGCGCGAAAGAGAGAGAAGGCAAGAAGATCCCGCAGTTCACGGTCGTCTTCAGCGAGGAGGATGCGGGGTGGATCGGGTGGTGCGGCTGGCTCTATCACGTGGGCCTCCTGTTTCGGGTCTACCGTGTTGTAAAGGCAAACGGTGTGCCAAAGAAAAGGCCTTAAAACAGGAGGTTGTCATCGTGTGGGGCGGGGCGCGCTGCCTCGTCTGGGGCAATATGCCCCATTTGCTGATCTACTCTTCCTTCAGTTTACGGTAGAGTGTTTTGCGGTCAATCCCGAGGATACGGGCGGCGAGGGTGCGGTTGCCGCCGACGTGGTCGAGGACCTGCTCAATGTAGCGCTGTTCCATGGTCGCGAGGGGGAGCAGGTCGCCGGGAGCGCTGCCGAATCCGCATGGCGTGGCGATAGCTTTGGGCTGTTGCAGCGCGCTTGGCAGATCCTCGACGGTGATGCGGTCGTGCAGGGTCAGGGCGAGAGCCCGTTCGATAACGTTACGCAGCTCCCGCACGTTCCCCGGCCAGCGGTGCGCCAGCAGCCGCATCGCCGCCGGTTCGGCGATCCCCCGCACTGACTTGTTGAAGCGATTGGCGAGTTCGTCGATAAAAAGCTGAGCGAGCAAAAGGACGTCGTTCCCCCGTGTTCTTAACGGAGGGAGATCAAGACGGATGACGTCGAGGCGGTAGAAGAGGTCGGCGCGAAATGCCCCCTGTCGCACCGCCTCCTCAAGATCGCGATGACTGGCAGCGACGATCCGTACATCGCAGGAGAACTCCTGACTCCCGCCAAGTGGCCGGACCCGGCGCTCCTCAAGAACCCGCAACAGCTTCGGTTGTAGCGGCAGCGGCAGTTCGCCGATCTCGTCAAGAAAGAGGGTGCCGCCATTCGCCTCAAGAAAGAGCCCGCTGCGGTTGTCGCGGGCGTCGGTGAAGGCGCCGCGAACGTGGCCGAAGAGCTCGCTCTCAAGCAGTGTCTCAGGCAGGGCGGCGCAGTTGATGGCGACAAATGGCCCCTTGCTGCGGTGGCTTTGGCGGTGCAAGGCGCGGGCGACCAGCTCCTTGCCGGTACCGCTTTCGCCGGCAATGAGGACCGAGGTGTCGAGATCGGCGACGCGGCGGATCTGTTCCTTCACTTTGAGCAGTGCCGGACTCTCGCCAATGAGTGCGTCCTGGTCGTTTTGAGCGTTAATGCGGGCGTGGAGCAGGCGGATCTGTTCCTGCATTTTTCGATGACCCAGGGCCCGCTCGAGGGCAAAACCGAGCAGGTCGGTGTCGATCGGCTTGGTGACGAAGTCGTAGGCGCCGGCACGTAGGGCGGCGGTGGCGGTTTCAAGCGAGCCGAAGGCGGTCATGATCAGCACCGGCAGGTCGGGGCGATTATTATGCAGATCGGCACAGAGTTCGATGCCGCTGCGACCGGGGAGGTTGAGGTCCGTCAGGACGACGTCGATCTCCTGCTGATGCAGCAGCTCGATCGCTTTTGCCACGGTCGGAGCGCTGACGACCTGATGCCCGCGGCGCCGCAAGGTCTCTTCGAGCAACTCGCACATCGCCGCTTCATCATCGACGATGAGCAGCCGTCCCTGCGGCTGGGATGAACTCATGCGGCCTCCTTCCGGGGGAGGGTGATGGTGAAGCAACTCCCCTGCTGCGGTGTGCTCTCAACGGTGATTTTGCCGCCATGTTCCTCAACGATACCGTAGGCGATAGAGAGGCCGAGGCCAGTCCCCTGCCCGACATCTTTGGTGGTGAAAAAGGGATCGAAGATCTGGGTGAGATGTTCCGGTGCGATTCCTTCTCCCTGATCCCTGACCATCAATGCACACCACGATCCTTCTCTTACCTTCTGCGGCTCGGTGGGCTGAGCCTCAGAGAGCAGATCCAGCTGTAGTTCTCCCCCTTGTGACATTGCCTGAATGCCGTTGAGGGCGAGGTTGAGTAGAACCTGTTGAATCTGTCCCGGATCGGCCTCGACCCGCACGGCGGGGAGCTCTTCGGTGACTCTCAGAGTGACCCCCTGTTTGCGGGCGGTTGGGGCGAGGAGATCGACAACGCTGCGTATGACTGCGGCTAACTCCACGGACTCCTTACGCGCTGTGCCGCGGCGGGCAAAGTCGAGGAGCTGGCGCATGATCACTGTCATCCGCTCCGCCTGATCGTCGATGATTCTGGCTGATCGGGTAACTTCATCAGAGGGGAGATCGGGGTCGGCGATGAGCCGGGCCCGTCCCGAGATAACGTTGAGTGGGGTGCCGAGCTCATGTGCCATGCCGGCGGAAAGTCGGCCGAGGGTCGCGAGGCGCTCGGTATGGCGCAGCTTCTCAAGAGCGTCGAACTTTTCACGGGTGGCGGCCTGTTCCGCCTCGCGGGCGTCGGCGAGTTGCTGCCGCATTCCGTCGATGGTCTGGCCGAGGGCGGCGAGTTCATCCCGTCCCGAAACGGTCACCGCAGTGGAGAAATCACCGCTGCCGATGCGTCGCGCCTGTTCGGACAGCCGCCGTACCGGGCGATTGATCCAGAGACTGCCGAGCAGGGTCATCAGCAACAGGCCTGAACCGACCGTAGCAACCAGAAGCCAAGCCGAGCGGCGCAAGCTCTCTTCAACATAACCGTGCAGTTCGTCGAGCGATTCACTCAGTTCAATGGCGCCGAGCCGCCCTTGGGGGGAGGAGAGGGGGAGGTAGGTGAGAAGGTAATCGTGCCCATCTTGTGATTCAGCGAGGAGAGAGAGGGACTCTCCTCGCTGCAGTGCTTCCAGTTTGCTCAGAGGGATCTGCGGTTGGGTGCGGGGAGAGGCCGCTCTGTCGAGCCAGACCCAGCGGACTCTGAGGGGGCCGCTGGCGATGTTGCTGCTTTCAAAGAAAGCGAGGGCGGCCCGTTCGCCGCCGCTGCGCCAGATCTCACCTCCCAGATTGCGTAGGGTGGTTCCGAGATGTCGGGCTTCGCGACTGAGGCGCTCTTTGAGTTCAGCTCTTTCCCGTTGAATCGAGAGGTAGCTGTGGATCGAAAAGAGCAGGGCCACCCCGAGGAGGATGGCGATGGTGATCTTCAGGGTTAGGCGCATGGGGAAGGAGACTCCCGGGGCGATAAAGTGAGGTTGTGGCTTTTAACCTGCTACTGACCCGTTGGAATGTCAAGGGGCGTCGGTCGATAATTCTTGACGCAGACGTCTGGCGGCGTCAGCAGGAAGGCGTCCGCTCGTCTCGGCCAACGCGACGGTCGCCAAACCGAGTTGTCGATAGAGGGAGAGGGCCTGCGGTACCGTTTGGGTAAGAGCGTGCAAGTGGGCCTGCACCGTGCCGAAATCACCACGAACGATGGGGCCGGTGAGGGCGCTTTCGGGGGGGAGTTGGGCGAGGTTGGCGCTGGTCGCTTGCTGAATCGGCAGCAGCAGGGCACGGGCCGCTTCGGCGTCGAGGCCGCAGGGGGCGAGCAGGTCACGGGCCAGGGCGGCGAGGGTGACCTGAAAGTTGGAGGCAACGCAGGCGGCGGCGTGGTAGAGCCCTTTATGTTCGGAGGCGAGGCGAAACGGCTCTCCCCCCCAAGCGCGCACCAGCGTTTCGGCCTCGGCCAGTGCCGCCGCATCCCCCTCGATGGCGCAGGGGGTACCGCTCAACGCCACCACCGCCCGCTCCGGTTCTGCAAATGAGAGCAAGTGGTGGATCGAAGCTACTCGCCCGAGACCTCCTTTGGGGCGCAAGATCACTGCAGGGTGCAGACCGCTGAAGTGAACGAGTAGCGTCTCCGTCTTGATGATCTTGCGGGCGGCAAGTTCTTCGGCGACCGTGGCGATCTGATCGTCGGCCACGGCCAGCAGCACGATATCGGCATGGGTGACGGCGGAGAGATCACAGCTGGCGCATCCTGTCGCACCAACAAAGGTGGCCGCTTCTTTAGCGCGGGAGAGTGAACGGGAAATGATAGCGCTCAGATGATAGCCGTCCTGAACCAGGCGGTAGGCGATGCTGCGACCGACCCGTCCGGGGCCGATCAAGGCAAAGGTGGTTTCAGACATGAGAGACCTCAAGGTGTCGATTTATCGTACTCTGGCATATCATCAGGCAAAGATCCAGTGACAAAAAAGCCCCCGGCACCAAGGTGCCGGGGGCTTTCTCATGCTGAACGTCGGGGCTGATTACATCATGCCGCCCATACCGCCCATGCCGCCAGGCATCGCAGGCATCGGTTCTTCAGCCTTGGGAAGCTCGGAGATGGTCGCCTCGGTGGTGAGCATCAGCCCGGCCACGGAAGCGGCGTTCTGCAGCGCGCTGCGGGTCACCTTGGTCGGGTCGATGATCCCGGCATCGATCATGTCGCAGTAGGTGTCGCTAGAGGCATTGAAACCAAAGGACCCCTTCTTGCCGAGGACTTTATCGACAACGATCGACCCTTCCTGGCCGGCGTTGGCTGAGATCTGGCCCAGCGGCTCCTCAAGAGCGCGGCGGACGATGTTGACACCGAACTGCTGCTCACCCTGAAGCTTCAGGGTTTTGAGGGCGGGAACGCAGCGGATCAGGGCAACACCACCACCAGGGACGATCCCTTCTTCGACTGCCGCACGGGTGGCGTGCAGGGCGTCTTCGACGCGAGCCTTCTTCTCTTTCATCTCGGTCTCGGTGGCCGCACCGACCTTGACCACGGCGACGCCGCCGACCAGCTTGGCGAGGCGCTCTTGAAGCTTCTCGCGATCGTAATCAGAGCTGGTCTCTTCGATCTGGGCGCGGATGGTTTTGACGCGGGCCGCGATGTCGGTCTCGGAACCGGCACCATCGATGATGGTGGTGTTCTCTTTGTCGACGACGATACGCTTGGCGGTGCCGAGCATGTCGAGGGTGGCGTTTTCGAGCTTGTGGCCCATCTCCTCGGAGATCACCATGCCGCCGGTGAGGATGGCGATATCTTCGAGCATCGCCTTGCGGCGGTCACCAAAGCCGGGAGCCTTGACGGCGCAGATGTTGAGGGTGCCACGCAGACGGTTCACGACGAGAGTCGCCAGCGCTTCGCCTTCGACGTCTTCGGCGATGATCATCAGGGGGCGGCCCTGCTTGGCGACCGGCTCGAGGACCGGCAGCAGCTCGCGCATGTTGCTGATCTTCTTGTCATAGATGAGGATGAGACCATCTTCGATCACCGTCTCCATCCGCTCCATGTCGGTGGCGAAGTAAGGAGAGAGGTAGCCACGATCAAACTGCATCCCTTCGACGGTCTCGAGGGAGGTCTCCATCGCTTTGGCTTCTTCGACAGTGATGACCCCTTCCTTGCCGACCTTCTCCATCGCCTCAGCGAGGATGTCGCCGATGGTCTCGTCGCTGTTGGCCGAGATGGTCCCGACCTGAGCGATCTCTTTGTGGTCCTTGATCGGCTTGGAGAGTTCTTTCAGCGAGCCGACAGCCGCTTCAACGGCCTTGTCGATGCCGCGCTTGATCTCCATCGGGTTGTGGCCGGCGGTGACCAGCTTGACCCCTTCGCGGTAGATCGCCTGAGCGAGAACCGTGGCGGTGGTGGTACCGTCACCAGCGACGTCGGAGGTCTTAGAAGCGACTTCCTTGACGAGCTGAGCGCCCATGTTCTCAAACTTGTCCTCAAGTTCGATCTCTTTGGCGACGGAGACGCCGTCCTTGGTGATCAGGGGAGCCCCGAAGGCCTTTTCGATGACGACGTTACGCCCTTTAGGACCAAGGGTCACCTTGACGGCGTCGGCCAGTGCGTTGACACCGGCGAGAATCTGGGCACGGGCTTCCTGCCCGAATTTAATTTCTTTGGCAGCCATGTTGCTATCTCCTCTTGAGTATTTTCAGGTGGATAAGGACGCTTACTCGACAACAACGCCGAGGATGTCATCCTCGCGCATCATGAGATACTCTTTCCCTTCGACTTTGACCTCGGTCCCCGAGTACTTGCCGAAAAGAACCTTGTCGCCAACCTTGACGTCGAGAGGAATCACCTTGCCGTCATCGGTTTTCTTGCCGTTGCCGACCGCGACAACCTGTCCCTGCTGCGGCTTCTCTTTGGCGCTGTCAGGGATGATGAGGCCACCCGCGGTGACGGTCTCTTCCTCGAGCCGCTCGACGATAATGCGATCTTGCATAGGTCTGATGTTCATGCGTCTGTCTCCTTTCCAATGAAACGGATGAGTATCGGGGTCATGCCCCTAGATAAACCCAAAAGAGGGTGAAGCCGGAAGCGGGCTTGCCGCACCGGGCTTCCGGGCCGCTATTAGCACTCCATAAAGTCGAGTGCTAATAGCGACGGTAAATATAATCAGCCCTGCCATAATGTCAAGGGGGATTTTTAGAAAAGGGGCTTACGGTGTGAGGAGTTGGGCCAAAAAGGTCTCGGCGAGGCCACGGGTGATGTCGTCGGCGAGGTGAATACGCTCAGCATCGACCGTTGTGCTGTCGTGGTCAAAGAAGAGTTCACGGGGATAATTAATTGTGAGCGCCGCCTCTTCGCGCTCGGGGAGGTAGAAGGCGAGGCGGCTGCGCAGTCGCAGTGAGGTGTTGCAGCAGCCCGAATCCTCGACATAGCCGAAGATCTCGCCGCGCAGGTACGCATGCTGTTGCAGCCAGGCGGCATCGACCCCGCGCCCCTCTTTGAGGATGACGAAACGGTAGCCGGCACCCCCGGCCTGCTGATTGAGCTCATCGACGAAGCGATCGAAGATCCCCTCGCGAACCCCGTCCGGCACCATGATGGTGAGGAAGGGGAGGATATAGATTGTCCCCTCGGCGGGGAGCTCTGAGGGGGCGGCGGTCATCTCAAGGCGCGGTTGCGGCGCCGCACAGGCGGCAAGTAGAAGCAACGTGAGCAACAGAGGGAAGAGGCGTTTTACCATTTGCGTCGGTCCATTTCCTCGCGGAAGTATTTGTCGTAGAGAATCTGCCATTCGCGGCTGCCCGTCACCTTCTTCTGGCGCGTGAGCTTCTGCCGCACCAGGGTGTCGACCTGATCATCGACCGAGAGGATGCGGGTCAACGTCTCCTTGACCAGCCGCAACGCCTCGGCCTCATCCTTGAAATCAGCGAGATCGTCACGCCAGAGACGTTGCAGCATCAGGTGTGAAAGGTGGGAGATCCGCCCCGGTGAGAGTTTCATAGCTCGATCCCCCGCTCTTGCGCCAGTTTCTGCTTGATCATGATGAAGAGCTTCTGCCGATCAACCCCCGGCGGTGCCTTGGCGAGATGGGCATCAAGCAGCTTGCGCGCCTCCTCATCAAGCCCCTGTTCACCCGCAAGGTCTTCACGAATCGTTTCGGCAAGACGAGCGACGACCAGTCCCTGCTCTGCCTTGAGGGTCATCTGTCCCGAGCGGCTCAAGGCGTCAAAGACCCCGTTGGCCAAGCGGATGATTTGCTCATCATTAAGACGCATCGTATCCCCCTGTCATATCAGCGAAAATCGCCGCCGAGAGGCCTTGACGGCGGGAGAAAACATGGTTGAGTGGTGGTAGAGGCTTCACACCAGAGGCCGGGTCGCCCGGCCAGAAAGGAGGAGACCATGAACGGCCTCGAACTACGCGAACAACTTGCCACTCAACGCTCCCCGCAACACCATTTCATTCGTTGGTTCCGGCGCGAAAACGACTTCGCCGACTACGAAACCCTTGACGCTTTCCTCGATCATCTCGAGAACCGGCAGGAGTTCGCCGGCTACGACCTGCTCGATATGGACGCCATGTGGCATCAGGTCGAGGTACAGGCAACGGGCCGGGTCCACCTCGAGCATCGCACCAAGGGCGATACGGTGGTCTGGACTCACACCGATCGCGACGGTTTCGAGCGTACCGACGAATATCCCTACACGCCTGAGAGCCTCATGACCATTTTCGATGCCGAAACCGACGGTAACACTCACGCCTGAGACGGTCGGGGCGCCCGAAGAACGGGTGCCCCGTTTTTACTTCAGCAGCGCCGCCGCTTCTTTGGCGTGGTAGGTAATGATGAGATCGGCACCGGCGCGTTTCATGCCGAGCAGGGTCTCGAGCATGACCCGGTCACCGTCAATCCATCCCTTCTCGGCAGCGGCCTTGATCATCGAATACTCCCCCGACACATTGTAGGCGACCAGCGGCAGATCAAAACGATCCTTGATGTCACGCAAAATATCGAGATAGGAAAGAGCCGGCTTGACCATCAGAAAGTCGGCGCACTCAGTGACGTCGAGGGCCGCCTCGCGAAATGCCTCACGCCGGTTGGCCGGATCCATCTGGTAGGAGCGGCGATCACCAAACTGAGGGGTCGAGTCGGCGGCGTCGCGGAACGGGCCGTAGTAGGCGCTGGCGTACTTGACGGCGTAGCTCATCACCGGGATGTGCGAGAAGCCGTTGGCATCAAGGATCTCGCGGATGGCGGCGACGCGGCCGTCCATCATGTCGCTTGGGGCGACGATGTCGGCCCCGGCCTGGGCGTGGGAGAGCGCCTCGGCGGCGAGGAGCTTGAGGGTCTCGTCGTTGTCGACATCCCCCTCGTGGATGATGCCGCAGTGGCCGTGGTCGGTGTACTCACACATGCAGACGTCGGTGATCACCGTCAGCTCAGGGACCGCTTTCTTGATGGCGCGGATCGTCTCCTGGATGATCCCGGTCTCGCTGTAAGCGTCGGAGCCGACGGCGTCTTTGGCCTCAGGAATCCCGAAGAGGATCACCGCCGGAATGCCGAGCTCATAGACTTCTTTCGCCTCGGCGACGATGTTCTCGATCGACTGCTGATAGATCCCCGGCATCGAGGGGATCTCTTTTTTGATATTCTCACCAAAAGCCGAGAACATGGGGTAGATCAGGTCATCCACCCGCAGGTGGGTCTCCCGCACCATACGGCGCAGGTTGGCATCACGCCGGGTCCGGCGGGCACGATATTCGGGGAAGAACATGAGTAACCTCCTTCGTAAGTGTCATCTCGGCACCCTAAGGGACCGTGGAACGTTACCATATCATAAAAGTGCGGAGTGATGGAGTTCTAAGCTTTGGGTTGGTTCGCATTATAGCTGCCGGGTGAGAGTCTGGCGCAGCTTGTCCCAGCGCAGTGGCTTGGCGAGGTAGTCGTTCATTCCGGCGGCGAGAAAGGTCTTTTGATCGTTCGGCATGGCGTAGGCGGTCATGGCGACAATGGGGATCGCAGGATTCCGGACCTCCTCGCCCCCCTGACGAACGATCTTGGTCACCTCGGTACCGTCCATCTCGGGGAGTTGGATGTCGAGAAGGACGAGGTCAAAGTCGTGGTTGCGCAGAGCCTTGAGTGCCTCCTTGCCGTCGTGGGCGGTCATCACCAGGTAGCCGTCGAGACGGAGCATCTTCTCGAGCATTGTCCGGTTGGTTTCATTATCCTCAACCAGCAGGAGCCGGGCCGGTTCTGCCGCTTTCTGTAACCGCGGCGCGGTGACCGAGGCGTTTTGAGGTTCTTTGGCGGTGCTGGCCGGCGCCAAGGGGAGGCTGACCTCGACCGTGGTCCCTTCATGGAGAACACTTTTTAGTTGGATCTCTCCCGCCATCACATCGACCAAGCGTTTGACGATGGCCAGACCGAGACCCGCCCCTTGGAATTTACGTTGAAAACTCTCTTCGCCGGCAGCAAAGGGTTCGAAGAGGTGCTGCATCTGCTCACTTGACATGCCGACTCCGCTGTCACGGATCGTCGCGACGATGCCGTGTGCGGTTGGCGCGACGGAACAGAGGATCTCCCCCTTTTCGGTAAATTTAATTGCGTTGCCGAGCAGGTTGAAAAGGACCTGCCGCAAGCGGGCTGGGTAACCCGCGTACTGTTTTGCAAGTGCAGGGTCAAAGTCAAGACGGTAGCGGAGCTTCTTGGTTTGCGCCATCGTCTCCAGTGTCGAGAAGCAGCCGCGAACCAGTTCGGCAAGGTCAAAAGACTCAAGCCGCATCGGCAGATTTCCGGATTCAATTGCCGAGAGGTCGATGAGATCATTGAGCAGGTCGAGAAAGCGCCAGCCCGAAGAGAGGGTCATCTCGACCTGTTCACGCTGTTCGTCGTTCAGAGGCGACGTCGCCAGCAGCTGCTGCATGCCGAGAATGCCGTTTAAGGGGGTGCGCAGCTCATGGCTCATGTTGGCGAGAAAGATGCTCTTGGCACGGTTGGCCGTCTCGGCCTCTTCCTTGGCGTGCTTGAGCTTTTCTTCCCCCTCTTTTCGCGATGTCACATCGAACATGATGCCACGCAGAGCCACGGGGCGACCTTCATCGAAGACGACGCTGACCACTTCATTGACCCAGACAATCCGACCCTTTTTGTGGATGAAGCGATACTCCAAGGAGTGATCAAGCCCCTTGGCGGTTAACTCCATGCACTGAGTGGGAACCCAGTCGCGATCATCGGGGTGAAGCTTCTCTTCCCACCAGGCAAAGTCTTTCCACTGTTGTGGTGGGTAGCCGAGAAGAGATTCGGCCCGCGGCGAGACATAGGGCCAGCAATCGTTCACCAGATCGTATTCCCAAGAGACGGCGGGGACCGATTCAGCCAGAAACCGATAACGCTCTTCACTCGCTTCGAGTTGCCATTGGTGCCGCCATTCTTCGAGAACTTTCGAGACATTGCCAAGGACCGTCTGCAGCACAAGGAGGTCATCTTCGACATAAGGGTCATCGCGGTTGGCCACCGCGGCGACCAGAACGATCTTGCCAGCGACAAAGGCCGGCAGGGTCATCAGCCGCTGAATGGCGACATGCCCTTCAGGAAGGCCCTTTTTCCCCGAATGCTGGAGTGCCGCATAGTCGTTATAGATTACCCCTTGTCGCTGCCTCACCGCTTCACCCCAGATCCCACCCGCAGAAATAGGGTAGAGGATCGGTTTCTGGGGGAGGGCGCACTGCGCCATCGCGTTCTCCGACCAGGCGTGAATCGTCATGACATCTTCGGCCTCGTTCATCGTCCCGACAAAGCCGTACTCGCTGTCACTCGCCTCAGCCAGAATCTTCAGCAAGGCATCAAAAAGCTCTTTTTCGTTGGCGAAGGTCTCACTTGAAAACGCGATCATCTGCTCAAGAGCACGATGGGTTCTGTCTTTACGCAACATCGAACGGCGAAGGGCGGTGACATCGCGGATGACGACCAGCACGCTGTCGTCTTGGAACAAGGAGAAGCGAGCTTCAAAAAAAAGACGTTCGCCATCTATGTCCAAGCTGTAATCGAGCTGCTGCGGCTCCGCGCCGGCAAGGGTCTTCTCAAAGGCTGCGGTGGTTTGGTGACTTAAAGACGGGGGAAGAACCTGGCTGAAATGTTGACCGAGAAACTGCTCGGGAGGGCGCAAAAGAAGGGACGGTGTCGGGGTCCGATAGTCGGCAAAACATCCGTTGCGATCAAGGACGAACAGACTGTCCGGAAAGGCATCTAGCAGCGCAGACAGTGAGTCCAACGACGTGAAGGGCAACTCCATACATCTCCCCTGTTAAACCATTGTGAAGCGTATTGACGAAAGCGTGGCTGAGCAAAGACGCTGGGTGTTCGAACTCAAGCGCAGGATGTGTGCAAAATCAGCGCCGCCGTCAACGACTCTAACGTGTAATCTTCAGGCTCGAGGTCGACCGTCAGGCCGAAACGGCGGCAGGTTGTCGAGGTGATCGGACCGATGGAGGCGACGGTCACCCCGGCAAGCGATTCGGTAAGAGAGGCGACGCCGAGCAGGGCGGCCAGGTTCTCCACTGTTGAGGAGGAGGTGAAGGTGATCACGTCGATCTTCCCGGCAGTGAGAGCCTCGCGAGCCGTCTCGGGCAGAGCCTTCGGGACAACGTTGCGATACGCGATGGGGGCCGTGACCTCGGCGCCGAGCGCCGTCAACCCCTCGGGGATCACCTTGCGGGCTTTGTCAGCGCGAGGGAAGAGGATACGGGCGCCGCGTACACCGATCTTTTCAAAGGCGGCAACGACCCCTTCCCCCTTGTAATCCTCGGGAATGAGATCGGCGCGGATGCCGTACTCGGCAAGAATCGCCGCGCTTTTGGGGCCGACGACGCAGACCCGACAGCGCCCCAGCGCCCGGGCATCACGCCCGGCGGCCGCAAGACGCTCAAAGACGGTCCGCACGGCGTTGGCCGAGGTCAGGAGCAGCCAGTCATGGCGATCGACTTCGGCGAGCAGCGTATCGAGCTCATCCCAACTCTCTGGCGGAACCAAGGCGATGGTCGGGCATTCGATAACTTGCGCTCCTTGCTCCTGCAACAGGCGCGAGAAGCTTCCGGCCTGCTCGGCAGAGCGGGTGACAAGGACTCTCTTGCCGAAGAGAGGGCGGTTGTCGAACCAGCGCAGTTCATTGCGCAGCGTGACCACTTCGCCAATGATGATGACCGCCGGCGGCGCAAACTTTTGTCGCACCACCTCATGACTGACCTCGGCGAGAGTCGAGATCAGCGTCTGCTGGCTGGGGTGGGTCGCCCAACGTACTACCGCCACCGGGGTCTGTGGGTCGCGACCGTGGGTGATCAGTTCACGGGCGATCAGTTCGAGGTTCGCCATCCCCATATAGAAGACGAGGGTCCCGATCCCCTGGGCGAGCTTCTCCCAGTCGAGACGTGAGACCTTTTTGGCCGGGTCTTCGTGGCCGGTGATCAGGCCGAGGCTGGTGGTAAAGTCACGATGGGTCAGGGGGATCCCGCTGTAGGCCGCCGCGGCAAAGGCGGCGGTGACACCAGGAACCACCTCAAAGGGGATGCCGACCTCGTGCAGGCAGAGCGCCTCTTCGCCGCCTCGGCCGAAGAGGTAGGGGTCCCCCCCCTTGAGGCGGGCGACAATCTTGCCGGCTTGACCGAGTTCGACGAGAAGGCGGTTGATCTCCTCCTGTGGCCGGTGGTGATGGCCGCGGCATTTGCCGACATAGATTTTCTCGGCGCTCGGTGCTTCCTCGAGCAGTTGTGGGTTGGCGAGGTAGTCATAGACCACCACCTCGGCCTGGCGCAGACACTCAAGGCCACGTACGGTGATCAGACCGGGGTCGCCGGGGCCGGCGCCGATGAGATAGATCCTCCCCTGTTTCACACTTTTCCCCTGCACAAACGGTGAAGGGGCGCAGCACGCTGCGCCCCTGATATCATCCGAAATTCCCTGAACGAGGTTTTAGACGTCCTCGCGGGTCACGTTGAAGGTCTCGTGGTTGTAGACCTCGTTGAGGATCGCCCCCGCCCCCTGCATCAGCAGATCGTCGGCGACGGAGATGCCGGTCTGCTCGGCCTCTTCCACCGGGCAGGTGACGGTTTTTTTCAGCATCTTCTTCCCTTCGACGTCCGAGACGTAGCCGGTGAAGGTGAGTTCGCTGCCGCAGACTTCGCCGTAGGCTCCGATGGGAACCTGACAGCCCCCCTCAAGACGGGCCAGCAAGGCACGCTCGGCCTTGACCGCCCAGGCGGTGTCGGGGTGGTTGAAGAAGTCGATCATGGCGTTGGTCTCATCATCATCGAGGCGGCTCTCGATCCCAAGCGCCCCCTGGCCGATGGCGGGGATCGAGACGTCGGTGGCGAGATACTCCGAGACCTGGCTGGCAAAACCGAGGCGGTTCATCCCGGCGGCGGCGAGGATCACCGCGTCGAGGTCATCCTCGGTCAGCTTGCGGATACGGGTCTCGACGTTGCCGCGGATATCGACCATCTGAAAGTCGGGGCGCAGATGCAGCAGCTGGGCCTTGCGACGCAGCGACGAGGTGCCGATGCGGGCGCCCTGCGGCAGATCGCGGAAGGAGCTGAAGCCGGGCTTGAGGATGGCGATGTCGCGGGGGTCCTCACGCTTGGTGATGCAGCGCAGGCCGAGCCCTTCGGGGAAGATGGTCGGAACGTCCTTCATCGAGTGGACGGCGATGTCGATCTCGCCGCGCAGCATCGCCTCTTCGATCTCCTTAACGAAGAGTCCCTTGCCACCGACCATCGCCAGCGGCACATCAAGGATCTTGTCCCCTTGGGTCTTGATCTTGGTCAGGGTGACCTCAAGGCCGGGGTATTTCTTCTCCAGTTCGGACTTGACCCAGTTGGCCTGCCACAGGGCGAGCTGGCTGGCACGGGTGCCGATACGAAGCAGCTTCTTGCTCATCGTGAAAACGCTCCTTTAGGACGGGTCGACAGACTCGTCGAGTTGTTTGATCTCCCCTTCCGGGGCCGGTGGGGCGAGATCGAAGAGAACCCGTACGGCGTCGACATAGTTGTCGCCGCCCTCATCGTTCTGTGACTTCTTGAGAACGGTGGTCGGGGTATGGAGAACCTTGTTGATAATCGCCGAGGTCAGCGCCTCGATCGACTTGCGTTGTTTCGGGGTGAGATCCTTGAGGTTGGAGAAGCTCTTATCCAGTTCCCCCTTGCGGATCTCTTCCATCCTCTGGCGCAACGAGACGATGGTCGGGACAACCTCAAGGCTGGTGAGCCAGCGATGGAACTGACCGATCTCCTGCTCGATGATCCCTTCGGCCTTCTTCGCCTCTTTGTGGCGCTCCTTGAGGTTCGCTTGCACCACCCCTTGCAGATCGTCGACATCGTAGAGGTAGATGTTGTCGATGTCGTTGACCTTGGGATCGATGTCGCGGGGAACGGCGATGTCGATGATCAACATCGGCTTGTTCTTGCGCAGGCGGATCACCTCTTCCATCTTCTTCTTCTCGAGGATGAAGGTCGGGGCACCGGTGGAGGTGAGGATGATATCGACTTGCGCGAGGTGGTCGGGGAAGTCGTCAAAGGTCAGGGCTCGGCCCTGAAAGTCGGTGGCGAGCTTTTCTGCCCGTTCGAAGGTCCGGTTGGTGACCATGACCGAGGTGACGCCGTTGTTGACGAAGTGCCGTGCGGCCAGCTCGCACATCTCGCCGGCACCGATGATAAGAACCGTCTTGCCGTCGAGGGTGCTGAAGATTTTACGAGCGAGCTCCACCGCGGCAAAGGAGACCGAGACGGCGTTGCTGGCGATGCTGGTCTCAGTCCGCACCCGCTTGGCGACGGAGAACGCTTTGTGCAAAAAACGGTTGAGGATCAGTCCGGCGGTCTTATACTCGGCAGCGTAGCCGTAAGAGGTCTTGATCTGGCCGAGAATCTGCGGTTCACCAATGACCATCGAGTCGAGGCTTGAGGCAACGCGAAAGACATGACGGATCGCCTCCTCGCCCCGGTAGTCGTAGAGATTCTCATCAAGGGCGTCGGCCTCAAGGCCGTGGAAGGAGGTGAGGAACCGTCGCATCTGCGCCACCGCGGCCTCCGGGTCGCGGCTGGTGGCGTAGAGCTCGACCCGGTTGCAGGTCGAGACGATGATCCCCTCGGCGATTGCCGAGAGCCCGACGAACTCATGCAGCGGCCGTTCCATGGCGGTGGGGGAGAAAGCGACCCGCTCGCGAATCTCAACAGCGGCCGTTTTGTGACTTAAACCAACAACGATAATATCCATAAATCGAATCCGTCTCCCGGTCGGCTGCTAGCGCCCTGAAAGAGCGCTGAAGGAGTGCTCGCCGCCGAGCAGAAGGTTGACACCGAAGAAGGTGAAGAGGAGGCAGAAGAAACCGAGGATGGCAAAGATCGCCGCCCGCCGCCCGCGCCAGCCGACGGTCAGCCTCCCATGCAGCAGCGCCGCATAGAGGAACCAGGTGATCAGCGCCCAGCTCTCCTTCGGGTCCCAGCGCCAGTATCCACCCCAGGCCGAGTTGGCCCAGATCGCTCCAGAGATGATCCCCATGGTCATCAGGGGGAAGCCGAAGGTCAGACATTTGTAGTTGATGCTGTCGAGGGTGTCGAGCGAGGGGAGCTTGTAATAGAGGGGGAGGAACTTCTTGCTCTTAAGCATCCGCTCCTGCAGCAGGTACATGATCCCGGCGGCAAAAGCAATGGCGAAGACCGCATAGCCGAGAAAAGCAAGGGAGACATGCACCGGGAACCACCAGCTGTCGAGAACCGGATTGAGTTCTTGCGTCTTCTTCGAGACGGCACCGCCACCGATCATAAGAACCAGCGCCAACGGGCAGACAAAGGCGGCGAGGACCGTCAGGCGATAACGCAGGTCAAAGAGAAGAAAGATCGCCACGATCGACATGGCGAAGAAGGAGAGAGACTCATGCAGGCTCGCCACTGGCGTGTAGCCGCTCGCCGCATATCGGCTGATGACGGTGACAAGGTGGGTCACAAAGCCGGCAATAAGGATCCAGCGACCGTAGCGACCGGTCTTGACATCCCGGGCGATAACATCGATGAGATAGAGAACGGTGGCGACGAAATAAAGCAGAAGGGTAATCTTGAAGAAGAGCAGATTGAGCGTCATGGCATCCCTTTCGGTAGTTCAACCCCCAGCTCGGCCAGCGTCCACCCTCCCCCCAGATGGGCGGCGAGCAACGCCTCAACGCCGCGCTGATCACCCGCAGCGACCTTTTCGTGGAGGCCAGCCGCCAACAGGCGACGTAAAACCTGTTGATTATATTCGCCACAGTTTTGCACTGTCAACCGCTTTCGCCGAAGCGCGGCAGCCAACTCAACAACGGTCGCCCACTCTTGCGTCCACGCCTCGGCGAGGCGATCCCGTAAACAGGAAGCCAGTGCCGGTGATGCGCCTTGCGTGCCGACCGCCAGAGTCAGCTGGCCACGGTTGAGCACCGCCGGAAGAGTCATGTCCCCCTCCTGCGGAGCGTCGGCAACGTTGACGAAAATCCCCGCCTTCTTCGCCTCGGCAGCGACGGCGGCGTTGACGGCGCGATCGCTGCTGGCGGCAAAGACAAGGCAGGCACCGCTGCTGTCGCCACTTCGGTAGGGGCGACAAATCCATTCCACCCCCTCCGGAATCTCTCCCGCAACAGCCGGTGCGATCAGTCGTACCATAGCACCACTGCGGTGAAGGGCCGCAATCTTGCGCAACCCGACCGCGCCACCACCGACCACGACGCAGAGCCGATCGCGCAGATCGAGAAAGAGAGGAAAAGAGGGAGGGCTCTCAGGCATCGGATCAGAAACCGAAAAGCTCGGCTTCCACCAACTCGCAGAGGAGGTGCACGAAGAAATGAGCGACCTCGCTACCCCGCGGCGTGCTGGCGCTGTTCAGGGAGAAGAAGTGGGTGAGGGGGGACCCCGCGAAGGGAGCCTCTCCTTGCCAGAAGAGGGCGGCCAGTGCTTCGCTGCGTTCCGCCTCGGCAAGACCTTCATCCAGGGCGTTGTCCCCAGCCGCGCCAAAGAAGAGGACGGTGTCGTCAGCACCGAGGCTTAGCGCTTTGAGTTGGCGGGAGAAGTATTGGTGATAGGTCCCTTCTCGAGCCAGCGCTGTCGCCAGAGCTGCGTCATGTCCGAGTGACATGGCAGGGAGGAGAGGCCGGTCGATGAGACGCCGGTGCATGAAAAGCTGAGCCCCAAGATCGGCGATGGCGGCATAGGGCCCGGCGCCACAGAGAAAGAGGCGGCCTCCCTGATGCAGTTGTTCCACCAGCGCGTCAACGAATTCCGGAATCTCTTCGGCATGAGTTGCAACGAAGGCACTGAGCAGGGCATGGTGTTCTTCGCGAGCGGCGGCAATACGGTCAAGTGACATCTTCAAACCTCAACGAGAGTAAGCATTCCGGCGATGATAGGAGGCGCTTTGCAGCCTGTCAAGCTCAAGGGGAGCGAGGGAATTACCCCTTGCATTTTTTTGGGGGGGGATTATCATTAACCCGTTATTTTTCTATTTTCCACCTACTGACGCCGATAGGCGAAGGAGATTTTGTGATGGCCAGTGAAAAGGTTCTGCAGCTGTCCGATGACGGCTTTGAAAAGGATGTTCTCAAGTCCGATACCCCCGTCCTCGTTGATTTCTGGGCCTCATGGTGTGCCCCCTGTAAAGCGATCAGCCCGATGGTCGACAAACTCGCCGAGGAGTATGAGGGGAAGGTGACCGTCGCTAAGCTCAACGTCGACGAGAACCCCGCGACCCCCGGCAAGTATGGCGTGCGTGGCATCCCGACCCTGATCCTCTTCAAAGGTGGGCAGGTGGTTGACCAGCTCGTCGGCGCGGTCCCCAAAAACCAGCTTGAGGCGCTGATTAAAAAAGCCATCTAGATCGATCAAACAGCAGAGACCAAAGGCCCCTTTCGGACGAGAGGGGCCTTTTTTTTTCAATCTTCCATTGCCTGTCGCAGCCGGCGGAAAATTTCGCGGTAGGGGCGGCGATCCTTGGCCGCGCGTGCCTGCTTAACCAATCGGCGTAGTTCGCCAAGGTCAACCGTGGACAGACTCTTTTCAACGTCGGCGAAGGCCGCGGTTTCGCTGGCAGGGTCAATAAGCTGATCGCGCAACTGCTCAAGGCGATGCTGAATGGCGCGTTCTTGACGCCCCTGTTCATGGTAGCCGCCGAGAAATGCTTCAAGCTCTTCACGCACCTCGTCATCCCGTCGCAACAAACCGGCAAAGTGTTTGAGCTGGCGTTTGTAGGAACCTCGCCCCGCAGTACGGCGCAGGAGCTCGTACTCTTCGCGCAGCTCCTGCGGCAGCGGCAGCCGTTGGGCCTCAGCCTCTCCGAGTTCGGCGAGCTGTTTCGCTGTCTCTTCCACCGCCTCGGCCGCCCTCTTTTTGGCCGAGCGGCTTGGTCTAAGATCCTCTTCTTCCTCTTCAAAACGACGTCTGCGCATCAAAATTCCTTTTTGCTCTCGAGGAGCATGGTCACAGGTCCATCATTGACCAGCTCGACCTGCATGTCGGCGCGAAACCGTCCGGTGGCAACGGTCAGTCCCCGTCGCCGCAGTAATTCGACATAGGTTAAATAGAGGCGATCCGCCTCATCGGGAGGTGCCGCGGCAGAAAAGCCGGGGCGCCTCCCTTTACGACAATCCCCCAGCAGGGTGAATTGGGAGACGACGAGGAGCTCCCCCATGGTCTCCTCGACCGAGAGGTTCATCTTCCCTGCGTCATCTTCGAAGATTCGCAAGCCCGCTGTCTTCTCAGCGAGGTAGGCGGCATCCTTCTCGCTATCACCGGTGGCGACCCCGAGTAGAACCAGAAGGCCGGTGCCGCAGGTCACGACCTCCTCACCCTCTACGGTGACTCGGGCACGCCGCACCCGCTGCAGGACTGCCCTCATCTAAGCTTCCTGCGCCAGCTGTCGCAGCAGTTCGAGGTTGCGACGATCCCATTCGTTATCCTCCCCTTTCGGGGTCTCGAGGATTTTCGGCACATCGGCGAAACGTGGATCACGCATCAGTGCCTTAAAGCCATCGCGTCCCAGTGCCCCTTCGCCGATCTGTTCATGCCGATCGACCCGGCTCCCGAGCCCTTTTTTTGCATCGTTGACGTGGAAGGCACGGATTTTTTCGACTCCGATGAGGCGATCGAACTCACTCATTACGGTGTCGTACCCCTCCAGTGTCGAGAGATCGTAACCGGCGGCAAAAGCGTGGCAGGTGTCGAAGCAGACCCCGAAACGGCCGTCGGGGACCTTTTCCATGATGGTTGCGAGGTGGTCGAAACGCCAGCCGAGGTTTGTCCCCTGACCGGCGGTGATCTCGAGCAGAACGGTGACCGAGTCGGGCGCCTCGGTGAAAATGTCGATGAAGGCATCGGCAACCCGCTGCAATCCCGCCTCTTCGCCATTGCCGAGATGGGAGCCGGGGTGCATCACCAGTTCGGGAACCCCGAGCTGATCGCAGCGCTGCAGTTCGTCGAGAAACGCCTCCTTTGACTTTACCCACTTGGCGTCGTCACTGGTGGCGAGGTTGATGAGGTAGGAGTCGTGGGCGATCACCGGCCCAATGCTGCTCTGCTCCCAGGCGGCCTGGAAGGCGGCAGCATCGGCAGCGCTGATCGGTTTGGCGCGCCACTGGCTGGCGTTTTTGGTGAAAATCTGGATCGCCGAACAGCCAACCTCTTCGCCCCGGGCGAAGGCACGGTCGAGGCCGCCGGCGATGGAGACGTGGGCTCCAATCAACGGCATAGGATCAATCCTTGTTGGGGGAAATCTCAGAAAGGGTCGAGGCGATAGCGCCGACCGCCAGAATGTGGTGGTCGACAAACTCTCCTGATCGTTTGCCACCCACCAGAACCGTGCGCATGCCGAGCGCTTTGGCGGTGCGCAGATTCGCTTCCGTATCTTCAATCATGACACAGTCACCGGGCGTGGCGTCAAGTCGGTCGAGGACGTTCTGATACGGCTGGGGGTGGGGTTTGGGGATGTAATCGGCGATGCGGATGTCGAAGATGGCGTCAAAACAGTCCGTGATCTCAAGCGTCTTAAGAACACGCACCGCATGCTCATGGGAGCCGTTGGTGAAGACCGCTTTGCGCTGAGGCAGCCGCTCCAGGGTCTGGCGCAGTTGCGGATCAGGGCCGATCCGGGTCGCGACATCGACATCGTGGACATAGTGGAGGTAGTCGTCGGGATCGACCCCGTGATGACGGATCAGCCCCTGCAGCGTCACCCCGTAGTCGGCCCAGTACTGCCGGCGCAGACCATCCACCTCGCCTTCGGCAATCCCCACCACCTCTTGCATGTAGCGGTTGATGCGGACATCGATCAACGAGAAGAGATCGCACTCTGGTGCATAAAGGGTATTGTCGAGATCGAACAGGAGCGTCTTCATCACGCCTGCCCCTTCTGTTTTGAGGCGGCGATCAGCTCGCGGGCATGCTCGCGGCTACGCTCCCCGAGGTGAGCCCCGCCGAGCATTCGTGCCATCTCCTCGACGCGCATCTCCTCATCGAGAAGGGTGAGACGGGTGCGGGTGCGTCCGGCGGCTTCCTCCTTTTCAACCCGGAAGTGGCCATCAGCAAAAGCGGCGACCTGAGGCAGATGGGTGATGCAAAGGACCTGACGTCCGGCGGCGACGGCTTTGAGGCGCTCCCCTACCGCGGTGGCGGCGACCCCGCCGATTCCGGCGTCAACCTCGTCGAAGATCAGGGTCACTTCTCCTTGCGGGGCCACCCGACGCAGGGCAAGCATGATACGCGACAGTTCGCCGCCCGAGGCGATGCGGGCGAGGGGTCGCGGTTCCTCGCCGGGGTTGGGGGCAAGGTAGAACTCGCCGCGCTCCAGCCCGTGAGGGCTCGGCTCGGCAAGTGTGGTGAATTGTAATGAAAAGTTCGCTTTCGGCATCGCCAGTTGTGCCAATTCCCGTTCCACCCCAACCTTGAGTTCGGAGGCTGCCTCTTGGCGCTTTTGCGACAGCGTCTCGCCGCAGCGCTGCATGACCTCTTGTTGCTCACGCAATTTTTGGGCGAGAGACTCGCGTCGTGCCTCGGTGTGCTGCAGGGAGTCGAGATCGCTGGCGATTGTTTCGGCGGTGGCGAGGACCGTTTCGAGACTACCGCCGTATTTGCGCTTAAGCTGGGCTAGCTGGGTCAGCCGCTCTTCGACATCGTTTTGCCGTTCAGCATCAAAAACGACCGTGTCACCGCGTTGCCGCAGGCTGGCCGCGAGGTCTTCAAGGGAGTAGAGGGCGTTGCGGACTCCGTCGGTTAAGGGGGCAAGCGCCGGATCGACCTCGGTAAGTTCATCAAGCGCTACCACCACCTCAGAGAGCTTTTCGCAGACCGCCCCCTCTTCACCGTAGAGGATCGCGTAGCCGCCGACCGTGGCGCTGGAGAGCTTTTCGGCGTTTTGAAGTAAGCGACGCTCGGCTTCAAGTTTTTCGTCCTCCCCAAGGCGGGGGGCAACTGCGGCGATTTCTTGTTGCTGGAAGGTGAGCAGGTCGAGACGCTGCAGTCGCTCCTGCTCAAGTTCGTCGAGGCGGGCCAATGCGTCGTGGCAGGCTGTCACCTCACGGAAAGCGCGGCGGTAATCCTCCAGGCTCTCGTCGAGACCGGCGAGTTCGTCGAGCAGGTTGAGGTGGCGCTCGCTGCGCTGCAGCAGCTGTTGGTCGTGCTGCCCATAGATGGTGAGCAGTGGTGCGAGTAAGAGCTGCAGCTGGCCGACGGTCGCCATGGCGCCGTTGAGGGTCACCCGGTTGCGACCGCTGCGGGAGACGATACGCCGCACCATCAACTCATCGCCCTCGGGGAGATCGTTGGCGATGAGAAGTTCGGAGACGTGCGGCGTCGTCGAAAGGTCAAAGATCGCCTCGATTCTCGCCTCTTCTTCGCCACTACGGATCAGTTCGGGGCGGGCTCGGCCCCCGAGAAGGAGCTGCATGGCATCGATGATGATCGATTTGCCAGCGCCGGTCTCCCCGGTGAGGACATTGAACCCTGCATCGAAGCGGACTTCGAGATGGTCGATGATGGCAAAATTGCGGATATGCAGATCGGTCAGCATGGAGGACGCTTCACGCTAGAGGAGGGAAACGAAAGGGGGCGGCTATCGCTCGCCCCAGCGCAGTTTGGTGCGCAGAACTTCATAGTAATCTTTACTTGGACTGCGAATCAATAGGGTGGCACAGGGCGCTTTGCGTAGTTCGACCACATCCCCTCCCTGTAACGGCATTCCGACCTGACCATCGGCGGTGAAGACGACATCCTCATCCTGAAATTTGACTTCAATGCGGATCTCGGAAGAGCCGCCGACAATCAGGGGGCGGTTGGTCAGCATATGAGGGCAGATCGGGGTGATCGCCATACAGTCAATGTCGGGGTGGACGATCGGGCCGCCTGCCGCCAGATTGTAGGCGGTGGAGCCGGTAGGGGTGGTGATGATCAGGCCGTCGGCTTTGAATGTTGTCAGGTAGGCGCCGTCAACCCAGGCCGCCATATCGATAATCCGTGCCAGAGCCCCCTTATTGATGACCGCATCGTTAAGCACTGAATAACGGGCAATCTCGACATCCTGCCGTCGTACCACCGCTTCGAGCATCAGACGGCGCGAGGTCTGGTAGTTGCCAGCGAAGACCCGCTCGAGGGTAGAGAACGTCTCCTCACGGGTGATCTCGGTAAGAAAACCGAGGCTCCCAAGGTTGACCCCGAGGATCGGAGTCATGCGGTGACCGACATGGCGAGCGACCGAGATCAGTGTCCCGTCGCCCCCAAGGACGACGATCAACTCGGCCTGATCCGGAATGTCGTTGTCGACATAATGGCGTGTCGCCTCAAGGGCGCTGGCGAGATCCTCTTCAAGAAAAACCTCGACCCCGCGGCCGGTGAGCCACTCCATGACCTCGCGTCCGAAGCTGACCGCATTCGGATGATGTTTTTTTGCGTAAATTCCGACCCGCTTCATACCTGTTAACTCCCCCGTGGCGGTAACGCTGCTGTTGTACCACAGCGGCTTTGCCCTGTCCATCGCTTTCAAACCCTTGCTTTTTCCGACACTTGTCGCCTTATTGTGGCTGTGCTAAAGTCATCAGCCTCATCACCTTTCGGACATGGAACAGAACGATGAATCTCTTCGATCAGGATCAGGACAACATCCCCGGAACCCCGCTTGCCGAGCGCCTGCGCCCAAGCCGCCTTGACGAGATGGTGGGGCAGGAGCATCTTATCGGTGAAGGGAAGATCCTGCGCCGTCTTATTGAGAGCGATCAGCTCGCCTCGGCGATCTTCTGGGGGCCGCCGGGGACCGGTAAAACGACCCTCGCCCAGGTCATTGCTCATGCGACCGAAAGCCGTTTTGTCTTCTTCTCAGCGGTGCTCAATGGGGTCAAGGAGATCCGAGAGATCGTTGCTGCCGCCCGGGATGAGCGGCGCTATCACCGGCGCAAGACTCTCCTCTTTGTTGACGAGATCCATCGCCTCAACAAGGCGCAGCAGGACGCCTTTCTCCCCTACGTCGAACGGGGGGAGGTGACCCTCATCGGTGCCACCACTGAGAACCCCTCCTTTGAGGTCAACTCGGCGCTCCTCTCCCGCTCGCGTGTCTTTGTCCTGCAACCGTTGGAGATGGAGCAGATCCGCCAGCTTCTTGACCGGGCTTTAAGCGACCCGCGAGGCTTAGGGGGAAAAGCGATCAATGCCACAGACGACGCCCTTGACACCCTCGCCGAACAGGCGCAAGGAGATGCCCGTATCGCTCTGAATACCCTTGAGGTTGCCGCGGCCAGCAACCGCCATCTCACCCTTGAGAGCGTGCAGGAGGCGCTGCAACGTAAGGCGATACTCTATGACAAAGGGGCTGAGGAGCACTATAATGTCATCTCCGCTTTCATCAAGAGCCTGCGCGGCTCTGACCCCGACGCCGCTCTCTACTGGCTGGCGCGGATGCTCGAGGCGGGGGAGGATCCACTCTTTATCGTCCGCCGCATGGTGATTTTCGCCTCAGAGGATGTGGGAAACGCCGACCCCCGCGCCCTGCAGATCGCCTTGGCAGTGCAACAGGCGGTGCATTTCGTCGGTCTGCCCGAGGCCCGCATCAATCTGGCGCAGGGAGTGACCTACCTCGCCGGGGCTCCCAAAAGCAACGCCAGCTATGTCGGTCTCAACGAAGCTCAATCCGAAGTTCGTAAGAGCGGCGCCCTGCCGGTGCCGATGCACATTCGCAACGCCCCGACCAAGCTGATGAAGGAACTCGGTTACCATCAGGGTTACCGCTACGCTCACGATGATGCTGATGCCATCGCCGATCAGGAACACCTCCCCGAGGCGTTGGTCGGTCGCCGTTTTTATCGCCCGACCAGCCGAGGTTATGAGAAGACCATTGGCGAGCGCCTTGCTTGGTTGAAACAACAGCGACAAAAACGCCAGGCGTCGCCTCCAGGTGAGACTCTGGAAATTGAGGAAAATGCCTCTCAGCCCGAATTACCTGCCGATAACTGAAAATGACAACGCCCCCGCTTACATAGGTAAGCGGGGGCGTTGTCATTGCGGCAAGAGGGGGATGAATCGTTATTCTTTTTCTTCGGCGGCGGCAAGAGCAAGAGCCGCTTGCAAGCCCGAACGCCGCTGCAGACGTCGGGCGACAGCTGTGCAAAAATTCCCTTTATTCCCCCATATTGTAACCGCCTTGCGCCCACGGCTGACAGCCGTGTAGAGCAATTCGCGCCCAATCCGTTCGCCGGCAGTCTCCGGTAGCAGAAGGAGGATGTGGTCGAATTCGGAGCCCTGACTCTTATGCACGGTCATGGCGTAGACCGTCTCGTGTTCGGGCAGGCGCGCCGGTGCGATACTGCGCACACCACCCTCGCTGTCAGGGAAGAAGGCACGCAGTCGGTCCGGATTTTCGGGGGCGGGGAGGATCAGACCGATATCGCCGTTGAAAAGATCAAGCTCGGGGGCGTTGCGGCGAATCATCACCGGTCGCCCGGCGTAAAAAAGTGTATGGGGAGTGATGAGTCCGGCCGTAGCAAGCTGCTGCTCCACCAGCGTGTTGACCCTCTCCACCCCGTATGGTCCTTTGCGTACGGCACAGAGGATCATCAACGACCAGAAACGCGCCAGCGCCTCCTGTGGCGTCGACGCCGTCAGCCAGTACCGGTACCCGGCGAGGGTTGCAGCAGCAAGGGGGGCTGCCAACGCTGACACCTCGGGAAGATCGGACCAGGCAAGCCCCACGCTGTCTTGCTGCAGAGTCGCCAGAGCCGCTTTGTCCTCCCCCGCATTGATCTGACGGCAGAGGCGGCCGATACCGCTGTCAGCGGCGAAACGGTAGCTATGCCGTAAGTGGCTGAAACAGTTGGTAAGCCGCGTTTCTCCCTGCTGCGCGACAGCGGCGAGATCACCGAGGACCGCCCCGGCCTCGACAGAAGCGAGCTGGTCGCGATCACCAAGGAGAATCAGCCTTGCCGTTGCTGGCAGTGCCTGCAGCAGGCGGGAAAAAAGGGCAAGGTCGACCATCGACGCTTCATCGACCACCACCACATCGACTGGCAGCGACACCCTTGATCCATAACGGAACTGGCCGGGGAGTCGCCCCGCCCCGAGCAGCCTATGCAGGGTCTGCACCTGATCGGGGAGGGCGTGACGTACCGCGTTGCTGATCTGAAGATGCCGACGGGCGGCGACGATCGATTCGCGCAAACGAGCCGCCGCTTTGCCGGTAGGAGCCGCAAGGGCGATGCGCTGTTCGGGGCCTCCCAACTCAAGGAGCAGGGCGAGTATCCGTACCACCGTCGCCGTCTTTCCCGTTCCCGGCCCCCCCGAGATAATTGCCACTCCGTGTGTTACGGCTCTCTGGGCGGCCTGCTCCTGTCCCGCCTCTCCCGGATCGTTCTTGGCTTTGGGGAAGTGGCGCTGTAGTCCCGCCGCCAGCGCCTCCGGTGTAACAGAGGGCGTATGACGTGCTCGGGCCAACAGCGCATCAGCCAGGCTCATTTCCTGCTTCCAGCAGCGTTGCAGGGCATAGCGTCCGGCACCGGTGCGTAATAGCGGGGTGAAGTCGTCCCTGTCGCCGACCAGTGTCGATTTTGTCAGCGCTTCTTCCCACCTTGTCACATCGGGGGCGCGAAGGCCGATCGCCTCCCCCCCAAGCCAACTGCCAAGCTCTTCTCCCGCCACCTCAGCCAGGTCGAGGGAGGTCTCCCCCCGTTCGGCCAGCGTCAGCAACAGTGCTGCCAGCAAGAACACTTCGCGCTCTGCGTTAGGATCGAGACGGGACAGCAGGGCCAGCGCATGTCGAGTCGTCAGAGAAACTGAAAGATTGGGGTCGAGTTCGGGCATGGAGCCTCAATGGATAGAAGAGCAAAGGGTCACTTACAGTAGCCCAGCTTGCTCGGACCGACAAGGGGGGACAGTGTTTTTGAGGTACGGATATCCAAGACAAGGAGGGGTGAATAAATGCGGTTTTTTAAAAAAGCGAGTTGACGGGGTGCTTGTTAGACGATAAAAACAGGGTTTTAAGAGAAGGATTAATGGTCGCCTTTCGAAGGGAAACCGGTTTTTTAGGAGACGTTACGATGTCTTTTTATGCCATGAAATTTGGTGAGGGGATGCACGGATGATGAAAAAACGTATTTTGTTGATCGACGATTCGCCTTTCATGCTCAAGGTTGTCAGCGACCTGTTGACCGATCTCGACTATGATGTCGAGGCGAGTGACAACAGTCGTGATGCCTTGGCCAAGGCATCGGAGTGTCGTTTTGATCTGATCATGACCGATATGAATATGCCGGAGATGGATGGGATCGCCTTTGCCCAAGAAGTCCGACATTACCCCAACTGTCGCTTTGTGCCGATTGTCATGATTTCAGGGGAGAAAAACGACGAAAAGATTGCGCGGGCGAAGAAAATGGGGGTCTCAACCTTTCTTAGTAAGCCGTTAAAAGAAGCGCAGATCAAAACCATGCTTCATATCATGCTAAACAAACGCTCGGCACCGCGGATTCCGGTGAAACTGGAAGTTTTCTATGACTTCAACAAGCTCTTTACCAATGTCAAAGCGGCCTATACATTCAACGTCAGTATGGGGGGGATGTTTGTCGAGACCGATACTCCGCTTGAGCCCGGTCTCGATCTGGAGTTGAAACTCAGTCTGCCCGAAGAGGCCAGTCCGCTGATGGGCCAGGGGCGAGTTGCCTGGATTAATGAAGTGCCGTCGCCGGACCATGCTGATCACCCTCAGGGGATGGGAGTTGAGTTCTTGTCGTTAGAGAACGAGAAGGTTTTACAGTCTTTTCTCCATTCAGGACTCTGGAAACGTTAACGGTTTTAACCCTGATAACGAGCATAAAAAAACGCCTCCGGGATGATTCCTAGAGGCGTTTTTTTATGGCAAAAAAGAGCGGTTAAAATTTCTCGAAATCGGCATCGAGTGGATCGTGCCCATCGGTCAAGGTGATGGTGACACCCGAGGGTTTTTGTCCTCTTTTTTCAACTGTCTCGGGTCGTTGGGGGGGGGCTGGTGTGGGCGATGCGGTTTTGTGGTGCCTGCTGCGGAGATACGGATGCGGTGAAAGACGTTTTTCTCTCTCGCAGGGTAAAGAAGGCGATCATCTCCTGCAGCTGCTCACTTTGGCCGGAGAGTTCCTCGGCGGTGCTCGCCATCTCTTCGGTGGAGCTGGCGTTTTGCTGGATCACCCGGTCGAGTTGCTGAATCGCCGCACCGATCTGCTCGGTACCGGCATCTTGCTCCTTGCTGGCGGCCGAGATTTCCTGGACCAACTCGGCGGTACGCTGAATTCCCGGAACGATATTGTCGAGAAGCTCGCCAGCTCGTTCAGCGATGGTGACGCTGTTGATGGAGAGCTTATTGATCTCCCCGGCGGCGACCTGGCTTCGTTCGGCGAGTTTACGGACTTCAGCGGCGACGACGGCGAACCCTTTACCATGTTCCCCGGCACGGGCGGCCTCAATCGCGGCGTTGAGAGCCAGCAGGTTGGTTTGGCGAGCAATTTCCTCAATGATCGTGATCTTGGTGGCGATCTCCTTCATGGCACCGACGGTCTTTTCGACAGCCTCTCCCCCTTCCTCGGCTTCATCAGCGGCCTGAATTGCAATTTTTTCGGTCTGCATGGCGTTGTCGGCATTTTGGCGGATATTGGCAGACATCTCTTCAATGCTGCTCGAAGCCTCCTCGGCACTTGCTGCCTGCTCCGTTGCTCCCTGCGACATTTCCTGACTTGCCGACGAAAGGGCCATGCTTCCCGAGGCAACATTTTCTCCGGCTGCACTCACCTGTTGAATAACATCGTTAAGGACATCCGACATGTTTTTAAGAGCCAGACCGAGCTGATCCTTTTCCGAGGCAAGCCTCACTTCAGCAGTCAGGTCGCCCTTGCTGATCTTTTCGGCAAGGTCGGCTTGGCGTTTCAGACTTTCAGCCATGGCATCAAGTGCCAGAGAGAGTTGACTGATTTCGTCCCTGCGGGTTGAGTTGAGACGGAGGGAGAAGTCACCCTTGGCGATCTCTTCGGCAAGCTGAACCCCTTGTTCCATGGGGCGCGAGATGCTGCGGGCAATGCCGAAGCCGAAGATCATGGAGAAGATCAGGCCAGAAATGACGGCAATGAGCGAGGTTGTCTTCATCGTCTTGGCCGAGACCAGGGCGGCGGCTGTACTGTTGTCGGCAAAATGATCGGCAAGCTCAAAGAGCTCGTCGAGGTTGTGCATTAAGGCGTCGAACGTCTGTCGTTCGCTGCCGAAAGCGATGCGCCCGGCGTTTTCAAGGTGATCAATTGCTTTTTGTTCGTTGCTCCCCTCATGCCGAATTCCCAGTTTCACGTCAGGAATCTGAGCCAGTTCCTGCATCAGACGATCATGTTCCTGCTGCCAAAGGGGGAGCATCTGCGTCGCCAGTTCCCATAGTTTCTGTTCTTCTGGTTCTTTGTAGAGGCCATCGTAGAGCTTCCAGCCTTTCATGAAGTCACTCCAGCGCTCCTGGAGCTTTTCCCGTTCAGCCGCGCGCTCACTGTGTGACAACGTGGGGTTGACCATGGTCCGCTCTGCCGATTTGATAGCGTTCATCCCTTCCATCACCAGGCCGAGACCTTTGGTCGCCATCAGATGAGTGTCGGAAACATCGATCAGACTCTCCTCAACCTGCTCAATGCCATACCAGCCGATGGTGCCGACGATGGCGCAGATCAGTGCTACCAGGCCGAAGGCGCTGGTCAGTTTTGTGAAAATTTTCATTTTTCCCTCCGTGTCAGCATGTGGTTCTCTAGGCACGTTGCGCGACCTAGGGCTATTTGAAATACCTGTATTGGGGTGGGGTTTAAAGGGGAGGGTCTCTGAAAAGATAATGCCAACAGCTTTTGTGTTGTCCCAAGGGGTGGATATAACACCTTAATTGTAAAGTAGATTATTCTGGCCTAATGACTGTTTTTATGGGAATGGTTGGGGCCGGCTAATCAATTTTTGTATCGAAATGTGTGGGATTGCTGGGTGTGTGTGGTGTTTTTGCGGCGCTTGTGTGGGAACTGAAAGGATATTTTTCCGGTCATCTATTGCTGTGAGTAGGTGGTTGACAAGGATGGAGGGTGGGGGTATTTACTTGTCGGTCAATCATCCCATGAAAAACAGGAGAACCATGAAGACGAGATTCAAAACAAAAGGAACATGTGCACGTTTTATCGATCTAGAGATTGCAGATGGAAAAATTGTCAAGGTTGATTTTGTTGGCGGCTGTGCAGGAAACACACAAGGGGTGGCCTCTTTGCTCGAGGATGTGCCGGTTGCGTCAGCGATTGCCAAGTTGAAAGGAATTGTCTGCCGAAATGCCACCAGCTGTCCGGATCAGCTGGCCCAAGCACTTGAAGAGGTGGTGTGATAGAAGCGCGCTGTATCTTGGACCTTGGCAGATTTAGGACCGCAGAAGGGGAAGGCGTAGCAAATAGACGGTGACAGCCGTGGCAATACCGATTAATAGAAGCTTGATTGAGAGTAAGGGAATCACGAAAAAAACGGAGACCAGAATAGAACTCCAGAGCAGAGCGATGGCGCTGATCTTTGCCCTTAGTGGGATGCCCCTGCCTTGCAGATATCCCTGAAGCAGGGGGCCGAGATAGCGATGCTCAAGGAGCCAGCGGTGGCAGCGCGTTGAACTGCGGGCAAAGCAGGCTGTGGCGAGCAGCAGAAGGGGAACTGTCGGTAACAGGGGAAGGAAGATCCCGAGAATTGCGAGGAGTGTGGAGAGCAGGCCGATCCCGATTAGAATAGGGCGGATCAGGGGTGGGGCCTGCTCTTTCCTCGAAGACGCAACCGTCGTATTTGGTTCCATGCTCACAACCTTACCATCAAACATGTTTGAGACGCCAGCGTGGTCGCTTCTGTTGACACCAAGAAGCGGGTCGATTAGCATAAGTTTACCTACCATCTAAGGAGGTCTTTTTGGAGATTGTGATGAGCGGCAGCATGGCCAGTGGGGCGTTGTCGTAAGGTTTCATTCGCCCATCTGGCCCGGGTTTGCCGGGTTTCTTCACGCAGGAAACTTAGAGGCGGGTTACGGCTCGCTGTCACCCGAAATTTCGGTTGTCCCAACCGAAGGGGGTTTCTATGTCCAAATTGATCACCACTCTTCCCGCTCTGGGATGGAGTCATTTTTTCCAGCAACAACTCTCTCTTGACGAATGGGAGATGTGCCTTCCGGCCCGTGTCATTTCTGTTCACCGCCACCTTGCCGATCTGCTGACGGTCGAGGGGAGAGTGACCCTCCCTCTACCGGGGCAGTGGTATCTCGGTGCGGGAGAAGGTCTTCCCACGGTCGGCGATTGGCTTTTGCTCGACAGGTCAGGCTGTCGCGTTGTGCGGCGCCTTGAACGCCACAGCCTTTTTCGTCGTCATGCCGCCGGATCGCCTTCGGGTATTCAACTTCTCGCGGCCAATATCGACACCTTGCTGATCGTGACCTCCTGCAATCAGGAGTTCAAGCTCTCTCGTCTCGAACGTTACCTTGCCCTTGCACTGGAGGCGCGGGTTGAGCCGGTGGTGGTGATCGGCAAAAGTGATCTCGCCGATTCGGTCAATTCGTTTGTGGAGCAGGCGCGTCAGCTTCACCCTGGGCTAGAGGTGGTGGCGCTCAATGCTCTAGATGCGACAAGCGTAGCGCAGCTGGAACCGTGGTGCCGTTGTGGTCAAAGCGTCGCCTTGGTCGGTTCATCCGGTGTCGGTAAGTCAACCCTGATCCGTACCCTTGGGGGGGGGCTCCCTGAGACCGGGGAGATTCGGGCGACAGATGATCGGGGCCGCCATACCACGACCGCCCGGACGCTTTATCTCCTCCCTGCCGGCGGTATTGTTATTGATACGCCGGGATTGCGTGAGCTGGCACTGACGGAATGTCAGGACGGGGTTGCAAGCCTCTTTGATGAGATCGAACAACTGGCCCGCTCCTGTCGCTTCAGCGACTGTCGGCACGAGCAGGAAGAGGGGTGTGCCGTCAAGGCGGCTCTGGCGGTGGGCGAACTTGACTCGCGCCGCTTCGGTAATTACCAGAAGCTTCAGGCTGAGCAGGAACGGAACCGTGAATCATTGGCCCAAAAGCGGCGGCGCGAGCGGAACTTCAGTAAGCTGGTACGCCATGAAGTAAAGAGAAGGCGCAAGGAACGTGACAGTTGATCAGAAGGAGATTCCCGTCATTTGAGTGACGCCTTAAAAAGGGAGCCTTAACGCCACGGCGCTGGGGCTCCCTTTTTAAGGTGTTTGTTGTGAATGATTTATGGATTTGTCTCTGCAAGAATCGCTTTGGCAATGATACGGGAGGCCTTCACCCCCCAATGAGTATCGTCACGACGGAATATGTCACGCTCTCCCTTGGCGATCTCCTGCGCGAGAACCGCTTTACTGTCGACCCAGTGATACGATTTGTCGAGAGTGCGTAATGTCTCGAAAAATCGGGACTCGGCGTAGCGGTGGCCGACAAAGTAGGGGGCATAGAGGTTCAGCTTGTTTACCGCTGGAAGGTAGATCAGTTCGATGTTGTGCTCACACAATAAGCTGGCGAGTTGGTTGAGGTTGTCATTAATTGTCCTCGCAAGAGCCGCGGTATCTCTTTGTGCCCAGTCGATATCTTCAAAGAAAAAAGCGAGATCCTTCTCTGGGGGGGTCGAAAAGAGTGGTTTTGAGAGTTTGCTGGTGTAAACGACCCTTTTGATGTCGTGTCCGCTTAGTGCGTAGCTGACCCTGTTGGCGAGGTAACGAAAGGATGCGGGGTTGAGGAACCCTTTTCTCTCAAGGGTGCTCGCTTGACGTTTAAGTTCCTTGCTCCTGGCAAGAAAATTTAGATAGTCCCCGGTTTTTTCTTTGTTCCCCCAGTCTGTCTTTTGGGCAATGGCTGATCCGAGACGTTCGGCATTCTCCAAGATGAGATAGCGAGGGGCGAGTTTGTCAAAGAAACCGCTGTTGAGAAGGGTGACGACAACGTCGAGGCGGTTGCGCAGTTTAGGATAAGAGAAGAGCATTGAGAGGTTAAGAACCTTCATCCCCGATTCAGCTGTGAGGGGGGCCTGATAGAAACTTCCACCAAATCCCTGAGAAAATGAGTCTCCTAGGGTAACGATATCGACCTTTCCCTCGTCGTATTCCCAGAACTCAAGATGAGCGGAGGTTTGTGGCGGCGCAACGTCTTCCACAAGGTGCGGTAGGTATCCCATGCGGGCGAGATCTCCGACCATGGGGTCACCTGAGAGGACTTTGCGTGTCGCCAGTTGCCAGGTGACCAAACTGATCAGGACCAGCGTTGCAACAACAACGACAACGAACCAGAAAAAACGCCTATATTCTTGCATAACAGCCTCAGAACTGGAAATAGAGGAATTCGCTGACCTGCTCAAGGTTGAAGATCGCTGCCAGAGCTAGAATCAGGGTAAAGATCGTCACCGCCCATGTTGGTTTGAAGCGGCGGGCGAGTTCCATTGAGTTGGGGGCGAAAACAGTCAACAGCATGCCGACCACAACCCAGGTGACAGCGTTGCTCTTGATCCCTTCGGGAAGCGCGACACCCTGAAAGCTGAGCATCCCCGAGAGAATCTTGTCGGCATCAGAAAAACTCTTGGCGCGAAAGAAGACCCAAGCAAAATTGACGAAGAGAAAGGTGACCAGCCAGGCGCTCCAGCGTGGCAGCTTAATTCCGGTCGTCTGCCAGAGTTTGTGCAGGGTCGTGCCGAACCCATGCATCGCGCCCCATATGACAAAAGTCCAACCGGCACCGTGCCAAAGTCCACCGAGGAGAAACGTAAGGAAAAGGTTGATGTAGGTCATGAAAGCGCCGCGGCGGTTACCTCCCAGGGCTATATAAAGATAGTCGCGCAGCCAGCGACTCAGGGTCATATGCCAACGACGCCAGAAATCCTGGATACTCAACGCCTTGTAGGGGGAGTTGAAGTTCAGAGGGAGCTTGATGTTGAACATCCGAGCTGCGCCGACCGCCATGTCGGTGTAGCCGCTGAAGTCGAAGTAGAGTTGCAGGGCATAACTCAGCGAGACAACCCAAGCCCCGAGGAAGGTGACCTCGTCAGTGTGGTCGAAGCCGATGCTCGCCCATTGGGCAAAGGTATCGGCGATGACCACTTTTTTGAAGAGGCCGAGGATAAAGATGAAGAGTCCTGCAGAGAGGTTTTTGTAACTGAGTAGCTTGGTACGCAGGCGTTCGAATTGTGGCATCATCTCGCCATGATGGACAATCGGACCGGCGATTAGCTGGGGGAAGAAGGTCACGAAGAGACAGTAGTTGAGAAAGTCGTATTCTCGGGTCTCTCCCTGATAGCTGTCGACCAGATAGGCGACCTGCTGAAAGGTAAAAAAGCTGATCGCCAGTGGCAGGGCGAGGTTGAGCGGTTCAAAGTCAGCGCCGGTGACTCCGGCCAGATTATCGAGAAAGAAGTCGGCGTATTTGTAGTAGCCGAGCAGGCCGAGGTTGGTGACGACCCCGCCGATCAGGATGAACCGTCGCGAATAGCGTGGAGCCTGCTCGCTTTGCTTCCCCATGGTGGTGCCAAGGGCATAGTTGACGAGCATCGAGGCAAGGATCAGGGGGAGGTAGACCGGATTCCAGTAAGAGTAGAAAAAAAGCGATGCAAGGACGAGCCAGCTTTTTCCTGCGAGGAGCAGGTGGTAACGGTTGAGGGTGAAATATCCTATCAGCACCAATGGGAGGAAGATAAAGATAAAGACTGGCGAATTGAAAAGCATGCCCACGCTCCGGATAAAATGGAAAGACTATAGCGGATGCTTTTGTCGACCACAAGGAACAAGCAGGTGCTTTCTCTTCTTAAAGGTGCGGGATGGAGCGTTGCGCGCAAATTTTAAGGCTCTAGATTGTCGGGAGAATTCTGATGATCTAGGGCCCTTTAATTGAAGAAGATGAAGGGAGAGGGGGGTGGTTGCAAAGTTCCCGGCTGAGTGTTTAGATGAACGATCTTGTTTTATCCTTTTAAAGGTGTCCGGTGATGTTCTTAATGCTAAAAAGAAAGTCATGCCATCCTAGCTTGGGATGTGGAAATTCCCTTCTTTTTGCTCTCCTTGTTTTGGTTTGGGGGATACCGGTCTCTTCCTTTGCCGCAGGAAAGGGGGGCGCTTCCGTTGATGACTGGCCGCAGTTTCTTCTTGGTATCGCGGGGGGTGTCACCGCACATGAACTCGGGCATGTCGTTGTCGCCGGTGCCCATAATTACCGTCTTGACCATGACGGCTTATCCATCGTCTATCATCCCGATTTTCGCTCGCGTTCCGAGCGGTTGCGCGTCGCTTCTGCCGGGTTCCAGGGGCAATGGCTCGCCGCCGAGATCGCCTTTGCTAGTGGTGATCGTCCAGGGAGTTTTGCCACGGGCGTGATCTGTGGCCATCTCGCGACCTCTCTTGCCTATCTGGTTGTTCTCAAAAACCATCCACTCGGAGATACCGTCTCCATGGCGATGGCGAGTGACCTCTCTGTCGATCAAGTCGCGTCGCTTGCGGCGCTTCCGGCCCTTCTTGATCTTTGGCGGCTTGCGGCAGACGCCCCGCCGGCCTGGGTGCCACGTCTATCGCTGGGCCTCAAAGGGGCGGGGCTCGCCGCCGTCTGGTCTTTCTGAACGAGACAGCAACAGCAGGGTGCTCCTTAGGCATGATTGCGCAAGCGCAGCTCAAGGGGGTGGGGGGTGAGATAGAACTGTTGCTGCAGGTAGCTTTGGTTGTATTTGCGGACGTAATGATTCAACAGGGTGATCGGGACGATCAGCGGTATCTGGCCAGTGTGGTAGTTGTCAATCACTTCAAGCATCTCTTTCTTTTCGTCTGCGGAGAGCTGTTTTTTGAAATAACCCAAAATATGCTGCAGAACGTTGACGTGCTTGCTCACGCTGGGCTTGAGACGCATCCCCTTGATCATGAGGGCGAGATAGTTGGTGTAGAGCTGTTCGGTTGTCACCCCTTTTCCCGATGCGACAAGTTTCCCGAGTTGGCGATAGATGTCGGGACTGTGGGCGAGCAGCAACAGCTTGTGGCGCATGTGGAAATCGATCAGCGCCTCCCGGCTCTGGTCGCGAGCGAGGGCTTTGCGCCAGCGGTTGAGGGTGAAGATTAGCTCGATAAAGTTCTCTCGCAGCAGCGGATCGTTAAGACGACCATCCTCCTCGACCGGGAGTAGGGGAAAGCGTGTCATGAACGTTTTGGCGAAGAGGCCAACCCCTTGTGTGTGGGGGCTGCCGTTTTTGTCGTAGAGTTTGACCCTTTCCATGCCACTGCTTGGCGACTTTGATTTAAAGACGAAGCCGCAAAGTTCCTCTTTCTCAAGCTCCTTGACCCGTTTATCGGCCCAATCTTGCATCTGTTCGGTGATGTCGTTGCCGCTACGGGCGAAGATCAGCCGTGGGTTTTCCTCACTCCCTACCAGGCGCAAAGCCTCGCGCGGCGTCGGCAACCCCATTTCAACTTCAGGGCAAACCGGTACGAACTCGACATAACGGCCGAGGGTCTCCGTCAAAAAACGATCATGTTTGTGTCCGCCATCAAAACGGACCTTCTCGCCCAGTAGACACGAGCTGACGCCAAGTCGGATTTTTTCAGTTGTCATCGTCCCTCCTTTTGGTCTTATTCTTCCCGCAAGTTTAACAAGTTTTGCCGTTTTGTGTTTCAGATCCTTTGTGGAATAAAGACGTCATCTCTTTTTAAAGGAGATTAAACGTGGTGAGGAGATCGTCGAGTTGTCGATGCACAGGGCAGAAAAGGACCAATTGATCCACTGCGCGAGTCTTTTTTGGCCACAGAAATCTAAAACGATAACAACGCGCGCGATGCGGATTTGCAGGTCTCTGGCGTCGACGAGATTGCAGTGTGACAGATTCTTGGTGGGTATGGTCACAGGAGTTGCTCGTGAATGACGAGTGGAAAAAGCGTTAACGATGAATTGAAAACAAAAGAACGGTTGTTCCTTGTGAAATCAGGTCATAAGGCGGAAGGGGGTGGACGAGAAGTGACGGCGTGAACTCTTCACAATGCCATTGGTCGAATTCTAAACTGGAGGCTGAGGAATCTCCGGCCGTAAATGAGGAAGAGCGCAAACTGGTGTGACTTTTTTGACGGAAAATGTGGCGTAAACAGTGTTGGTAACGAACAAAATGTTAAAGATGGGGGCCAGCCGCCCTTGCGGGACGGGAGGGGGCGCGGCATGTTTTTCTTGATGTGCATGTTGCTGGCCCCTCTCCGTATTTAAAGTAAAGATGCGAGGTCGAAGGCCTACGGCATAGCGTATGCAGAATCTCTTTGTAAGTGGTGTTTTCGTATCAAGTGGTTCAAATCGTTGATTCGGTAAATTGATTGGAGACGGGCAGGGCGATTGTAAGGGCAAGTTGACATTCACAAAAGTCAACTTAAACGATAAAGGTAAAGCGGTTCATGTCTGTGGCTCAATGTTATGTTTTTTTGCCGGGGAGGAACGCTGATGAAATTTTTACTTTTGCCGAGAAATCCTTGGGTTGTTTTAGCGTCTGTTCTCTTTGTGACAACCACCGCGTTTGCCAATGTGCCCCCGGTGATTATGATTGAGACCACCAAGGGGGATGTCCGTTTTTCCCATCTTAACCATCAGATTCTCGCTCAGGGAGAATGCGGACAGTGTCACCATGAAGGGGCGGGTGTCCATCGCTGTATCCATTGCCATGATGGTGAGCATGTCCGTCATGCCCGTGAAGTGTTGCACCAGATGTGCAAAGGGTGCCACAACGCACATGAAACCTCTGAGACCCCCCAAAGTTGTGAGAGTTGTCACCAGTAGGGTCTAGCGTCGACTTAATGCTGAATACTAAAAAGATGGTGTCCGGGCTAAAAAGAGTCAGCCCCATACCCTGTGAGGGGTGTGGGGCTGACTTGTTTGAAAAGCAACGTGCCGCCGTTGGAAAAAGGAACGTTGGCTCTTTGTTGTCTTAGGTTAGTCGACTTTTAGCTCTTTGACGCTGCTGTCCAAGGCGTCGGCAGAGATGTAACCGATCGTCCCTTCAAGGGTGCCGACCATTTTTTTCATCAAATCTTCGTTCCGTACTTCAAAGGGCGGCTTCCCTTTGCCGGTAAAAACGGCTTTTCGCCAATATTGAGAGTACTGATAGGGAGACATCTCGACATACTCTTCGATAAGAGTGTTCGTGGTTGCCGTATCTTTCTGTAGAAAGGGACGTATCAGCAATCCGTTGTCCCAGTAGGCGATCTTGCCGAGATAAATCTTTTTTAGATCACTTGTTGAGACGGAGTCGATGGGATTGCCTTTGGCGGTTATAAAAATGATCTCAGAGGCCGAGGCGATTTGTGACATGACGATCAAGGTCATGGTCAGTATTGATAGCGTTTTTTTCATGACGGTCTCCCCATAAATATGAGCCGGATTTTTTAAAAAAGGAAAGTCGTTTTAGCGACAACGTAACTCCAGTCTTTTTCGAGGGGGTCGTCATTGTAGTTGACAAGGAAGGGGGCTGTTCCCTCGATATCATGATACTCGGCTTTGATGATCCAGTTGTTTAAGACGTCATAGCGCAAGCCGATCGCGATATCCTTGCGATAGCCTTCGCCCGTTTGGGTGTCCCCCTTATGGTTCTTGTTGCTGTAGTAGACATCATAAAGGGCCGAGAGTTTTAGCGCGTCGGTAAACGTGGGGACGGTAGCCATGACGAAATAGCCTTCAGCGGTATCGACGACCATGTCATTGGTCCCAAGCACCGGGTGGCCGTTAATCCTTATGTTGTTGCGTGCCTGCATATATTCGGTGCGCAGGCTGAGATATTGATGGAGGTATTCTGCCGACAGGACATACTTGTCTTTGAGTTCAGCCTCAACCGTAAAGGGCTCGAGCACGGCAGGAAAGGCCGTGCCGCCAAAAGAATTCAGTTGCCCGTCGAACACACCCTGAACGTCCAGGTAGGAAAATCCCAGGCGCAGCCCGTTCAGTGCGGTGTTCATCACGAGAGATGCCGCAAAGGCGTTGTCGCATTTGAAGTTGAGCTTATTGACAACAAGCCCATTCTCCTCAATTCCGCCAATGATACCTTCCTGAATAAGGTAGACACTGCTGACGTCAATGTTGACTTCCCCGAGCAGTGCCTGATATTCAACATCGCCCAAGCCGCCTAAGTCGACATTGCCATAAAGACTCGCGCCTTGTGCTGCCCCCATAAACGAGCGCCATGACTCCTTATAAATGCTCTGAGGCAAGAAGACCATGTCACGCAACATGTCGGAGTCTCGCCCCTCGTTGTAAAGCCCCATCGGCATCTTGATTTTACCTGCCCGCGCCCCCAAAGCATTGTTGATACGGTAATCGGCAAATCCCCAATCAAGTACAAAGTTGTTGTTCCCCTCAGGACCTAGGTCGCGGGAGAGTAATTGAAAGCCGATACGCAGTTTGTCGGTCGCTTGTGCTGATATGGTGATGCCCGCTTCGTTGAGCTGAAAGGTTCCGTCTTTTGAGGCGAGGTCGAGATAGTTGTTCTTGCTGCTGTCGAGATATCCTTGAGAAACAAAGCCATTTAAACGGATATTTGACAAATCAAGAGCCATAACCCCGGTTGGGATTGCGGCCAGAAGCATGATCGTGATGGCAAAATAGATTTTTTTCATGGGTTCCCTTCTTTCTCGTGTGTCGCATAGGCTTTGGAGGGGGGGCTGTGCTTTGGGGCCGGAGGTTGAGGTTGATCTTCTCGCACCCAACCTAAGTTTCTGTATCGAATGAGGGGCGGTTATCGCTGTTGGTAATATGGATCGATTTCCAAACTCTCAAGAAGCGGACCAATTTGAGATGAGAAGTTTTTCCATCGGTGAATTGAGCTGGAATAAATCGGTTTTCTTACCTGATTGTAGCTGACTGTTTGTACCAGGCGTTTGTTTTGGTGGAAACTTAAAAATTGATCGGTCCACGGCATTTGGCAAAAATCGACCAGCCTTTTGATGTATTCTTCGGTATTTTTGATTAATTCTTCGTAGTGGAGTTCGTAGATTGATTCTGGGTGCTTCTTTATCCAAAATTTCATCAACTCTTCAGTTCTGTTGTGATATCTAGCGAGTGTTTTAAGGTCGTGTCGATAAGGCAATGCGCCACTAAAGTCATTTAGGTAACAAGACATACAAACATCTCGCGGATCACGGCGAGCCCATATTATTTTTGCACCTGGAATTGACTGCAGTATTTGTCCAATGTGGAATTTGTTGATGAGTGTTTTGTCAATGACGAATTCTTTTGGTTTTTGTTTTCTGAAAATTGCTTGAGTAAACCTTGATTTTATTTTGGCAATCTCTTCTGTGCTTAAAATGCGAGCACCAATACGGCCGAGGTCTTGTGGGTTCGGCAGTACTTGGCACGTAACTTCTGAAAAAATGTGACTTTCTCCAAGCGTAATGGAGTTGTCGTTTGATGCTAGTATCTGTTCCACGAGAGTTGAGCCAGACCTTGGCATCCCAACGACGAACAAAAATTTACGTTTGTTTTTAACAGGCTCATGTTTTGTGGTGTCTTTTTCTTGCCAGGCCTCTTCTACATGGTTGAAAAGGCTAAGCTGCCTGGGTTCATCATAGTGCCCCGTCTTTAGATGATGCCCCGCTTTCGCAGCGTTAAAGGCGTCTTCATAGTTTTGGTTTCGTTGGTGTAATTCGCTAAGCCGAAAATAGAAACTAGGCATGAAATCTTTTGATATTTCGCCATTATGTATGGATTCTTTGATCGCCTCAATAGCTTTAGAGGTGTGCTCCGAAAATTTATTGTGCTGAGAAATAATTCTGCTGTAGGCCCACAATATCTCTTGGCATCTGTGGCCGGAATCAATCAAATTCGCAGCTTCAGAAAAAGCTTCGTCGATGAGGCCCGTACTCTCCTTAATAGATACCTCGATTGCTTTGGCCGGGATTTCAAGGTTTTTATCTCTTAAAACGGCACATTTTAGATGTTCTATTGCCTTCTCGGGGGAGCCGAGACTGAAGGCGATATTTGCACAGTTGAGCTGAAAGGCCCCGGTCATATCATCATTTTTTAGGGCCAGATTAAAACAAAATAGCGCTTTTTCCCCCTGTCCCGTGGCTTTGTAGAGTCTGGCCAGTTCGAGCAAAGAGCTTGCGTCGTTAGAGATCGCTACCGCTTTTTCAAGGCAAGAGATGGCCTGTAGATGGTTGCCTTGAGCAGAGAATCGGTTTGCCGAATCGAGTAAAGATGAAAGGTTGGAAGTGTTCTTCTTGTGCATAGTCAGCCCGTCTCCAATTTGCTGTAGTTCCTTGTCGAAGGTGAAAGGATGGTAGCATTACTCTCTTCGTTTGTCTTCCTTTGGGGGAGTCCTGTTGCAGACCTACTGCGGATCGTCTATTGACATCGAGACAGGATCATATGACAATTTTTTTTGATCGATCTTCGCGTAGATTGTTCCCTCCGCGGCCTGAAACGAAAGGCATATGCTGTTTATTGGAAGAAAACATGCCATATGGTGCTGCCAGGATCACATTGTCTGGGGGGCGTCGGGTGTTGCTTCGGTAAGGACTTTGGCGCTTGAGGGGCGAGTCTGTATTCGGATTTTTTGTAATCAAGGCTACCCCGTCCTTTTTTGGGTGGGGCTGTACGTTTGAAGTAGGTCTGCAATAGTGGACACCATCGCATGGCGGTCTGGGTCGGGGGGGACTGCTTCAGACATGATGATCAAGCTGACGGATTGGAATGTTGAGAGTGACCGTTGTCCCTTTTCCGGGGGCGCTTTCTACGCTTATTCTGCCCCGATGAGCTTCAATGATTTCCTTTACAATACTCATTCCGATGCCTAACCCCTGTGTTTCTTGGCTGCTGGAGTTTGCACGATAGAATTTGTCAAAAATCTTTCCAATTTGAAAGGTCTCCATTCCTATTCCGAAGTCAGTAACGGATAGACGTAATTGATCCGAACTGGCAACGGCGGTCAACTCTATTACCTCTCCCGCGGGAGAATATTTTACCGCATTGCTGAGCAGATTATCTAGTGCCTGTATTATCCTTCCTTCGTCATACGGGAGTATCTCTGGTAGTTCTTTATCCTCTTTTAGGTGGAAAGAGTGGCTTTTAACGCAGTTTTTGAAGTGATTAATGACCTTTTCAAGCGTTACGTGAATTCTTTCTGGTTTGATCACGAGGTCCAAACTGCAACCATTCTCAATTTTGCTAATGTCAAAAAGGTCGCTGACAATACGCGACAGCATTTCAGACCTTTCCATGATGATATCAATAAACTCATCACTCTTTACTGTGTTGGGAATTTCATATCCATTGGTATGGCGTAGTAATTCGGCGTAACCCATAATCGATGTAATAGGTGTTCTCAGTTCATGGGCCGCAGTTGAAATCGCCTCATTTTTTCTTTGATTGTTTTTCTCTAGAACGCTTATAGCACCCTTGTAGCTCATTGCTAGAGCGGTCAAGTCAGCAGCTGATCGGATGAGGTCTAATTCAAACGGCCCTGGCTCTCTAGGTTCAGTGTAATATATTGCAAACGTTCCTAGCACTCGACCGTCGTTAGAGAAAATTGGTTGCGACCAACATGAACGCAAGTTTGTTCTTTCGATTAAACGTTTGGCTTTGATCCAGTAGGGATGGTTGAAAATGTCCGAGACGACCACCCTTCGACCGTAAAATGCCGCGGTACCACATGATCCTACCCCGTCACCAATCTTCATCCCTTCTATCGCGTCGTTATAAAAATCAGGAAGGCTTGGGGCCGCTAGTTTGTGTAATGTTCCTGTTGTTTCGTCAAGTTGCAATATGGAGCACAATAATCCCTGTTCAACCTCTTCAATAGATCTTACAATCGCATTGCAAACCTCATCAAGCGAACTATTCCTGTATAAAAGGTCAAGGACTCGTGATTGTCCTTTCTGTAATAGTTCTTCACGCCGGTATTTTGTTGCATCGACCACTGTCGCTATCAACGCGTTACAATTTCCGGCCTCATCGTAAATAGCGTTGAGGCTTGTCTCTCCCCATACAGTTTTCCCTGATTTGTTAACGTAACGTTTTCTGAACGTTATATGGTCGAGACCACCATTGAATAGCTGCTGTCTTAAGTCCAGTTCGCGTTCTTTATCGTCAGGATGGCACAGGTGGTCGACTGTAAGCCACTTCAGGTCGTTTTCATCATAGCCAACAAAATTGAGAAAAAAAGAATTGGCTTCCATAATGCGGCCAACTGGATCGCTCATTTCGATCCCCACCAACCGATTTGAAAATATCCCTTGCTTTGTGAGGTCGGCCGGACAATAACGATTTTTATGCGTAAGCAAGGCTAAGTTGTTTTTTTGTTTCATGCTCTTGTCCTTCAGTCACGGGGCCGCCTCTGGGGGGGCGTCCCCTCCTTTGCATCCGTGGGGCGTCTAGGATTGCTTTTTGAAGAGAGTGTATGAGAATATAGTAGAACATCGTTTGGAGCAAGGGTCTATGCTGAGGGGGAGAATGTTTCTTGCCAATCATGGTCGATGAAAGGAAGCCGTGCCTTGCTGATAAAGCTGCCCACCCTTTTTGTTTAAAATTTTCTACCCATCGAAGATTTCCTCGAAGCAACCCCTTGTCAACCCGAGGGGGATGGATTCTTGTGTACATGGTCTAGACTTTGAGAAAGGGCTGGCTTATGAAGGTGCTTGTTGCGAGTACGGTTGAAGAAGATGAAAAAAAAGCAATAGAAGATGTTGTTGGTCAATTCAAGCTCGATGATAACGAAAAACCTGCATGGTTGCTGGTCTTTTACACGGAGCAGTATGATGGTGATGCGATACTAAAAGCTTTGGGGTGTTTGGGGATAGATGGTCCCGTTCATGGTGGGACATCGTGTCTTGGTGTGATGTCCTCTAAGGGGTTCTGCAGCGTAAATGGCCGCGCTTTGGGAGCGCTGGTGATTGTTGACGATGAAGGTAGCTACGGAGTGGGGGCGTCTGAAATTGGTAGTGACCCGCGACGCTCAGCAGCATCTGCGGTTTTGAATGCACTCGAAAAATCAGAACGTCAAGGCGAAGTGCCTGCACATATCTGGGTCAGCGCTGCTCCTGGAGTTGAAGAGGAGCTTCTGCGAGGGATTGAGGATGTCGTAGGGGCGAGCGTTCCTATCTCTGGTGGTAGTACCGCCGATAATTCAATTGACGGCAAATGGAGTCAAATTGATGGCCAGCACGCTTATAAAAACGCAGTTGTCGTTAGCGTCTTCTTTCCATCGTTTAAAATGTCTCAAGCATTTCAGGGGGGCTATGATCCAACGGGAAAGGAAGGAGTTGTTACTCACGCATCAAAAAGGACTCTGTTGAAAATAGACGATCGTCCTGCCGCTGAGGTTTACAACGAGTGGACAGGTGGTTTGCTGGATGGTGTGGTTGGTGAGGGTGGCAATGCCCTCGCTGTTACGACTTTGAACCCCATAGGCAAAAAGGTTTCATTGGAAGGGCAGTTGGAACATTACAGACTTATTCATCCAGAGCGCGTAATGAAGGGGGGCGGAATAGGTATTTTTGCATCTTTGGAAGAAGGTGATGAGGTCACTCTCATGGAGGGGTCTCGCCAAAATTTGATCTCAAGGGCAGGGCGAGTTGTTGAGTCTGCCATCAATGCGGGTGATTTTGATGTGAAAGATGTATGTGGTGGAATTGTAACTTACTGTGCTGGCTGCATGATCGCGGTAGATCAAGAGATGCAACAGGTGGCATTGCAGGTTGCAAATTCAATGAATGGGAAGCCTTTCTTGGGGATATTTACTTTTGGCGAACAAGGCCATTTTGACGCTAATCGTAAAAATATACATGGCAATCTCATGATATCTAGTGTTGTATTTAGTAATAAGCCTGTACTTGGAGTGTAGATGGTGAATACTGAAGAACTCCGCGAAATGTTGGTGGATTTGAATCGCGCACGTGATTCGGAACGAAGACACCGGATTGTTTTGGAAGGGGTTCTAGAGGGTTTGCGTATTATTACTCAGGCTGAAAACACTTTTGAGGCTTTCAATAGCTTGTTGAAAGTTTTTAAAGACTTTCTTGGCTTTGATCATGCTTTTGTTTTACAGGAAAAAAATCCCGGTGTTTTTTCAGTCTCTGCAGCTACGGACGATGTTTTTGCGGCAACGTTGTGGGTTCCAGGTAAGGTGTTTGAAAGGGTTTTGTCTGGCCAAATAATTGTGATGTTTGATGTTCAGCAAAGCGTTGAGTGGAATGTGCAGTCTGAAAGAATGAAAGCTTTTGCCGCTTCAGCATTGCATGCGCCTTTAAATACGCCAACATCCAAGGCGATATTGGTTTGTGTGAGCTCCCAAAAATCATTTTTTAATGTGGATCATAAAAATCTGATGGTTCGGTTTGCCCCTTTGGCTTGTCAGGCATTGAACAACCTCGAAAATAGTCAGAAGCTAGTTTCGGAGTCAAAAAAGCTCAAAGAAGCGCAGAAAAGTTTAGAACAGTTAGATAGGCTTAAAAGTGAATTTATTTCTACTGCTGCGCATGAACTCCGTACACCTGTCGCAAGTATAATGGGTTACACTGAACTAATTTCGGATAAGTTTTTGAGTGAGTCTTTTTCTGATGAGCAAAAAGATGATTTTGGTCTAGAAATAATAAACAATGCAGACCGCCTAACGAAGTTAATTGATGATATATTAGATGTTAGTAGGATTGAATCTGGTCAAAGTATACCTCTAGATTTTGATCATGTTATATTTAAAGAACTTGTTCATAGGATTGTGGAAAGGTTTAACTTTCAGTCTAAGAATTTAATTGATATCGATGTCGATCCAAACTTGCCGGAAACGATAAGCATAGATTCTCACCGGATTTCTCAGGTTATAGAAAATCTTCTAAGTAATTCTATTAAGTATTCTCCAGAAGGTTCCAGGGTTTCAATTTTTATTGAAAAGGACGAATCTTTTTGTAAAACATCAGTTGTTGATTGTGGAAAAGGGATGAATAGAGAACAGGTAGAGAAGGTTTTTGATAAATTTTATAGGGCGGATATGGGAAACACCGCAGTAAGAGGTCTCGGGTTGGGAATGAGTATCGTTAAGCAAATTATAGTAGACCATAAAGGGATAATTAGGGTTGATAGTGCTGTAGGGAAAGGGACAACGGTTTCATTTTGGCTGCCCTTGTGAGGTGAGGTAAGCCCTCAATCGTTGACGCCACCGCATGATGGTCTGAATCGGTGGGGGGCTTCAGGTCTGGTGGTATTTGGGGGGGGCTTTTAAAGCCCTTTTTTGATGTGAGAAGCAGGCTAAGGGGATGAAGGGGTAGAGAAAGCCAGATTTGAAGCCGATGGCGGATGGCGACAAAGTAGCGGTGATTTGAGGGAGGGGGGTATGCCCGGACCGGAAATGGACCGTAGACAGCAGAGAAGCCCCACGACCTAGGGTAGGTTGTGGGGCTAACTTTATGATTAGCAAGAAGGGAAAATGGTCGCGTAAGCTTCCCATAATCTGAGACATGTCAAAAGTAGAGCTTTCTGGCACAATGTGCCCAGGAGGCCCTGATGAAAAGATCCCGTTTCACCGAGACCCAGATCATTGCCATTCTCCAGGAAGGCGAAGCTGGCATCCAGGTTAAAGAGATTTGCCGTAAGCACGGCATCTCTGATGCGACCTATTACAACTGGCGATCCAAGTATGGCGGCATGAATGCCTCCGACTTGAAGCGCATGAAAGAGATGGAAGCCGAAATGGCCCGTCTCAAGCGGATGTATGCCGACTTGGCTTTAGAAAATAACGCCCTGAAGGATCTGATCGAAAAAAAGCTTTAAGGCCGCCTGACAAGCGTGAAGCTATTACGTATCTGCTCGCCGAGCACCACATGTCTGTGCAGCGTAGTTGCCGTTGTGTCGGTTTGTCTCGGGCGGCCTATTATCGAAGTCCTTCTCAGGAGGGTCGGGATGCCGAGGTCGTTGAGGCGCTCAATGCCCTGATTGACAAGCACCCCCGCTGGGGCTTCTGGAAGAGCTGGAAGTATCTGCGCAAGCGACACCGCTGGAACCATAAACGGGTTTATCGCGTCTACTGCAAGCTCAACCTGAACCAGAAACGTCGGGCCAAGAAACGACTGCCGAAACGGGTCAAGCAGCCGTTGCTCGTGCCGCATCAGCCGAACCAGGTTTGGTCGGCCGACTTTATGAGTGATTCTCTCTATGCGGGACGTCGCTTTCGAACCTTTAACGTGATCGACGACTTTAACCGCGAACTACTCCACGTAGAGATCGATACTTCCATCACCGGCAAGCGCCTGATCCGGGTGTTTGAACGCATCCGCCTGGAGCGTGGATTGCCATGCAAAGCGCCAACTTTCAAATGATTACTTTTCACGTCAATAGGTTTCTGGATTCACTACAAAAATCTGCGTTCTCCTATTTATCGGCTTCAAAACGTGACATATCTTTTCATGCACAGTCACGGGCCAAGCTGTGTCTCTACTGTGTCCATAGGGGGTAACCCTTAAAAAACATTCGCTGTTAAATATTTAAGGTTTATCGCAAAGGAAAAACCAACAAGAGCTTAGTCTATATACTGTCACAAAACAGACTGGTACTTTGCCCGTAAATACTTAAGGGCAAACAAACTTTTCACCGTTTGTTACTTGGCTTTTTTTAAGCCACAGGCAAAAATAGACAGAGCAACCGCGTCAACCGATCTGCGAGGAGTCCCCCCTCCCCTACTCCACCACCATAAGACTGATGTCTTCTGCTGCATGGGTCGTTTCCGCATCCGCCGACTTCTCTTCCTGAATCTTTAAATCAACACTCGTCTTTCCGAAGTTCTGAGAGCGCAGGACACTTGGGTCCCCCCCAATTGTCGTCTGCATCGCACCAAGGATGAACGGGGTGCGGCGAGCGGTGGAGGGTAAGGTGGTTGCCGTCGCCGTGTCAGTGGTTTGCGTGTCTACAACATGCAGGCTTCGGCCATTGACGGTAGCTGTCCCTTTGTCGATCGCGACCCAGCCGATCATCTCTGATGCGTGCCCGTCGTTCTTTGACTCCTGCTCCTGCATCGTTACCTTGAATCCGCCTGCGGTGACATGATGGGTTCGGGCTGTCACCTTCTCCGCACCGGCATAGCTCATCACACTGGCAAAGACGGCCGGCTCGGCTCCGTATGCGTTCGGGAAGGTGATATTCTCCCATTCTGAAGCGTTAAGCAGTTTTGTCGTGTTGAGGGTTCCAGCCTGCAGGGTCAAACTCCCCAGAGTCTGAGTCCCGGCTTCGGCCACGAGATAGTAGATGGTCTCGAGGGCCCCGTGATGACCATCGAGGTAGTTCCATTCATGATAGGCAACCTCGAAGCTGTTTGAGGTCACGTTGCGGGTCCGGATGACCCCGGGGTCGGCGCCGTTGTTCGAGACCGGGCCGACCACCACAACCGGGTTGTTGTAGCTCTTCGTCAGCGGGATGGTGCTCCAGTTGTGGTCAACGCTGTTGATGGTTCCCCACTCGATTGAAGCGCTCTGCTCAGGGGCCTTGTAACGCAGAGCGCAGGGGTCGGCTCCAGCGCTGCTGATATCCTGAGCGAAAATCTTATCTCCGATCGCCAGGACGTTGATCGTCTCGTCGATGTGATCGGTTTCAGTGTCGCCGGACCTCTCTTCTTCAACCTTAATCAGAGAGGACAAGACGGGGCTAAAGAGACTGCTTGCGGTGATCTTCTGAAGCTGGTTTGGCGTCTCCCCCATCCAGACGGCATTCGGAGCATCAATCGCCAGATAGCCGATGGTCTCGCTGCCGTGCCCGTCCATCAGGCTCTGCTGTTCGAACAGGGCGGCTTTGAACCCGGTTGCGGTGATCTCCCTGGCGCGAACCGTTGCGGCCTGATAACCGTTGGCGGTTTGCATCGTCAGCAGTAAATACGGGGCTTTGCTGAACGTTTCGGTAAAGGCGAAAGGCTTGAAGTTCCCTGTACCATTGAGGGTGATTGTCCCGACCTCGGTGCTGACTCCGTTGGCATCGGTCGTATGTCCAACACTCTTGACGAGGTAGGCGATATCTTCTGGCGCCCAATGTTTGTCATCGAGGTAATCCCACTCCTGAAAGCGGATTTCAAACCCGTTGTCGCTGACATTCTGCAAACGTACCACGCCAGGATCGGCGCCATGGTAGCTCGGCACACCGGCAATCACCACGGGCTGGCTGATGGGGTCAGGCAGCTCAACTTGTTGCCAGGTGTGATCGATGGCTGTCGAGGCGATGTATTCGGCTGGTGCGGCATTGATGCTCGGATCGAGCGGGTTGAAGTCACTGCCATCATCAACACCGTCCCCGTCACTGTCCACCAGCAAAGGATTGGTCCCCAAGGCTTCTTCTTCGGCGTCGCTTAAACCATCGTTGTCGTCATCTGTGTCGATGACATCAACCAGACCGTCATGGTCGCTGTCAAGAAGACTGAGACGAAGTGTGCAGGGGTCGCCGCCGAAGGTTGAGATATCCTGAGCAAAAACAACAGAGGAGCCAAACATCAGAACGTCGACCGTCTCCGGGTTGTAGTGATTCGTCTCGCTGTCGTGAGATTGCTCTTCTTCAACCCTGATCGCAGCATGACTTATCTGAGTGAAGTTATGGTTAACCGCGAGCTGTGACAGGGTGTAGCTGGTCACGCCGTCCGCAAGTGGCAACGTTCCACCGCCGTTCGGCTGATGGATGGCGAGGTAGCCGACACCTTCAGAATTATGCCCATCCATCAACCCCTCTTCCTCATACAGGGCACTCTCAAACCCTGCGGGACCGACATTTTTGGCGCGTACCGTTACCGGCTGCCATCCATTCATGGTCTGGGCGCTAAGAAGTAGGGTCGGGGTTACATCAAAGGCTTGCGTGAACGAGGTCGAGACAAAGGCTCCGGTATCACTGCGATCAAAGGTACCGGCCTCCCAGATCGAACCGTCAGGAAGTTGATGCCGACCGCGTTCAACCACGAGGTAAGAGACGGTCTCTGTCGCATGAGCGCCGTCCTGATAAGTCCACTCCTGCAGGCGAATATCGAAACTGTTGGGGGTGATGTTCTTGATACGAAAGACAACAGGTTCTTCGTCTGCGTTATCTACGGGGCTGATGATCACCACGGGATCGACAAATGTGTGATGAAACGTGAACGTTTTGAGTGCTGTGGTGATCGCTATCTGCCCATAGTCGAGCCAGCTCAAAACAACATCAGCCGGATCATAAGGGTCGGTTCCCATGGCAATCTCTTCGTCATTAGAGACCCCGTCGCCATCGATGTCGCTATCACTGTTGTCACCAATACCATCGTGATCGGTGTCGGCCCATTCGCTGGCATCCATGGGGAATGCATCGAGGTGATCAAGGATGGTGTCGCCGTCGTAATCTACAAAGGTTGATCCGGTTACATCAAAAGTAAACTTATTGCGATGATGGTTGAATAAGGCATTGACTGCTACCTTTGTTTTAAAGACACCCCCTCCAGCCGAGCTGTTGGTGATTTCCAGAACATTAGAGTGAGAGGAACCCGAAGAGGGGGTGTCAAAAGAAACGGTCTGCGATGTCGTCCCAGACAGCAGCACCCGGTGAGTTCCGCTGGTGTGGAAATTAGTTGTTGTATAAGAGTAAGTGCCTTTCTGCGCAAAGTTCCCTTTGACCTCAAGAACCCCGGCCGTCAGGCAAGAGTTGTGCGAGTGCATGGAGTCCATGACAAAATCGCCATAGACCAGAACATGGTCTGCGGGGTTGGTCATGGTCAGATAGCCGGCACTAGAGTCGTAGGTTGGATTTCCTTCGGCATCCGTCGAGATGCTCTGGATCCGATAATCCCCTTCGACAACCAAACTGCCGCCGTTGACATTCAAGGTGCCACCGCTGTGAATCAAATTCCCTTTGACCGTCAGGGTGTGGCCGTTGAGATCAAGGGTTGACGATTTTAGATACAGACTCTGGGCGATGACCTGGTCCTGTTGCAGCGTCCAACTGCCAGAATAACCATCGACAACAAGGTCGTAATTCCAGTTCCCCTGACTGATAAATGCCGTTCCCGACAGCGAAAGGAGTTCGCTGTTAATGATCGGGGTTGTGGTCGCTGTCAACTCACCAATCACA
>PKUF01000064.1 GCA_002869635.1 Desulfuromonas sp. | reverse complement strand
TCGTCAATGGTGCAAAGAAGGATCAGACCGACGAGGAAAAAGAGAAGGATGGTCATGACTCCGAAACGCTGGGAACCAGAGATAAGAGTCACCTGTCCGAGAAGGAAAGGCCCGGCGAAAGCGGTTAGTTTCCCGGAAAAGGCGAAGAGTCCAAAAAAGAGATTCTCATGTTTCTGGGGGATAAAACGGGCAAAGAGGGAGCGGCTTGAGGCTTGGGCCGGACCGGCAAAAAGGCCGATGGCAATCCCGGCCCCCCAAAGGTACGAGCGGTCAGGGGCAATCGATGCCGTCAAAGTCGCTATCGTCAAAGCGACGATGCTGCACAGAAGGACCTTTTTACCACCGATTGTGTCTTCGACGAGTCCAAACAAGAGAGCGCCAAGGCCAGCTGCAAGATTGAGAATGATGCCAAAAATGAGGATTTCACTGAAGCTGAAAGCGAAGGTTCCGGCGGCGTAGATACCGCCAAAGGCAAAAAGGGTGACCAGACCATCATTGTAGAAAAGACGAGCCAGCAAAAGTCTGAACGCTTGTGGGTAGTGGCGTATGCTTCGCAGGGCGTGAAGGAGTCCTGATCTCTTTGAGTCTGCTTCTGGGTGTTTGGCATTTCTCGGAACCCAGACAAAAAGAGGGAGTGAGAAGATGAGGTACCAGAGAGCGACGATAAGGGTACAGGCGCGGATGTTGGCTCCGTTGTCGGTCGTCAGACCAAACCAAGGTTGTTCGGTGGAAACGAAGCCGATCAGGGCCAGCCCCAAGGCGGCGAGACCGCCGAAGTAACCGACTCCCCAGCCGATACCGGAGACGGTGCCGAGCCGTTCGGGGGGAGCGACCGAGGTGAGCAGTGAATTGTAAAAAACATAGCCGAGTTCAAAAGCAATATTGCTCAAGATGACAAGAAAGAGGGCTGCTGTGACATGGTCACTGGTTAAGGGGAAGAGAAGGGCGCTGCCGCCACAGCAGAGAAGAGTGGCCACAAAGAGAAAAATCTTGATGTGGCCTCGCTGATCAGCAAGACGTCCGAGAGGCGGCGCGAGAATCGCTACGGCCAGCGCCGATATTGTGATGGCGTTAGCCCATAACGCGGTCCCCGTGGTGCTGTCAGGGGCAACCTTTTGAGTGAAGTAGGTGGCGTAAATAAAGGTGACGATCAGGGTCGTGTAGGCGGAGCTGGCAAAGTCGTAGAGCGACCAGCCCCAAATCGCTTTGCTGTTGAGTTTTCTCTGCATTTATCACCCCTGAGAATTTTGGCGATGAGTCTAGCAGAAATCACCTTTGAGGTCGATTGTCGAGATGGGGGTAAAAGGGAAAATGTACTGAGAAAACAGACTTCTTGACTCTATGACGGTGATGTCCTATCCTCGCCGCGCACACGATGTGCCGAGACGCTTCAGGAGATGTTCAATGATTAAAAGCATGACCGGTTATGGCAAGGGACAGGCGACGGTTGAAACACTGACCCTGAACGTCGAAATCAAAAGTGTCAATCATCGCTATTGCGACGTGACGGTCAAGGGTCCGCGTTTCCTCTCTCCTTATGAAAATGAGATCAAAAAAAGTGTCACCGAACGCGTTGGTCGGGGGCGGGTCGATCTCTATGTGAGTCAAGAGCTGGGTGCGTCGACCCTGACGGTACCGGTTGTTAACCGTCCTCTTGCGGCGGCTTGGCTTGAGGCGCTACGACAGATGCAACGCGAGTTTGCCCTTGAGGGTGATATCCCCTTGAGTCTTCTTGCTGCACAGAAGGATGTGGTCGTCATGCGTGAGGCTGATCCTGATGCCACGGTTCTTACTGACTGCTTACAGAAGGCATTGCAGGAGGCGTTGCAGGCGATTGACAGGATGCGTCTTGCCGAAGGGGAGGCGACCTGGTGCGACATCGCCTCTCGCCTTGAACTGCTAGAGACGATGTTGCAGACGGTGGAGGAGAGGGCGCCGCAGGTCCCTGAGGAATGGCGTCAGAAGCTCAGCGAGAGGCTGGCCCGCCTCGGTCCCGAGCTGAGCGTCGAGCCGCAACGAGTTGCTCAGGAGGTCGCCATTTTTGCCGACCGTTGTGATATCAGTGAGGAGGTGACCCGTTTTAAAAGTCATCTTTCACAATTCCGTCTTCTGGCTCAGGGAGACGAGCCGGTTGGGCGGCAGATGGATTTCCTCGTTCAAGAGCTAAATCGTGAAGTGAACACCATGGGGTCTAAGTCGAATGATGCGATGTTGACCAAGCAGGTTGTGGCGATGAAAGCCGAGTTGGAAAAAATTCGTGAGCAGGTCCAGAATGTCGAGTAGTCTCGAGGTCGGAACTCCTCTGCGCGAGGGGATTCTCTATGTCATCTCGGCCCCTTCCGGGACGGGTAAGACGTCGCTTTGCAAGCGGATAATTGACATTTACCCCTCCCTGCGGCATTCTGTCTCATACACAACCCGTCCTCCACGTGGCGATGAAGTTGATGGTGTCGATTATCATTTTGTCAGCCGTACTCTTTTTGCCGAGATGGTGGCGCAAAATGCGTTTGCCGAATGGGCTGAGGTTCATGGTAACTGTTACGGGACGGCGCTAGCGACGCTTGATGAAGCTCGAACGGCAGGAGTCGATCTTCTCCTAGATATCGACTGTCAGGGAGCACAACAACTCAAAAAAAACGGTGTTGAAGGGGTCTTTATCTTCGTGCTGCCGCCGACCCGTTGTGAGCTAGAGCGTCGTCTGCGGGGGCGCAACACCGATAGTCACGAGGTCATCGCCCGTCGTATTGCAAATGCCGCCGGCGAAATTAAAGAGGCTCGCTGGTATAATTACGCTGTCGTTAACGATGATCTTGACCGGGCGCAAACGCGCCTCGAAGCGATTATGACAGCCGAAGGACTCCGTAGTCGTTATCAGTCCCCGTTGATTGATGCCTTGCTTGAAGAATTTTCCCTGCCGGGGGCGTCCCCGCGCACTTAATACTCAGGAGATAACCGATATGGCACGTATAACCGTTGAAGATTGCCTCAAGCAGGTCCCGAACCGTTTCTTATTGGTGATGGTTGCCGCCAAGCGCACCAAGCAACTCTATAAGGGGGCTCAGCCTCTTATTGAGAACAAATCGACCAATAAAAAGGTTGTTCTCGGCTTGCGTGAGATCGCCTCCGGCAAGGTCGACTTTGAGGTCCCTTCCCGCAAACGCTGATTCTATTTGTTCAGGGCGGACGGTTAACGCCGCCGCCCTGAAATCCCTCCTCGCCCTTTCATGGTCGTCTTTTGGGTAGGCCTTAGAAAGAGGGCATCCGCTCATGGTTCGTCTCGACGACATCCTCGATAAAATTCTCTCTTACAATAGCAGCGCTGATCTGAACTTAGTGCGTAAAGCATATGTCTTTAGCGCCAAAGTGCATCAGGGACAAATGCGCCTTTCAGGTGAGCCGTATTTGATTCATCCGATGTATGTTGGTGAAGTCCTTGCCGAACTCAAGATGGATGTACCCACTGTCGTGACGGGTTTGCTGCACGACACCCTTGAGGATACGCTGACGACACGAGAGGAGTTGGTTGATCTCTTCGGAGAAGAGGTTGCCGAACTGGTTGAAGGGGTGACCAAGATCAGCAAGATCGCCATCCGAGCCAGTGAAGAGCGCCAGGCTGAGAACTTTCGCAAGATGCTTCTTGCTATGGCGCGGGATATCCGGGTCATCCTCGTCAAACTCGCAGACCGTCTGCATAACATGCGGACCCTTGAACATCAGCCGGTTGAAAGTCAACAAAGGATTGCCCGCGAGACCCAGGATATCTTTGCCCCTCTGGCCAACCGTCTCGGGATCAGCTGGCTCAAGAGTGAGCTGGAGGACCTCTCTTTCCGTTTTCTCAAGCCGGACCTCTATGCCGATCTTGTCCGCCGGGTTTCGGCCCGTAAAGAAGAGCGGGCCGGCTATGTCGAGAAGGTGCGGCAGACGATCCGTGAGAAGCTTGACGAACAGGGAATCGGTGGTGAGGTCTCGGGGCGGTCAAAACACCTCTACTCGATTCACGTCAAGATGGAGCGGCAGGGGGTCGACCTGGATCAGATCTATGATCTTGTCGCTTTTCGCGTGATTGTTCCGAGTGTGCGGGATTGTTACTCTCTGCTCGGTATTGTTCATTCCTCGTGGAAACCGGTGCCGGGGCGTTTCAAAGACTATATTGCCATGCCGAAGGCGAACATGTACCAGTCGCTCCACACCACAGTCATCGGTCCCTTTGGTGAACGGATGGAGGTACAGATTCGCACTGAAGAGATGCACCGGATCGCCGAAGAAGGGATCGCTGCCCACTGGAAGTACAAGGAGGGTAAGGGGGCCGGAGGAGAGCTTCTCTCCCGCGACGACAAACGTTTCTCCTGGTTGCGCCAGATGCTGGAGTGGCAGCAGGATCTCAAAGATTCGCGCGAGTTTATGGATTCGGTGAAGGTTGATCTCTTTCCGGAAGAGGTCTTTGTCTTTACTCCCAACGGTGACGTCAAGGAACTTCCTAAGGGGGCGAGTCCTATCGACTTCGCCTTCAGCATCCACACCGATGTCGGGCATCGCTGTGTCGGAGCTAAGGTCAACGGACGTATCGTTCCGCTCAAGACCTCTTTGAATAACGGTGACGTGGTCGAGGTCATGACCTCGCCGTCACAGACCCCGAGCAAAGACTGGCTCAAGTATGTCAGGACCTCTAAGGCGCGCAACAAGATTCGCCAGTGGGTCAAGGCTGAACAACGCAGCAAGAGCATTGAGCTTGGGCGAGAGCTTCTAGAGAAAGAGTTGCGCAAATATGGCATGAGCCTCAACCGTGTCCTTGCTTCTGATGAAATGGCGACGGCGGTCAGTGAACTCGGTTTCCAGAGCGCCGACGATCTTCTGGCCTCTTTTGGGTATGGCAAGGTTCCCATTGGTCAGATTACCGGTAAAGTAGTGCCGCAGGAAAAGCTGCGTAGTGAGAAACAGAAAAAGTCGGGAATCGGTAAGGTCCTCGATAAAATCCGTAAGAAACCGACAAGTGCAATCAAGATTCAGGGAGTTGAGGATCTTCTCGTTCGTTTCGCTAAATGTTGTAATCCTCTCCCCGGTGACCCGGTGATCGGTTTTATCACCCGGGGGCGGGGGATGACGGTACATACCCGCGACTGCTCCTTTATTCAGGGGGAAGATCCAGACCGTTGTGTCGAGGTCGAGTGGGATATGAAGAAGAAAGCGAGCCGTACGGTCAAGATCCGGGTCCATTGCGTTGATCAGAAAGGGATTCTTGCCGGGATCACCGGAGCGATCACCAATTGCGAGGCGAATATCATCAGTGCCCATGTACTTTCGACCCCGAATCAGAAGGGGGTCAATAACTTTGAGGTCGAAGTTCAGGATCTGGAACATCTCAACCAAGTGACCAAAGCTCTGCTCAAGGTCAAAGGGGTCTATCGAGTCGAACGACAGCGTAGCTAGGAGGATGTGATGACATTCGAAAAAATCGAAACAACAGCTGCTCCGGCGGCCATCGGCCCCTATTCGCAAGGGGTGCGGATTGGCGAGATCGTTTTCTTTTCAGGTCAGATCCCGCTTGATCCCGCTACTGGCGAGTTGGTGGGGGAAGATATTAATATCCAGACCAAACAGGTGATGGCAAATATGGGGGCGGCTCTTGAGGCGGCAGGACTGAGCTACGAACACGTCGCCAAGACAACGATCTATCTTGTCGATCTGGGGGATTTTGCTGTGGTGAATGAAATCTACGGGAAGTTCTTCGGGGAGGTGCCGCCGGCACGGGCCACCGTTGAGGTTGCCGCGCTGCCGAAGGGAGCGAAGGTCGAAATCGAGTGGATTGCTTGCGGCTGTTAAGTTTGACTGAAGAACGTTGGAACAGAAACAGGGGGTAGGCCAAAGGCCTACCCCCTGTTTCATTCATTTTGTGGAGAAAGGACTCTTAGAGAGCCTTGACCACGGCACCGGAGCGGATGCACCGGGTGCAAACCTTGACCGTACGCACGGTACCCTGCTGGATCGCCTTCACCTTCTGTAGGTTGGGATACCAGACTTTGCGGGTTTTGTTATGTGCATGGCTGACGTTGTTGCCAGTCGTCGGCCCTTTTCCACAGACATCACAGACACGGGACATTTTTCTGACCTCCTCTTGGTATGAAACACGACTTTCTAGCACGTAACGGGAGACAATGCAAGTCCCATTTCGTATTTTCTCTATGTTTTAACAGGGATGTCTTCTTCGCTGAGGATTGCTATCCCATTCTGCTGCAAAAGCGCAGCGCAGACCCCTTGCCCGGGAACCTTATCCTCACCACGATAGATGGTGCGTACCCCACAGGAGGGGCTACGTTCCTTTAGCAGGGCCTCTTGGGCGCCGCAGAGGCGAGCGACCTCGAGGGTGCGGTGCGCTCCAAGGCGAAAACGCTCGTTCATGTCGTCACCATGCTCCGACACCACCGAGCCTGTTCTGTTAAGAACCGCCGTGCCATCGCCGCTGGAGAAAAAAGTGCGAGGGCGAGGGGTGGCAAGGCCTGCAAGCTGCTCGGGGCAGACCGGGACCGGCGTCAAGCCCTGCTTCTTAAGCCAGTCAAGGGTCGCATCGTGTCGTTTGCTTTTCCCATCGTAACGGGTCGGAAGTCCGAGCAGACAAGCACTGACGAGGACGGGGCGAGACATGGCGTTAAATAAAGAATGAGGGGTTACAGGGGGTTGATCAGGGCGCCTGTGGCGACCTCGTCAGGGGGGAGGATGCGGACCTTTCGCCCTTCGACCTTGAGGCGTCCTTCGGCAAAGAGCTGGATGGCACGAGGGTAGATCTTGTGCTCCTGCTCAAGAATACGGGCACTTAAGCTCGCCTCGCAGTCATCATCGAGGATCGGAACGACCGCCTGAATGATGATCGGGCCGGTATCGACACCGCCATCGACAAAGTGAACGGTGCAGCCGGAGAAACGGGCGCCGTACTCAATTGCCTTGCGCTGAACATGCAGGCCGGGAAAACTTGGAAGCAGGGCGGGGTGAATGTTGATGATGCGCAACGGGAACGCTTCGATGAATGGCTCACTGATGATCCGCATGAAACCGGCAAGGACCACCAGATCGACCTCGGCCTCCTGCAACGTCGCCACCACCGTTGTGTCGAAGGCTTCGCGGCTTTCGAAGGTGCGGTGGTCGATGCAACGGGTGGCAATCCCAGCTTTGTTGGCCCGTTCAAGGGCACCACTGCCGGGATTGTTGCTGATCACAACGGCGATCTCGGCCGTAAGGCTCTTGTCGTGACAACGATCAATGATACTCTGCAGGTTGGTCCCGCCCCCTGAGGCGAGTACGCCGAGGCGCAGAATCTTGTCAGTCACGTTCGCGTCCTTTAGTTCGTGAGATCAGACCAGCTCCACCGGCTCGGCGCCCTCGGGGCATTTGCCGATTTCTCCGATTATCCAAGCGGTCTCTTTGAGGCCGGAGAGGCGCATCATTACTTCTTCTGTATCCTCTTCAGGGACAACGAGGACCATGCCGATGCCGTAGTTGAAGGTACGGTACATCTCTAGCTCGTCAATGTTGCCGCCGGTGCGCAGCAGCTCAAAGATTGCCGGTTTCGGCCAGCTGTCGCGCTGAATCACGGCACGGCAGTGCTTGGGAAGAATCCGGGGGACATTCTCAACCAGACCGCCACCGGTGATGTGGGCCATTCCCTTGATCTGAAAATCGCGCAGCAGGTTGAGAATGGACTTGGTATAGATGCGGGTTGGGGTCAATAGCTCCTCGCCGATCGTTTTTACAAACCCAGGGAGGCGGTCGTTGATATCGTGCCCCATCCGCTCAAAGATTACCTTGCGGGCGAGAGAGTAGCCGTTGGAGTGCAGACCGGTGGAAGCGAGGCCGATGAGGCGATCGCCGACAGTGATTGAGGAGCCGTCGATGATGCGACTGTTGTCGACGACACCGACGGTAAAGCCGGCCAGATCATATTCGCCATCGTCGTACATCCCCGGCATCTCGGCAGTTTCACCGCCGATGAGAGCGCAGCCTGACTGGATACAGCCTTCGGCAATCCCCTTAACCACGTCAGCTGCTTTTTCCGGGGCGAGCTTGCCGGTGGCAAAGTAGTCGAGGAAGAAGAGCGGCTCTGCCCCCTGAACCAAGATGTCATTGACACACATCGCCACCAGGTCGATTCCGACGGTGTCGTGTTTGTCCATCATGAAGGCAAGCTTGAGCTTGGTTCCGACGCCGTCCGTCGAAGAGACGAGGGTCGGTTTCTCGTATTTGTCGGCGTGCAGGGAGAAAAGCCCGCCGAAGCTGCCGATGTCGGTGAGGACCTCAGGGCGTGAGGTCGCCTTCACCAGTGGCTTGATCATCTGAACAAAACGATTGCCGGCATCAATATCAACGCCGGCATCTTTGTAGGTCATTCCGTTACGCGTGCTCAATGGTGTGAACTCCTGTGCAAAGTTGGGTCATTTTGTAAAACAACCGCCCGGCATTGTCAACGGCAAAGTCTTGACCCTACAGGGGGATTCGTGCTTTACAGGGGAGGGGGGGGGACATTATCATGTTGCGTCCCGAAACGAAAAGGGTATTCTTGCCCATCCTGAATACCCAAACAGTATACCTTTTTCAGGCGCCGACGCATCCATTCTTCTGATGATTAATACGTCTACTCCCCAACAAAATGGTCCTGTGGGTGTGGTTAGTTGGCATATCACCCCGCTGGATGAAGAGACGCTCCCCGCGGTTTTAGGGCTTGAGCAGGAGAGTCAGCCCAACCCTTGGGGCGAAGAGACGTTTCGTGGTGTTTTTGAGACCCCTTTTACTCACCTTGATCTCTTGTGGTGTGACGGAGAGCTTGCCGGGTATCTCTGTTGGCAGCTTGTGGCGGGGGAGCTTGAAATCCATAACGTGGTAACCGCTCCTGACTGGCGTCGCCGGCAGGTTGCGGCAACGCTCCTTTTTGATGTCCTGCGGCAGGGCGAAGCAGAGGGGATGGAGAGGGCGTTTTTGGAAGTCCGTCGTGGGAACGTCTCGGCGATTGCTCTTTACCGTCGTTTCGGTTTTGTTGAAGTGGGGTCCCGATCGTGTTACTACGGCGACGGAGAAGACGCGCTCCTTTTTGAGTGGTGCGCTATAAATCAATGACTCGCTGGATTGGACTGCAACGGTGCAGACTGATCGATGTTTGATACAAGGAGAGAGGCCAACCAATGAAGAACTACGCCACAAAAATCCTGTCGAATCAGGAGATCTCCCCCGGTTACTACCGGATGCGGATTCTCGCTCCCAAATTCGGCGCCGATGCCCGACCGGGGCAGTTTGTCATGTTTCGGGTTCAGGTCGCGCTGCCTCCGCTGTTGCGCCGTCCTTTTGGAATCTTCCGCACAGGTTTTCTACCGGCTGACTGTGACGGCCTACCTCCTAAAGAGTATGTCGAGATTCTCTACAAGGTGGTTGGTGGCGGAACCAAGACCATGGCTGAGCTTCACGCCGGCGATAAGGTCGAGCTGCTCGGTCCACTGGGGCGTGGTTTCGACTGTGGTGATATCGACCGCGAGAAGATTCTTGTCGGTGGTGGGATCGGTCTGGTTCCGCTCTATATGCTCGCCCGTGCCCTGAAACAGCAGGGATGTTCCGTGCGGCTGCTGATGGGGGGGCGTACTCGTGACGACATCCTGGCAGTGACCGAGTTCGAACGCCTCGGCGTTCACACCTATGTTTCGACGGATGACGGGAGTCTGGGGGAAGAGGGGTTCGTGACGCAGGTGCTCGAGCGCAAGCTCGACAAATATCCTGAGGCCGAAGTTTTTGCCTGTGGGCCGATGCCGATGCTTGAGGCGGTTCAGGCGATCTGCACCACACGCAAGGCGCCGCTGCAGGTCTCACTTGAAGCGTTGATGGCTTGTGGTGTCGGTGCCTGTCTCGGCTGCGTCGTCAAAGGGGCCGGACATAGTGATGAGGCACCCAAATACCTCTGTACATGCAAGGAGGGTCCGGTTTTCTGGGCTCAGCAGCTCGATTGGTCGAAGCTGGGAGAAGAAGAGGGCTATTGCGAGGGGTGTCACTCATGAGCTGTGGGAAGAAGGTGAGTAATATGCAGAAGAAACCGAACCTGTCCGTCGAGATCGGCGGCATTCATCTGAAAAACCCGGTTATGCCAGCCTCCGGGACCTTCGGCTATGGTGAAGAGTACGCTCCCTATCTCGACCTGCAACGTCTTGGGGCGATCGTCACCAAAGGGCTCTCTCTTCGCCCCAAGGCAGGGAATCCGACCCCACGCATCGCCGAGACCACCAGCGGTATGCTCAATGCCATCGGTCTGCAAAATGTCGGGATTGACGCCTTTATCGAACACAAACTCCCCTTCCTGAGGGAGGTCAACACCCCGGTTATCGCCAACTTTTTCGGCAACACCCTTGAAGAGTATGGTGAAGTCGCAAAGCGTCTTGCCGATATTCCCGAAGTGGCGGCGGTGGAGTTGAATATCTCTTGCCCCAACGTTAAGCAGGGGGGTATCGTCTTCGGGACCGATCCCAAGGCCGCCTCCGAGGTTGTCTCTTTGGTGCGCAAGTCTCTTGATAAGCCGTTGATCGTTAAACTGACTCCCAACGTGACCGACATCACGGTGATGGCGCGGGCGGCGGAAGAGGCGGGGGCTGACGCTCTTTGCTGCATCAATACCCTGACCGGTATGGCTGTTGATGTGCAGAGTCGAAAACTGCGGCTCGCCAACAAAACCGGTGGGCTCTCCGGTCCCGGCATCCGTCCGGTGGCGGTGCGCATGGTCTATCAGACTGTGCGGGCGGTAAAGATTCCGGTGATCGGCGTCGGTGGTATCTTCCACCCCGAGGATGCTCTTGAATTCCTCATCGTCGGAGCCAAAGCGGTGCAGGTCGGGACCGCCAACTTCGTTGATCCGGCGGCAATGATTTCGGTGATCGACGGAATTGAGCAGTACCTCATCAAGGCGGGGATGGATGACATTCAGCAGCTTATTGGTAGTCTTGAGGAGTAGTGAGTACGAAGGAGAAGAAATAGATTCAAGCAAGTTGTGAAGTTTTTATTTTAGTTGCTCGAATTTAAAGAAGAATTACCAAAGGTTTCCATGGACGTCATCACCACCCACATCAACGCCGACTTCGACTGTCTGGGGGGAATGATTGCTGCCAAGAAGCTTTATCCCGAGGCTGTCATGGTCTTTCCCGGCTCGCAGGAGGCAAACCTGCGAGCCTTTTTTGTCAAAAGTGCTGGTTACCATTACGACTTTAGGCGTCTCAAGGATATTGACCGTGCGGCGATTAAAAGACTTATCCTTGTTGATGTTCGGCATTCGGAGCGTATCGGTCCCTTCGCTGAGGTGGTACGACGTGACGGCGTCGAACTCCACATCTTTGATCATCACCCTGATGGTGCAGCGGATCTGCACGGTGATCTTGAATTCATCGACCCGGTTGGATCGACGGTGACCCTCTTCTGTCGCCTCTTTCGTGAGCGGGGGATCGCCCCCGATCCGGAAGAAGCGACGATGATGATGCTCGGTCTCTACGAGGATACGGGGGGCTTGCGCTTTAGTTCGACGACCGTCGCCGATTTTGAAGCAGCTGCGTTTTTGCGCACATACGAAGCGAACCTGCAGGTTGTCTCCGACTGTCTGCAACAGGAACTATCAGCCTCACAGGTCGCGCTTTTACACGAATTGCTTGAATCGAGGACGGTCCTTAACGTGAACGGGATCGATATCTCCATTGTTCAGGCCTCGGTCGATCACTTTGTTGACGATCTGGCGGTGCTGGTACACAAACTGCGCGACATGGAGGAACTCGACGTCATTCTCGCTGCGGTGCGAATGGAAGAACGCATTTTTCTCGTTGGCCGCTCGCGGTTACCTGAGGTTTCGGTGGGTGAAATCCTTGGCGCCTTCGGCGGTGGTGGTCACGCTTATGCTGCTTCGGCCCGGGTGCGTAATCTCACCCTGATCGAGCTTCTTGAAGATCTTCCGACAGTGCTGCAAAAACAAGTGCAACCGCGTTGGCAGGCCCGTCATCTCATGTCGTATCCCGTCAAGAGTGTCAACGCCGAGACGCCAATCTCTCAGGTACGCGAGACGTTGACTCGCTATAACATAAATGCCGTTGCGGTTCTTTTGGGAGAAAGCTTGGTCGGGATCTTGACCCGCCAGACGGTGGAGCGGGCAGGGCAACATGGTCTCAATACGGTGGCGGCTCAGGAATTTATGACCACGGAGTTTGTCACCGTCTCTCCTGAGGCCGGGGTAAATGAACTTAAACCGTTGGTCCTTGACGGACAGCAGCGCTTCGTTCCGGTGATCGACCAAGGGCACCTCGTGGGGGCTGTGACTCGTACTGACCTGTTGCGGCATATGGTCTCGGTGGGGCGGGTGCTCCCGCGGACCAGTGCGGTTGCCGATATTGCTGCCAGTGGTTATGGTCTAAAAAAACGCCATATCCTGCGTCGCCTGCGTGAACAGTTGCCGCAAAAAATCTATCGTCTGTTGGGGCAACTGGGTGAGGTTGCGGATGAACTCGAGATGGAGATCTACGCCGTCGGTGGCTTTGTTCGTGATCTGTTGCTGCGGCAGGAGAATCTCGATATTGATGTTGTTGTTGAGGGGGACGGAATCGCTTTTGCCAAAGCCTTTGCCGCACGGCACGGCGGCCGGGTGCGGGCACATCAGGCTTTTGCGACGGCGGTTTTGATCCTCCCTGATGACTTCAAGATCGATGTGGCGACGACCCGCATGGAGTATTATCTGCAACCCGGCGCTCTGCCGACGGTAGAGCAAGCCTCGATCAAGCTCGATCTATACCGCCGAGATTTTACGATCAATACCTTGGCACTCTCGTTGAATCGTTCAAACTTCGGTACGCTACATGATTATTTCGGGGCCCAGCGCGACTTGAAAGACAAGGTTTTGCGGGTCCTGCACAATTTGAGTTTTGTTGAGGACTCGACCCGGGCTTTTCGCGCGGTTCGCTTTGAGCAACGTCTTGGTTTTCACCTCGGGCAGCAGACCGAGCAGTTGCTTCACAGCGCCGTGCGGATGGGATTTGCCGCTTCAGTCGGGGGGGCTCGCGTCTTCAATGAGCTGAAATTGGTGCTGCAAGAGAGTGACCCACTGTCGGCGGTGCAGCGGCTTAACGAGCTTGGTTTGCTGCAGGTTGTCTCCCCTTCGCTGCATGTTACCTCGCTATTGCGGCCCCTTTTTCACGAGGCTCACCGTGGTCTCAATTGGTTTCAGCTCCTCTACACCGGCGAAGAGTGTCAACGATGGCCGCTCTATTTCATGCTCCTCACCCAGTCTCTCGATAAAGAAGCGATGAGGGATCTCTGTCGCCTCTTTATCCTGCCGCGGCGACGAGCGCAGATGTTCACCGAAGAACGCTGGGCAGGAGAGCAAATACTCTTCCAACTTGAACAGGAGTTGCGACGCCACCGCACGATCAACGACAGCGACCTTGATCGCTGGTTAGAGCCTCTGTCGACGGATGTCGCACTCTATTTGTTAAGTATAACCAAGCAGGAACAAGCACGACAGGCAATCTCTCACTACTTCACTCACCTGCGAGCCACTAAAACCTTCCTTGACGGTAATGATCTCAAGGAACTGGGACTCCGGCCTGGGCCTGTTTTTAAAATGATTTTGCGGGACCTAAGGGATGCTCAGCTTAACGGTAAGGTGTTAAGTGTTGAGGCCGCCAAAGCGTTCGTCCTTGACAGCGCCTCTGAGGTGTAAACGGGGCGTGAATTGACCCGAAAAGCGAGAACTGTTAGAGTGCCAAACCGAGTGCAACCGGTTGTTTTTATATCGCCGGTTTCTAAAAAAGGAGTTGTGATGATGCTGACTTTCTCTTGGGGCGCCGTGATCCGGTCGCTTCTGTTGATCCTTCTATTCGGTTCAATCTCTTGTGCTGTTGCGGCGCCACTCAAAGTCGGAGTGGCCGGTGCTCACAGCGGGGATCTTGCCCCCTACGGCTTACCGACTCTTGACGCGGCTCGCATGGCGGTTGAAGCACAGAATTTGGCGGGAGGGGTCCTTGGTCAACCGGTGCAGTTGCTCACACTCGATGATCAGTGCAAGCCGGAGATCGCCACCAACGTCGCCACCCGTCTCGTCTCCGAAAATGTTGATGTGGTCATCGGTCATATCTGCTCCGGTGCGACAAAAGCGGCGCTCGGGATCTATCAGGAGGCGGGGGTCCTCGTCATCTCCCCTTCGGCGACCGAGACCGAGCTGACCCGTTCCGGCAAGAGCCC
>PKUF01000050.1 GCA_002869635.1 Desulfuromonas sp. | reverse complement strand
GAAGGGGATGCGCCGACTCTCGCCACCATAGAGAAAGGTCACCTCATCCTCGCCTATCATCTCTACCAGCACTCCATCGATCTCGGTCCCCTGCATCACCGGCAGATCGTTGACGACCGCCAAACGCCCTTCGGGGTCATCGGTATAGGCGATCGCTGCGATCGTCAAATCCGGCCAGACGACCGCCTCGACCTCGCGAGTCGTCACCACTCCAGCCCCTTCAGACACTGTAGGCTCAACCACTTGGGCCTCAGGGAGTTCTGTGGATAACGCAGGCTGTGAAACAAGGGGCGCCTCTTGCGTCACTTCGGCAACCGGCTCTACAGCCATTTTCGGTTGCGGCACAGGGGCAAGCGAAGATGCCACCACCGCTTGATCGACGACGACCTCATCCGGCATCGCTTCTTCAACGACTTCAGCATCTCTCTGGTGCCGCATGACCGCGACCGTCGCAACCTTTGCTACAGGGGCTACGACTGCAGACGACATCTCTTCCACCCTCGCAACCCTTTTTTCAGGCTCAGCTGTCGCTTCAGAAACCTTCTCAGAAAGCGCCACAGGAACAGGTGTCGTCACCTCAGAGTTTGTACGTCCACCGAGCCACCAACCAAGCCCCAGAGCAACGATCAAAAGAACTCCTCCAACGCCTCCCCAGAGCAGAGCGGAGGAACCGACCTGGCGCCGCGTCCCCCCTCGTAAGATGGAGTGTCCGATATCCCCTCCACCCGGCTGCTGTCGGCTTTTTTCTTCTTCCAACTTACGCAGTGCCTTAAGAATGGAACTCATGACATAGCCTCCTGCGAGGACGACAGTCGGGGAGGCGAAAAGCGTCGACTCGCCTGGTAGAGAAGAAGGAGAGTACGCCCACCAACCCAGCCGTCGGCCGTCAACCCCATCTTTGCTTGAAAGGTAAGTACGGCTTCGCGAGTCCGGGCATCGTAGAGACCATTCGGCTGAAACGTTGCAAAACCCGCGTCATGAAGCAGCTGTTGCAGCTTCAGCACCTCGTCCCCTTTGCTGCCGAGGCTACCAAGAAGCGGCAATTCGAGATAATTATCCCAAATCAGCAACATTTTTCCGGTCATCACCTGCTGCAATGCCTTACGCCCGACGCGTACTTCGGTCGTGCTATCGAGCCGCAACGTCGCCTCATCGTCATCGAGAGCGACCAAAGCCAGAATCCGATGTGCACCCTCCCCCGGCAACACCACATCGATCAGGGCTGGCGTATCGAGGCGGTCGGCCGCCTTAAGCCCCCCTCCAAGACGCAAAGACTCAAGGTGTAGAAGCTGCGCTTGGGCGGCCATGCCCTCAAAGGTCGCTCCTGCTAATGAAACAGGTGCCGTACGACCGTAAAGAGTCGTCAGAGCGCTTAGGGAGGAAGACGCGGCCTCCACCTCACCTTTTTGCTGCAGACGGCTTAGAACCCCCGCCATCCCTTTCAGCGGAGCGGTCGCTGTCTCAGCAACGATGGGGCTCTCTTGTGGTGGCGGTGCTGGGAGGAGCGAGAAGCCACCCCATAAAAGAGCCAGAAGCACCAGGCCAACGGCAAAGGAACCAGTTCTTCCCATAAAGGGATGGCGGCGCGGCAATTCCCGACGCATCTCGCGCACGGCAGTTTTAACCTGAGGCAGATCGACCTGTCGCGCGTCGTCAGCATAAGCAGCCACCAACGCTCGGTCACTGAGAATATTTAGTAAACGGGGGAAACCACCGGTGTGGCGAAAAAGGCCCTTCAACGCTGCAGGGGTGAAGAGATCCGGACCACGATAGCCGGCGACCTCAAGTCGATGTCGGATATAGCTAAGAGTATCTTCTTCGTCCATGGAGCGCAGATGATAACGGACCGTCACCCGCTGACTGAGCTGGCGCAAGGCGGGCTGGTCGAGGATTTCGCCAAGCTCCGGCTGCCCTACCAGCACGATCTGGATCAGCTTGTCGGTCTCAGTCTCAAGGTTGGAGAGGAGGCGGATCTGCTCGAGCACGGCCGGATCGAGATTCTGCGCTTCATCGATGACCACCACCACGGTGCGCCCAGCCCGATTTTCTTCGAGTAGGAAGCGGTTCAGCTCTTCCAGCAACTCACCCCGGCTCTCGGCGCTTGCGGTGATCCCGAACTCCCGGTTGATACTGCGCAGAAGTTCCAGCGCCGAGAGACTCGGATTGAAGATGAAGGCGAGACGAAATGCCTCCTCTTCCAACTGACCGAGCAGAGTCCGCAGCACCGTTGTCTTACCGGTACCGATCTCGCCGGTCACCTCGATAAAGCCGGCGTGATGCTTGATGCCGTAGAGGAGGTGGGCAAAGACCTCGCGGTGATTTTTGCTGAGGAACATGAAACGGGGATTGGGAGTGACGGTGAACGGTTTTTCGCTGAAGCCGAAGAAGTCGTTATACATACCGGTGTCCGTGGATGGGCGCACAAGGCGCAGGAAAGATTGTCGCAATTTTGCATAGATAAGAGGCAAATACAAGTAAAGATCGCCTTTTGCCGCCCTCCGGAGTCTGTTCATGCCGCATTTGCCTGCTATACTCTCCCCATTCAATCATCTGCCTTTTTGCCAAGGATGAATTCGTCATGGGAGACTGGAAACGCTTCACCTTTGAATCGCGTATCGCCTATTTTTCCATGGAGATTGGCCTCTCCAACGACATCCCCACCTACAGCGGCGGCCTCGGCATCCTCGCCGGCGACACCATCAAGAGCGCCGCCGACCTCAATCTCCCTATGGTCGCCTTGACCCTGGCGAGCCGCAAAGGGTATTTTCGCCAGAAGATCGGTCCGGACGGCTGGCAGCAGGAATACCCGGTGATCTGGAAGCCGGAGCAGTTCATGAAGCTGCTGCCGAGCAAAACGCTAGTAACCATCGAGGGGCGCGACGTCAAGATTCAAGCTTGGATCTACAAGGTCAAGAGCCCCAGCGGCGGCGAGATCCCGGTCCTTTTTCTCGACACCGACATCCCCGGCAACGCCGAGCAGGACCGCCACATCACCGACGAGCTCTACGGTGGCGACAACCGCATGCGCCTCAAGCAGGAAATCGTCCTCGGCCTCGGCGGGGCCCGCATCCTTGATGCTCTCGGTTTTCGTATCCGCAAGTACCACATGAACGAGGGACACGCCAGCCTGCTGACCCTTGAACTGCTCAACCGCAGCCGTATCCCCTTCATTGAGAACTGGGAAGAGCCGGGCTTGTGGGATGTGCGGCAGGTGGCCGAGCAGTGCGTCTTCACCACCCACACCCCGGTGGCGGCCGGGCACGACCGCTTCCCTTACCCCCTGGTTGACGAAGTGCTCGGCGAGGTGATCCCCACCCCGCTCTTGCGCGAACTTGGCGGCGAAGAGGAGCTGAATATGACGGTCCTGGCCCTGAATTTGAGCCACTATGTCAACGGCGTCGCAAAAAAACACGGGGAGATCTCCAAAGCCCTCTTTCCTGGATTTGAGATCCACGCCATCACCAACGGCGTCCACCCCTTCACCTGGGCTTCTCCCTATTTTGTCGCCCTTTTCAACCGCTACCTGCCGAGTTGGGCCCATGAGCCAGAGATTCTCGTGCGCGTCGACACCATCCCCGACGAGGATGTCTGGGATGCCCACTGCGGCGCCAAGGCCTATCTTTTTCAGTACATCGAAGAGACCACCGGGGTCTGCCTCGATCCCGACTTGCTCACCATCGGTTTTGCCCGCCGTGCCGCCGCCTACAAACGGGGGGATCTGATCTTCAGCGACCTGGAACGGCTGCTTGAAATCGGCAGCGGCAAGCTTCAGCTCGTCTTCGGCGGCAAGGCTCACCCCCACGACCAAAAAGGAAAAGAGCTTATCCAGAGGATCACCCAGAAGATCAACCAGCTGCGCGGGCAGCTGCAGATGGTCTATCTTGAAAACTACAACATGGACGTCGCCTACCGCCTCATCCCCGGCGTCGATCTCTGGCTCAACACCCCGATCCGTCCTCTTGAAGCCTCGGGAACAAGCGGGATGAAGGCTGCGCTCAACGGTGTCCCCAACTTCAGTGTCCTTGACGGATGGTGGATCGAAGGGCATATCGAGGGAAAGACCGGCTGGTCGATCGGTCCCCCGCCCACGGAAATGACGGTGAGTGAGAACCACACGGACGAAGACGCCGTCGACCTCTATGACAAGCTGGAGCAGGTGATCCTCCCCCTCTACCAGAATGACCGCGCCGGGTGGGTGAAAATGATGAAGAACGCCATCGGCAAGAACGCCTACTACTTCAACACTCACGTGATGATGCGACGCTACGTCAGCGAAGCGTATATCCGCTGAGTCACGCTCCTCCATAACGTCAAAGAGCCCGGCAGCGCAATGCGCTGTCGGGCTCTTTCTTTTTTGCTCACAAGGAAAATCAGGCGGAGGGCACCCCTTCCCCTTCAAACGCTTCGACCGCCTCACGAAAGCTGACCGGCAGACGACTCGGTTTACGTTTTCCGTAATCGAAGGCGACGAGATTGGTCGTCCCCTCCGCCGTCACCACCCCGTCTCGTTCGATACGATAGGCCATGACCAGCGCTGAGCGTCGCAGCTCCTGCACCTTGACCCCAATCTGCAGATCGTCATTGAGGAACATTTCGGCCCGGTAAAAGAGCTGAGCCTCAGGGAGGATCATCCCACAACCGTCGCCGATCTCAAGTTCGGAGTAGTCACCGAGCGCGGCAAGGTAGGCGATGCGGGCATCCTGAAAGAAGTTGAGCACAGCAGAGTTGGCGACGTGCCCGCCGTAGTTGACATCAGCCACCCGCACCCGATAGGGGATGACCAGAGAAAAATCGTCCATCACATCCTCCTCAACAACGCACCGTTAGCGCTGGCAATGACTGCAGTAGTAGGTCGCCCGCCCCCCAAGGCGGAGCTGGTGCAATGGCCGCTTGCAGCTCAGGCAGGGTTCATCTGCCCGGCCATAGACCTGAAGATGAAGGCCGAAATAACCCGGTTTGCCATCCGGATCGCGAAAATCCTTAAGCGTCGTCCCCCCGGCGGTGATCGCCTCATCAAGCACCTCTCGCACCGCCGTCAGCAGCCGCATCCAGGCTGGGCGACTCACCTCGCACGCGAGGCGACGCGGATCGAGACGAGCGCGAAAAAGCGCCTCGCTGGCGTAGATATTCCCCACGCCGACCAAAATCTTCTGATCCATCAAAAAGACCTTGAGTGGGCTCTTGCGCTTGCGTGCCATCTGGTGCAACGCTTCCCCCGTAAGAACAGGATCAAAGGGCTCCGGTCCAAGGTCACGCAACAGAGGATGATCATCGGGATCACTGTTTGTCGGGAGGATCAGGCCAAAACGGCGGGGGTCGTTGTAACGCAGCAGCTCTCCTCCCTCGAGGAGAAGATCGACATGGTCATGTTTTGCGGCCGGATAACCTACTGGGAGCACCCGCACTGTCCCTGACATCCCGAGATGCAGCAAAAGCCCTCCGCGATCATGTCGAATCAGCAGATACTTGGCCCGACGACCAACCGAAAGGATTCGCGCACCGGCGACCCGTTCTGCCAGATTCTCCGGAACCGCGTGCCGCAGTCGCTGCTCGCGCAGGATTGCCCAAGTCAAAAGCCGCCCCTCAAGCAGTGGAGCAATACCCCGGCGGGTCGTCTCAACTTCAGGGAGCTCCGGCATTCTTTCTACCCCTTCTCGCCAAAACCATATTCGAGCCGTTGCAGCGCCTGACACCGCAATTCGGCCAAAAATTCTGCAGCACGGGGAGCATCTTCGGGGGGAGCCCACGGCGCCCAATCTTTATCCGAAAGTGGCTGATAGGGACCGGGTTTGGTTTCGAAAAAAACGCTCCCCTCATCTAAAGCAAAGACCGAATGCCAAACGCCACCGGGGATTTCAAGACCAAATGGGTCCCCTCCACCGACGAGAGACATCGAGCGAGAAAGTTGCCCATTATCATCAAAAAGAAGAAGGATCAGCCGCCCGCGAATCGCCAAAAACGTCTCTGAACGAAGCGGGGAGAGATGCCGGTGCGGTCGAACGTAGCTAGAGGGTTCAATCGCGATAAAGAGTCGCTGGCACGGATCCTCGTAGCTGCTATGCAAGTTGAGATTGAGACGTTTTCGTGTATGAGATCGGGCTTGTTCACTGAGATGATCGATCAAAGCACCGTTTAACAGCGTCACGGGATCAGAAGAGACGGTCACAGCATCTGCTCTTCGGGAACGGGGGGAAAATCAGCCATCTTGATAGTTTCGAGAGGAACAGGAAATTCCTGCCGTGGACGGCGGCCACTGCGATGCAAACGCCAGCCCTGTGAGGTCAAAATAAGCTCAGCAAGTTCGAGAACCTCGATCAGATCATCCCCGCTGACGAATCGTTGATAGAAGAGAACCTTTCCTCTGTCCCCGTCAATAACCTCATCAAGCACCCGGCATTCACGAATAAAAAAGGTCCCGACAAGGTTCGCCTCGGCATACTCGGCATAAGACTGGCGACTCGGAAAGAATCCCTTGAACGGCGCATCCTCATGATAGCTGTCGTAGATCGCTTCAAAATCTCCGGAGACGAACGCCCCACTCCGGGCAAGAATCAACTCTCCCGGTGCACTGACGTTTGTCGTCTCAATCTTTTCTCGCTGCGTTTTACGCATCAAAATCCTTCCTAAGAGGGTTAGGAGTCTCCCAAGCGTGGGTCAAGTGCGTCGCGCAGACCCTCACCAAGTAGATTATACCCTAAAACGGTAATTAAAATCGCAAATCCTGGAAACGCTGAGAGCCACCAAGCACTGCCGAGAGTTTGCTTCCCTGCCAATAACATATTGCGCCAAGAGGGGGTTGGCGGCTGGACACCGATCCCGAGAAAAGAGAGCGCGCTTTCAGTGAGAATCGCCCCGGCAACCCCAAGAGTCGCCGAAACAAGAACCGGCGAGAGGGCATTGGGGAGAATATGTCGGAAGATGATCCGCAGATCCGATGCCCCAAGTGCCGTCGCCGCGAGAACAAAATCTCGCTCGCGCAAAGAGAGAAATTCAGCCCGGACCAGACGCGCCACCCCCATCCAACCGGTGAGCCCGATAATGATCATAATGTTCCAGATCGACGGATCGAGAAAAGCGATCACCGCCAGAATCAGGAAGAAGGTCGGAAAACAGAGCATGATATCAACCAGACGCATCAGCAAACTGTCGATCCAGCGGCCGTAGTAACCGGCCAACGCTCCGATAACGATCCCGATGAGGGTCGCGATTCCCACAGCGACAAAACCGACCAGCAGTGAGATACGCGCACCATAAAGAATCCGGCTCAACACATCACGCCCGAGATCATCGGTCCCAAGCCAGGCCTCCCAAGAGGGGGGAGAGAGACGATGTGCAATATCAATCGCTGCGGGATCTTTTCCCACCAGAGGGGCCAAAATCGCCAGAAAGAACATCCCGGCAACAATAGCCGCCCCACAGAGTGCCATACGATTGCGTTTCAGGCGGGGCCAGTAGAGTGTCTGGAAGGTGGAGAACATCGTAACTCCGTACAGAAAAGGGCGCAGGCGGATTTCGCCTGCGCCCTAGGTCTACTCTGTCTAGCCCAATTAGGGGATCGGCAGAATCACCACGCGGCGATTGCTCTTGCGCCCCTGTTGAGTGGCATTGTCACCCACCGGCTGCGACTCGCCCATCCCTTTGGCTTCAAGACGCTCAGCGGGTATGCCGAGGCTCTCCACCAGATAAGCACGAATCTTATCAGCACGTTTTTGAGACAACCGAAGATTGGCAGCGGCCGGACCGACGCTATCGGTATGTCCTTCAATAACAAAACGTTTGTCAGGATGAGCCTGAATCAGATCGGCCGCAACCTGCAGGTCATGGATAAATTCGTTGGTTACCGCAGACTCACCCGTCGGGTACTCAAGGTTGAGAACCAGAGTATCACCCTGTGGAACAACATCTTCAACCATTTCATCGACCGGGCACCCTTTGGCATTGACCGGCTGATCCCCAGGGGAGTCGAGACAGGCATCTTCAAAATCAAAGATGCCATCGCCATCCTCATCCTTAGGGCAACCAAGATCGTTAACCGGGATATTCTGTGGCGTATTGGGACAGCGGTCCTGTTCGTCGAGAACGCCATCACTGTCATGGTCATTGGCTGGACATCCACGCTCATCTACCTCGGTCTGGGCCGGGGTTTCAGAACACTGATCACGGTAGTCGGCGACACCGTCACGGTCGCTGTCAAGAGGACAACCCCGACGATCCACCGTCGCACCAAGAGGCGTTGCCGGGCAGGCATCGAGATAATCGGCGATCCCATCACGATCGCTGTCGAGAGGACAGCCCCAACCATCAACACTGATGCCGGTGGCGGTGTCGGGACACCGGTCATAGGCATCGGTCACACCATCGCCATCCTGATCCGCTGTTTGCATTGAGGTCAGTCCGCCAAACTGCATCATCAGGCCGCCATAAGCGGCAACATTGCTGACTGTTGTTTTGCTTCGCGTCTTATCGACATCATTGATATCGAGGAGATGACGCAGATCAAGCCGCAATGCAAAGGTATCGTTTAAAAAAAGCTTGGCTCCTGCGCCGTATCCAACAATAAAATCGCTCTCACCGGCAATTTTCTCTGGCGAGATAAACGCTTCTCCTGCTCCAACCGCGAAGTAGGGAACAAAACGCGACTCGGGCTGAAGATGGTAGAGAAGATCGAGACGGGCCGCAAAATAATCAACATCGTCTGTTGCACCGGTCTCGGTCTCTGTTGAGGCATAACCAAAGACCGCCTCAGCCCCCCAATTTGCTGTCAAATTGTAACCAACGGCGGCTCCGAAGAATCCACTGTCCTTAAGATTCTGTTCCTCGCTAAACCCGTATCCCCCAGCAAAAGGGGTCAGGGTAAAAGATGAGGAGAGGTTCTCCGCCATCCCGCCCTGAGGCACCAGCATACAGATCAACGCGAGCAAAACGCAAAAGAGGCCTCGCTGCAATCTCATGAATACATCCTCCTGAAGTGGTCACCTGAGACGAAAAATCGACTCAAGCACATTACAATCGCGCGATTTAAAATAGGGTGAGCTGAACCACAGAGTCCTGCAGCGGCGCGCTGATTCCGTCGACACTGATAATATAGCTGCCTTCTTCAGTGATCGTTCCATCCAGACCTTCGAGATAGGCCTGTAACTCATCAATCGAGATACTCACCATGGCAGGGGTCGTTCCGTTACTGCCAGAGAAGGTAATCATCTGACCAAGAGCGAGGTTGCTCTTCTCAACAGCCACACTGCCGGTTGCGTTCACCCCAGTAATAGCAAGGACCGGGGTCGAATCCCAGAATGTCACATCCCCCGTAGCAGAAACGGAGAGGGTGATGCCGGTAACGGAAAGGGCGAGGGAACGATTGCTCCCCTGATCGGAGACAGAGAGCGTGAAGGCCGCATCCTGATACGTTTTGCCGGCTACGGGGTCGAGCGTGTTATTTGCCGAGAGGCTGATCACCACTTCAGAGAAACTGCTGGAGGCAACTTCAAGGAAGCCGTTAGCGGTATTTGTCAAAACCGCCTGCTCGACGCCACCACTGTTATTCACTGCAATTTCAGCAACAGCCAACGAAATACTCCCGACCGGTAAGGTTACTGTGGTCGTAGTGTTGATCGTATTTTGGATCGCTTCGGTCTCCTGAACCGTCCCATCGGTGCCAGCGTTATTTTCAACAGCAGTGGTCACATCGGTGGCCAAGGTCTCCATCGCAGTCGAGAAGGTCGAAACATCCGCAGAGTTGACTGAGAAATCAGTATATTCTCCCTGACTTGCCGATGTTGCCACCGTGGTCGCCGCATTCTTGATGATCTCTGACAGAGGCGCCGCCGGCTGGGTCGGCGAAAGTTGTACCGGAGGGGTCTGAAGCATTTGCTTGGCAATCACCGCAAGAACCGCTTCCTGGTCCTTAGGATCTGTCATTCCGCTTCCTTCCAAAGTAGAAGAAACTTCTTCGACCACTTTAGCAAGAGCCAGGAACTCGGGCGGCATCGCTGCACTGGAGATATCAATGTCATACCCCTGCCCCCCCGAGAGTTGATCAAGAATTTTGATCATCTCAGGCTGATCGGCCTCAGGAAGAAGGGAAACAAGCGTAGTCACCGTCGTTACATTGCGCGATCCGGCCGGTGCCTTAAGAGGAGCAGCGTTTCGCTTCGCCAGAATATCGTACCCTCCCTCGGTCACATACTGATAATCGACCCCTTGAGGGATATCACGAATGACAAATTCTCCGGCAAAGGCCGCACTTGCAGATGTTATGGTGGAAGGCTCACTCGGATCGCAAACATTGTTAAAGTTCAGATCAGCACAAACCTTGGCATTGACCACCTTCCCCTGAGCGACTGTCCCACTCTGGGGCGTCAAAACAGCACCGGTTGAGGTACCATCATAAAGTCCCCCTTCAGAACACCCCCACAGCAGAGAAACCGCCGCAAGCACGACTCCTTTAGCCAAAAGACTTGTTTTCATCACATCCCGTTGCATCATCACAACTCCCTTCAAAAGGTAAAAATACACAAAATGGCTGATCGTTTACTCAAACGATATGGTTTATAAAAACGTATCAACACTACGAGTAAAAACTCAAAAACCGACAACAAGTCCCGTACTCACAAGACCATAGTCGTGATCAAACGTGGTCTGCGAATAACGATTGTACATAAACGGCACACTTCCATTAAACTGGCGACGATACCATGTCCCGGATAGGAAAATTTGCAGTCGACTCGCCAGAGGAAAAGCAACCTCTCCCTGCAGGACACGATTAAAATTAACATATCCAAGGTCTGAATCACGCTGCAGGCGCACATAATGGCCGTTCAGATTCCAATGAGCGCCCAAGAATGTTGTCGAGAGATCAAAACCGATCTTAACGTAATCTTCTTGCCGTTCCAGATCCCCAAGAAACGCCGGTTTCACCAAGGCCCCGAGGAATGGGTCAAGAACAAGAGAGATCTCTGTATCGACCCAACTCCTCCCCCCCTCAACGAAGAGACTCCCCTGCCATCCAGGAAGGATTTCCCCACCGGTGATCAGCCTCAGGTACGGCGTCAGATCCTGCATCCGAGAAAAACGAATCTTCAACGGATCGTCCGCCTTGCGAATAGTGAGCGTCGTATCCCCATAACGGACGACGTAATGCGAAGATCCGTTGGTAAAAAGAAACGAGGGTCCGACAAGATAACCGAAAAGAATGCCCAACTGATCCGCACCGGAAACACTGAAGTCAGCCGAACGGTTCCCCCTTACCCCACCCTGCAAAACGACCTTCTTCAACGGACGAAACCGTAAAGAAAGTTCACCGCTGTCGATCACCAAACGACCAAAGGCGTTCTCCGAAGCCCAACGGCGATAGCTGGACTGCAGTGAAAAACGGTCAGACAGACCATAGTTAACTAAAAGTCCGACACCTTCGGTATCACCAAAGTTCATCCCCGGGGTACAACCGGGGCAAACATATTCGCTTTCACGAAAATTAAAAAAATCAAGGGTGTCGTTCATGCCGAAAATCTCGGCCGACACCTCCAATTCATCTGCAGCAGGTTGGCTGACTGTCGGATGGTCTCGGTAAACCGGGGTGGCACCTACATTCTGCGCAAAAACCAGCAGAAGAACCGCACCCAAAACTCCTCGCAGAAGCCCCATTCAGACACCCGTAAAACCACAAACAAAAAGGGAAAATACACCAAAATAGTGTAATTTTCCCTTACTTGGACCACTGTTGTCAATACCAAACCTGACTTTATCCCTATTTCATCTTAGAATCAGGAAGTCCTTAGTCAAGGACAACAACAAAACCGCTGCCGTAACCTTTCGTTTTGAATCGTTGCCGGGCCTGCTCAGCTCCATCCTGCGTCGGGTAGCGCCCGGCCCAAACACGATAGAAGAGCCTCTTCTCCACTTGCGCTTCGACAACCACGGCCTCGCCAGACTCAGGCCGCAAAGTTGCCGCCAGTCGTTCAGCGTTATCACGTGAAGAGAAAGCTCCGATCTGCACCGTATAAACCAGCTCGAGATCTCTTTTTGCAGACTCCCGAGCCGCACCCCCATGACCGCCGAGAGTTTCAATCCGTACCGGCGCCGTCCCTGGCCCGACAACATCCAGTTTTTTTGCAGCGGCATAAGAAAGGTCGATGATCCGGCCTGCCACAAAGGGGCCCCGATCATTAACCCGCACCACCGTCTCAAGACCGTTACGCTGATTCACCACTTTGACAGAGGCCCCGAGCGGCAAAGTCTTATGCGCCGCGGTCATGGCGTACATGTCGTAGGTCTCACCATTACTGGTTTTTTTGCCATGGAAATCAGGACCATACCAGCTGGCCACCCCCTCCTCGACAAACCCTTCACAGCTGAGCAAGGGATCGTAGCGGACACCGTTGACCACATACGGCTTCTGATGCCCCTTAAGCCCCTGATACTGCGGCGCATCAAGGACTCTGGAGTGATAAACCGGCCCTGTACAGGCGACGCAGAGAAAAAGCAACAGCAGCGGGGAAAAGTACCCGTGACGCGACAACATAGAGTTCATGGCGTTAGGGAAGGCGGCAACTATTCCTGCACGCAGGACATGGCGCGGAACTTCTGATAGCGCTGCTCTATCAACTCTTCGCCCGAGAGTTTCTCGAGTTCGTTAAGATGCTTAAGAAGCACCGTTTTGACCTGTTCGGCCGCCGCAATATGATCGTTATGGGCCCCACCTACAGGCTCAGGGATGACATCGTCGATCACATTACCGAGGGACTGGATATCCGCCGCTGTAAGTTTAAGGGCCTCGGCGGCCTGCGGCCCTTTGGCCCCGTCACTCCAAAGGATAGCGGCGCACCCCTCAGGGGAGATCACCGCATAGACCGAGTATTCCATCATCAGGACCCGATTGCCGACAGCGATGGCGAGCGCGCCACCAGAGCCTCCCTCACCCGTGACGGTGACGATCACTGGCACGGTCAGCGCCGCCATCTCGCGCAGGTTACGGGCGATCGCTTCGGCCTGGCCACGCTCTTCGGCACCGATGCCGGGGAAGGCTCCCGGCGTGTCGACGAAGGTAAAGATCGGCATCTTGAATTGCTCGGCCATCTGCATCACCCGCAGCGCCTTGCGGTACCCTTCAGGGTTCGGCATGCCAAAATTGCGGTAGACTTTCTCTTTGGTGTCACGCCCTTTTTGGTGCCCGATCACGCAGCAGGGACGGCCATCAATACGGGCGAAGCCACAGACCAGGGCCGGATCGTCACGGAAGTTACGGTCACCATGCACCTCAAACCAATCGGTAAAGATATTCTCAATGAAGTCGAGGGTAAAGGGACGGTTGATATGGCGGGCAAGCTGGGTTCGCTGCCAGCGCGAGAGATTTGAAAAAATCTCGTCACGGAGCTTATTCGCCTTCTTCTCAAGCTTACGTACCTCCGACGTAAAATCGACGGTATGGGTGGAGTACGATTTAAGTTCGCTGATCTTCTGTTCAAGCTCAACCAGAGGTTTTTCAAAATCGAGAAAAAACTGCATCGCTTTTCTGTCTCCTTATCCTAGATCCCGCGGCGCCATGAGGAGGCGCGAATGGTCCTGGGGGATCGTCACATGTTGCCAAATGGCCTGACCACTTACTCGAATGTTACCACGTTATAGCCGAAGAGCTTCTCTGTGTCATCCATGATTTCATCATTGGCGGCAACTTTTAGCTCTTCCGGCAGGGCGATCACCGTCTCACTGCGGTTGGGAATCACCAGATGGATAACCGATTCGCAATTGCCGCGATGCCTCTCCATCACCGTGCGCAGGGAGCGCAGCTGATCTTCGTCGAGCCCTGGCGTGGTGAGACGAAAGCGGACCCGGCGGGTGAGCCGCTCCTTCACCTCACGCAGAGTGAGAATCTCCGTCGCCATCAGCTTGACCGTCTCTTCACCAACGTCGAGAGTACCGCTTGCCAGAAGCGGCTCCTCCCCCTTGAGTTCCTCAGAGGCCTGGGCAAAGGTCTCGGGGAAGACCACCACCTCGACCGAACCGGAGAGATCCTCAAGGGTGACAAAAGCCATCCGGTCCCCCTTCTTGGTCATCAGCTCCTTCATGCCGGCGACAATACCACAGATTCTCACCTCTTCCTTATCGGCCCGATCGACAAGACCGGCGCTGTCACAGGTGGCAAAACGCTTGATCGCATCGGCATGGCGCGCTAGAGGATGCCCGGTGATGTAGAAACCAAGGGCCTCTTTCTCAAAACTAAGCAGAACGTTTTCGGCCCACTCATCCATCTCCGGCAGTTGACCGTGACCGTGGCCACCAGGGGCAACAACGATCTCCTCGGCCCCGAAGAGCGACTCCTGCCCCAGCGCCTTCTCCTTCTGCAGCTTCTGTGCCCCCTCCATCACCTCTTCGAGCACAGCAATATACTGAGATCGCTTCCCCCCAAGAGAGGCGAAGGCACCGCACTTGACGAGCGCCTCGATCACCTTCTTGTTGACCTTGCGCAGATCGACCCGCTCGCAGAAGTCGTGGAGCGATTCGAACGTTTCTTCTTTGCGAACCTCAAGGATTGAGTCAAGCGCCGCCGCCCCGACCCCTTTAACCGCGCCGAGACCGAAACGCATCGAATCTTCCGAAACGG
>PKUF01000072.1:2347-17054 GCA_002869635.1 Desulfuromonas sp. | reverse complement strand
GGTCAATGTCAGTGATATCGCCGCTATGGGCGGGGTTCCGCGGCATCTCTACCTCGGGCTCGGCTTGCCGGCGACGGCGACGGTGTCGCAGATTGAGGCGTTGGCGCAAGGGATCGCCGAGCGACTCGGCGACTACGGTATGGTGCTGGTTGGGGGGGATACCTGTCGTTCACCGGGGCCACTGATGCTTTCGGTGACGGTGGTTGGCAGCGCCCCCAAGGGTGAGGCGCTGCGACGTAGCGGGGCCTGCCCCGGAGATCGTCTCTACGTCTCCGGAACGTTAGGCGCAAGTGCACTGGCGTTGCAACGATTGCTGGCGAATGAGCCTCTTTCTCCGGAATTGGCACAGCGACATCATGACCCGGAAGCGCGGGTGGCCCTCGGTCGTGGCCTCTCTTCGGCCGGTCTTGCACACGCCATGATTGACCTCTCGGATGGCTTGATCGCCGATCTTGGTCACATTTGTCGTGCCTCTGCTGTTGGTGCGCGGATCGAACTGGGCCGCCTTCCTCTCTGCGCCGATCTGATGGTGACAGCAGCAAGCCCTTTGAGGTATGACCTGGCACTGAGCGGTGGTGAGGATTACGAGTTGCTGGCGGCGATTCCTCCTGAGAAGGAGAGCGAGGTTCTTGCTCTGGCAGAGCATCTCTGTCTCCCTTTAAGCTGTGTCGGTGAAGTGACGTCTCCCGGTGAACCTTTGCAGCTGATCGGTCACGACGGACTCCCATTGACCCCAGACAACGTTGGATTCAATCACTTTGCGGCCACCGAGCCTTAGACGGTTGTGTGCCGGATGTCGGAATTGGAGCGAAGTTTGCTAAGCTTATACCGTGGTCGGGGGGGCTTGGGGAGATCATGACAACAACAACCGCACGCAACACGGGGCCGTTTGTCGGTGGTGACTTTAGTGACGACGATTTCCAGCGTTTGCGGGCGCTGCTCGTCGAACGGCGCGGCTTTGACCTCGGAATGTACAAGGATGGCTGTATTAAGCGCCGTATCGCTATTCGGGTGCGGGCGCATGGCTTTGCCAGTGCCTCCCCCTATCTGGCGCTGCTCGAAGAGAGTGAGCAGGAACTCGATGCGCTCTTGGCGACGGTGAGCATCCATGTCTCCCATTTCTTTCGCAACCCCTCCATGTTCCGTCTGCTTGAGCGGGAGGTCTTCCCCACGTTGCAGCAGCAGGGGCAGGAGAAAGAGATTCTCCGTTTTTGGAGTGCCGGATGTGCCAGCGGCGAAGAGCCTTATTCGTTGGCGTTGCTCTGCAGAGATGCGTCAGGGCCGTTGCCGGTGGAGATCCTCGCCACTGACCTGAGCGCCCCGGTCTTGCAACAAGCGGCGCAGGGGGAGTACGATGCTACCCGTCTGCTTGAGGTGCCGCTGGCGGTGCGTGAGCGTTACTTTGAGGTGGTCGGGGCGCGCTTCCGCTTGAAGTCGGAGGTCCGTTCTCTGGTGAGATTTGCACCTCTTGATCTGCTCGGGGAAGAGTCGTATCCCAAAGCGGATCTGATCCTCTGCCGCAATGTCCTGATTTACTTCGGGCGGGAGGAGCAGGTGCGGATTCTTGAACGTTTTTACACGGCGCTGACTCCCGGCGGAGTCTTGGTGCTCGGCAAGGCTGAAACGTTGCTGCCGCCGGTGCGTGAACGCTTTGCCTGTCTCGATCCGGAAGAGCGAGTCTACCAGCGGCTCAACTAGTGATGTTTTAACGACGAAACGACCAATACGGTTGCGATACTGATCAAGGAGCGGAACGATGCGCGTGGAAATCAGCTACAAGTTCATACTTGGCTTCATCTTCGTGGTGGCCTCCATCGTCATTCTCGATCTGGTGGTCCCGATGCTTGGGGTCCCGGAAGAGTTTCAGCAGATCGTCTCCATGGGGGGGGCTTTGCTCGTCGGTTTGATCCTTGGCTCAATCTTCTCGCGGGCCTTTACCGCCAATATCCGTCGTCTGAATATTGCGGCGGAACGGCTCGGCCAAGGGGATCTGTCGCAGGATATCGTTATCCCATCCTCCTCCTTCCCGGATGAAACGCAGGATCTGACTCACTCCCTCAACCGGGTTCTCGACAATCTGCGCGAATTGGTCGGCTACATCCGTACCAGCTCGACCCGGGTTGCCGATTCGGCACAGGGGCTCTCCGCCACCGCTGAGCAGGTGAGCGCCTCTTCGCATGAGGTTGCCGGGACGATTGAGCAGATCACTCGAGGCGCTGAGACTCAGGCCGAAATGGTGGAGAAGTCGTCCCGGGTGATTAAAGAGATGGCGGTCTCCATTGATCTGGTGGCCTCTTCCGCGGGCAAACTCTCTCGTTCTGCCGCCGAGACGGTGACCACGGCGCAACAGGGGGGGGATGTTGCCCGTGAGACGACGGCATTGATGAAACAAGTCCTTGAGGATTTTGAGGAGAACGGCGAGCAGATTGCCGCTTTCGGTGGGCAGGTGCAGAAAATCGGCAAGATCGTCGATGTCATCACCGGGATTGCCGGTAAGACCAACCTCCTTGCCCTGAACGCCACCATCGAGGCCGCGCGGGCAGGGGAGTATGGCCGTGGTTTTGCCGTGGTCGCCGAAGAGATCCGCAAACTTGCCGATTCGACCAGCGAGTCGGCGGCGGAGATTACCCGAGTGATTGAAAGTATCCGCGAGGAGAACCAGCGGGTACAGAACTCGATGCAGCAGAACATGACCGAGATGGACAAGGGGCGCAGTGCCCTCAACAGTACCGGTTCTAGCTTCGATGCGATCATCAAAGATGCCAATGTGACTCAGTCGAAGGCGACCAGTATTGCCGAGCTTGCCGAAAATCAGACCGCCGGAGCGCGCAGCATGGTCACGGCGATCGAGGAGATTTCGCGGGTGGTGACCGACAACGCGGCGGCCACCGAAGAGGTCTCCGCCGCGTCCGAGGAGCAGACCGCTTCGATGGAGGAGATGGCCCACGCTGCCCAAGGGCTTTCGGCATTGGCTGACGAACTGCTCGAGAGGGTCAAATGTTTCCAGATTGAGGAGCCGACGGACGAGGTTTAGCATGGAGAAGGTTCTCATCTTCACCCTCGGCGACGAGCGCTATGGACTGGAGGTAGCGCACATCCAGGAGATTGTTGAGTCGCCGCCGCTCTTCTATATTCCCAGGGCTCCGGGGCACTACCGGGGGGCACTTAATTTTCATGGGACGATCCTGCCGGTTCTTGACCTTCCCCTCTATCTCGGTTTCAGCCAAGCTGAGTGTGGAGAGAGGGTCGTTGTCTTGCCTCCCTCACTGGGAACCCTCGCACTGGCGGTGACGGCGATCGAGCGAATCGTTCCCTTCGAATCGGATAGTCTCCTCCCGGTACCGCAAGAGCGGTTGGGGCATGGCTACATCCGGGCAGCCCTTGAACGCGAGGGCGATGTGATCAACATGCTCGACATCGAACGTCTGTTGACGACGCTCGATCAGGCGTAATCAAAGCGACAGGAGGAGATGATGGGGCTTAAGATTCTCGTAGTGGACGATGCCCTGTTCATGCGAAACATGCTCAAGGATATCTTCGTTCGGGCCGGGCATGAGGTGGTCGGCGAAGCGAGCAACGGCAACGAGGCGGTGGAAATGTACCGTGAGCTGCGTCCCGACATGGTGACGATGGATATCGTCATGCCGATGAAAAGCGGGATCGAGGCGCTCGAGGATATAAACCGCGAGTTCCCTGAGGCGCAAGTGGTGATGTGCAGCGCTCTCGGTCAAGAGGCGTTGGTCCTTGAGGCGGTGCAGGCCGGTGCCCGTGACTTTATTGTCAAGCCGTTTAAGGAGTCGCGGGTTCTCGAGGTGGTGCAGCGTATCGCCGGAGGGGGCGCCTGAGGCTGACAGGGGCGGATTCGACCCATGGATATGTCCAAATATCGAGGGATGTTCCTCTCTGAAACGGCGGAACACCTCAAAAAAATGAGCGCTCTGTTGCTGGCGCTGGAGAACGATCCTGCTGATCGTGACGGGATTGACGCGCTGTTTCGCGAAGCCCATTCGATCAAAGGGATGGCGGCCTCCATGGGATACGATCGAACGGCGGAGCTTGCCCATCATCTTGAAGATTTGATGGACGGCTTTCGGCAAAGTGGTGTCGTTCCACCGGAAGCGGTGGATCGTCTCCTTGCTGGAACCGATTTGCTCGAAGGTCTGCTCGAGGATATCAGTGCCGAACGCGACGAGCGGGAAATCGCCGACTTTCTCACGTCTCCAGCCCCCTCAAAGAAGGAGGTGGAGGGAACTTCTGTCTCTGTTGAGCCGCTCCCCGAGAAGGCTGACGACGAGCAGCCGGAAATTGAGGCGGAGGCGAGCGAGGAGAGTTCTTCGGAGATTGTTGCCTCAGGGCGACTGCAACTGGTGATTGAGCTCGCCGAAGACGCGGCCGCTCCGGCTGCCAGAGCTTTGATCATGTTGCGAGAGATCGGGAGGATGGGGACTGTTCTCAACTCTCGACCTGGTGAAGAGCAGTTGCGGAAGGGGGAAGCAGCTCGCAAAATCGAAATAACTCTGCAGAGTGATCGGTCCGCCGATGAGGTACGGGCAAGCCTTTTGGTGATGGCCGATGTTGAACGGGTCGGTTTTGCCGCTCCCGTTGCCGAACCTCGGGCACGACGTCGAGAAGATGGTAGTCGCACGGTACGGGTGCGCACCGAACTACTCGACCAGTTTATCAATCTGACCGGTGAACTGATCACCAATCGCTATATGTTACAGACCTCGGTACGAGAGGAGAGTTGGCAGGAGACCCGGGCCGGGCTAGATCGACTCTCCCGCTTGGTGACAGATCTACATCACCATGTTCTGCAGGTGCGGATGATGCCGCTTGAGAGTGTCACCGGTCGCCTCCCGCGGGTGGTACGCGATCTTGCCCGCAAATGTGGCAAAGAGGTCAACTTTTGCCACGAGGTTGCCGATATCGAGCTTGATCGAGCGATCCTTGAGCATCTGAGCGATCCTCTCACCCATATGGTGCGCAACGCCGTTGATCACGGGATCGAGAGCCAAGGAGAGGTGTCTGTCTCGGCCTGGCGTGAAAAAGATCTGGTGGTGGTCGAGGTGGGGGACGACGGTCGCGGTATGGATGTTGAGTCGATCCGTCAGAAAGCGATCGAAAAAGGGCTCCTTTCTCCGGTTCAGGCGCGAGGTCTGCGTGAGCGGGAAGTGCTTCAGCTGGTTTGTCACCCCGGTTTTTCTACCGCCGCTCAGGTGACCGAGACCTCGGGGCGTGGGGTCGGGATGGATGTGGTCAAGGCTGAAGTTGAAGCGCTCGGCGGGACCCTTGACATCATTACCTCTCCTGGCGAAGGGACGAGGATTCAGCTGAAATTGCCGGTTTCAGTGGCGATTATTCAAATTTTGTTGGTGGAGTGTGACGGCAAGACTCTGGGGATTCCGATTACCCGTGTGCAGCGGGCATTGGAGATCGAGCGTTCCGAGGTCCGCTCGTCAGGGCGGCAGATGGTTGTTCCCCTTGACCACGAAATGGTCCCGCTGATTTCTCTGAACAAGGTACTGAAACTGCCGACCCATGCAACGGGAGAGACCGTTCCCGTCGTTGTGACCGAATTTCGTGGTCGTCGTCTTGGTCTTGTTGTCGATCGCTTTGCCGGACAGCGTGAGGCGTTTGTTAAAACCCTCGCCTCCCCTCTTGATCGTCTCAGTGGCGTCAGCGGTGCGACGATTCTCGGTGATGGATCCTTAATCTTTATTCTCGATCCCCAGGCTCTGCTTGATGGTGGGCCGGGGCGGGCCACCAATCGGTTGGTCGGAGAGGACGCATGAGTTTTACACCCTTGAATGAAGAGAATCTCGACCTTTTGCGGGAAGTGAGCAATATCGGGATGGGGCATGCGGCAACGGCTCTGTCTCAGATGATAGGCGAGACGGTGCTGCTGCGGGTGCCGAAGGTGACGTTGGCCGATATCGCTGATGTCCCGACGCTTCTCGGTGGCGCCGAGACGGTGGTTGCCGGAATCACGTTGCAACTGCTCGGCGATGTTCGTGGGAATATGCTGCTGGTTTTCCCGGAGGAGAGTGCAAGGCGGTTGGTTGGGCGGCTTCTCGGTTCTGAGGATGACGGTATCGCCTTGAGTGAGATCGGAATCTCGACTCTGAAAGAGGTCGGCAATATCCTTGCCTCGGCGTATTTGACGGCGCTTGGTGGAGTGTTGCACCGAGTGATGATTCCCTCAATCCCTCAATTTGCCTTCGATATGGCTGGTGCGGTGGTCGACTATGTTCTTATCGAGTTGAGTGAATCGGGAGACACGGCACTTTTGGTTGAGACCGAGTTTCATGGGTTCGGTGATCTCGCCGAGAAAATCAACGGGCACTTCTTTCTTTTGCCCGATCCCGCCTCGCTTGAGGTCATTCTGGCGGCGGTGGAGGAAGCAAAGTGAGCGCTCTGCGTGAGAGAGTCGGCATCGCCGAAATCAAGGTTGCCACAGCGCCGACGGTGTTGGTGAGTTATGGTCTTGGTTCCTGCCTCGGGATCGCCCTTTATGATGCGGAGATAAAAATCGGGGCGTTGGCTCATACTATGCTCCCCTATTTCCGTGCCGGAATCCGCGAGACCCGTACCAGTAAGTTTGTCGATATGGCGTTGCAGGAGATGATAGAACTGTTGCAACATCAGGGGGCGGAGCCCAATCGCCTCCGTGCCAAACTGGTCGGTGGGGCCAACATGTTTGCCGACGCACCGGGAACGGGGCGCAGTAGCGAGGGGATCGGATCGCGCAATATTCAAGCGGCACACGCGATTCTTGGGGAATTAGGAATTCCGCTTCTCGCTGAAGATACGGGAGGGAACAACGGTCGGACCATGGAGTTCGATCTCGAAAACGGTGTTGTTTCAGTCCTCTCGGTTCGCAATCACGATAGAGTCATCCTCTAGAGGGTGGCCTGGAATTCTCTGTTCAAGGAGACCTTTATGATGTTTTTACGGATAGCGTCGCTTCTCTGCGGTCTTTTGCTTCTCTCCTCGAGCGTTTTTGCCTATGGGCGAAGTGACGTGATTGCAACGGTGGAGGCTCCCTTTAAGAGTGATGCGACCGCGGCGATCCATGATTTCACGGCTGATTTTTTCCAACAGTCGCGTATCGCCTCGCTTGACAAGATTCAAAGAGGACAAGGAGAGGTCAAGATCCGTTTTGCTTCCAACAGTCGTGTCAATCGGGCACCGTTGGCGATGTTCCGTTGGGAATACAGTGCTCCGACAGAGCAGGAGATCGTCTCGGATGGACACACCATGTGGGTTTACCTGCCGGAGAACAGCCAGGTCATCGAGAGTGACCTGAGCGTGGTCGATAGCGCCCGGGCCGATGACCCTGCCACCTTCCTGACCGGATTGGGAAATCTCTCTCGCGATTTTTCAATTCACTTTGCCATCCCTGATGTGGATGTGGAAGGGAACCCTGTCCTTGAACTCAAACCCCGGCGCTCCTCGCCGCTGATCACCCGGCTGTTGCTGGTGGTTGATCGACGGGCGGTACAAGATCATACCTCGGGGCGGCCGCCGGAATATTTCCCCATCCTCTCTAGCACGGTTTTTGATCCCAACGGCAACAGCACGATCATCGAATTCAATGACGGGCGGATCAACCGTGGACTGTCAAGTCTTGACTTCCGGTTCATGATGCCGCCTGGGGTCGATGTGGTCCGACCCACCGGAAGCGGTCTGGGTTTCTGAACCAAAAGAAGTCTCTTTACAACATCTGCCGCCCTGCTGCTTTGGCCGTGGGGCGGTTTCTCATTCGGTTCGCCAGCTTTGCGAGCCCGATGACCGCAAAGAAGGGATAGAACAATGCCGAGTTTTGACGTGGTTTCCACCGTTGATCTGCAGGAGATCGACAACGCTGTCAATCAGGCCCGCAAAGAGATTGGGCAGCGCTACGATTTCAAGGGGACACATAACGAAATTGAGCTCGAGAATGAAGCGATCACCATCCTCGCCGCTGACGACTATAAGCTTGATGCCGTGGTCGATATCCTGAAGGGGAAGTTGGTGCGACGCAATGTCTCTCCTCGCTGCCTTGATTTCGGTAAGAAAGAGTCGGCATCGGCCGGGGCGGTACGTCAGCGGGCCGCAATTGTTCAGGGGATCTCCAAAGAGAAGGGGAAGGAGATCGTCAAAACGATTAAAGAGAGCAAACTCAAGGTTCAGGCCCAGATCATGGATGATCAGGTCCGGGTGACGGGGAAGAAGATCGATGACCTGCAGGAAGTGATTCAGCTTCTCAAAGGGGGAGACTTCGGGATCGAACTCCAGTACGTCAACATGCGGTCCTAGTTCGCTGCGGACCACTATCGCGGGAGGCTCTCCCGTTGAGGAACAGATGAAACAGAAAGTCTCGCTGGTCAGCCTCGGCTGTCCCAAAAATCTGGTCGACGCCGAAGTGATGCTTGGGCATCTTCCGATGGATCGTTATGAGATCACCACTGATGAGGCGGCTGCCGATATCATCATCGTCAACACCTGCGCCTTTATCGAGGATGCCCGGGAGGAGTCGGTGATGACCATCCTTGAAGTTGCCGACTTCAAGCAGAAAGGGGCTTGCAAGCTGTTGGTGGTGAGCGGTTGTCTCTCACAGCGTTATCAGGAGGAACTTGCTGGCGAGCTCCCCGAAGTCGACCTTTTCGTTGGCACCGGCGATGCGCCGCGACTGGTGGAGCTGATCGAGACCCAGCTCGGAGCGGAGGCACCGCGTAGCGTCATCGGTACCCCCGATTTTCTCTACGATCACACCACCCCGAGAGTGCAGTCATCCCCCTTCTATTCGACCTACGTCAAGATCGCCGAGGGGTGCTCTAACCACTGCTCCTACTGCGTGATCCCGCAGTTGCGTGGGGCGTTGCGCTCCCGCAGTATCGCCTCGGTGGTGGAAGAGGTTCAAGGGCTGGTCGTCGCCGGAGTGCGGGAGATCAATCTCATCGCTCAGGATGTCACCGCCTACGGCCATGACCGGGAGGACGAAGCCCGTCTCGAAACGCTTCTGGCCGAACTGGTCAAGATTGAGGGGCTTGGCTGGCTGCGCCTTCTTTACGCGTATCCGGACGGAATCAGTGATGAGCTTCTTGACCTGATGGCACGGCACGACAGCATCTGCAACTACCTCGATATCCCTCTGCAGCATGTCGACGATACGATCCTTACCGCCATGAATCGTCGCATCGACGAGGCCGGCATCCGTGCTCTGATTGAGCGCATCCGCCGCTACCTGCCTGACGCGACGCTGCGGACCTCCTTTATCGTCGGTTTTCCCGGCGAGAGTGACGAGCAGTTCAACCGGCTCCTCGACTTCGTCAAAGAGGGGCATTTCGAACGGGTCGGGGTCTTTCGCTACTCCCGCGAGGAGGGGACGAGCGCGGCCGAACTGCCGGAGCAGGTCGCGGCGCGGGTCAAAAAGAGCCGCTACCAAAAGGTGATGAAGGCCCAGGCACGAGTCTCTTTCCGTAAAAACCGCCAGTTGGTAGGGCGGATTGAACCGGTGCTGGTGGAAGGGTACAGTGAAGAGACCGAGCTCTTGCTGCGTGGGCGCAGCGGCCGTCAGGCTCCCGACGTCGACGGCTTGGTCTATATCACCGCCGGTCAAGCTGAGATTGGCGATATTGTTCCGCTTAAGATCACCGATTCGTCCGACTACGATCTGATCGGTGAGATCGTCGAGGACGTCTAGGACGGTGCGCCGGGTTCTGACGCTGCTGGGGCTGCTTGTCGCAGCACTGCTGCTGCGGCAGCTCCTCTTTCCTGCCTCCTACGATGTACGGCGCAGTCAGATCCTTCTCGGAACAGTGGTAGAGATCGATCTTCACGGTGCCGATGCGTCCCGCCTCGAGGCAGCAGTCAGTGAGGCGTTTGCCGAGATCGCCCGGATCGAGGCGCTGATGAGTCCGATCAACCCGTCCAGTGATGTCGCTCGTCTCAATATGACAACAGCACCGCTAGCGGTGCATCCCGAGACCGCCTCGGTTATCGCCTTCGGCGCTGAGCTGGCGCAGAAAAGTGGCGGCGCATTCGATCTGGGCTTGGGGCGGATCAAAGCCCTCTGGGCGCTGGAGAGCGAGACACCACACCACGCCACAGCTGAGGAGCTGGCACCGCTGCTGCGTGATCTTGGCCCCGGTGACGTGAGTTTGACGGATATCGGGATGGCGCAGCGCGCACCCGCCGTCGCGGTCGATCTCGGTGGGATCGCTAAAGGGTATGCTGTCGATCGCGCCGTCGCCGTGCTCTCCAGGGCCGGGGAGGTCTGGGGGAGTGTCAACGCCGGCGGCGATATCGGATTTGTCGGTAGTCGACCCGACCGCCTCTGGCGGATCGGTATCCAGCATCCGCGCCAAGCGGGAGAGGTGTTGGCGACCCTTAGCCTCGAAGGTGGGGCGGTGGTGACCTCCGGCGATTATGAGCGCTTCGTTGAGATTGAGGGGGAGCGTTATCACCATCTTTTCGATCCCTCCACGGGGGAACCGGCGCGGCGCTGCCAGACGGTGACGGTCGTTGCTGACGGCGCCATGCTCGCTGACGTCTTGGCGACCGCTCTTTTTGTTCTCGGCCCGGAAAAAGGGTTCCCGCTCGTTGAAAGCTATCACGCCTCGGCGCTGCTGGTGACAGTTGATGGTGCGGTTCACACCTCTCCTACCCTTTCGGGGGTGACATGGCCGTAAGTGCGCTCTGGCGCCGGATGACCCTGGGGGATCGCCTGCTTCTTTTTGTTCTTCTGGCGTTGATTCTCATCACCCTGCCGGTGACCCGGTCGCAGGGAAAAGGGGCCAGGCTCCTGGTAGAGCAGGATGGCGCCGTCCTCTATGCCGCCCCACTGACCGCCTCAGGTCGCTGGCGGTTTCAGGGGCCGCTGGGTGAGAGCGAGATCGAAGTTGCTCACGGTGGCGCACGGATTGTCAGTTCCCCCTGTCCGCACAAACTCTGCATCGCCCTCGGTCGCATCGCTCATCCCGGCGAGCTGATCGCCTGTGTCCCCAATCATCTGTTGCTGCGGATCGAAGGGGAGAGCGCCTCGTCCCATGACCTCATCACCCGTTGACCCCTCGGCTCTGGCCGAAGCCCGTCGTAGCCACTTCGTCGCCCTCTTTACGGCGTTGGCGGTAGGGCTGCATGCTGTCGATGTGCTTCTACCGTCGCCGCTTCCCTGGTTTCGCCTCGGTCTTGCCAACATTCTGACGCTGGTGGCGCTCTTTCTCTATGGCGATCGCGCCGCTTGGACGGTCACTCTAGGGCGGATCGGTATCGGCTCGCTGCTGCTCGGGCGTCTCTTCTCCCCCGGCTTCTTCCTCTCGTTTAGCGGTGGCGTCTGTGCCGTGATGCTTATGTGCGGCGTCCGTCGCTTCTTCCCCCGCCTTTTCGGACCTATCGGCATCTCACTCCTTGGTGCGGTCGGTCATGTCAGCGGTCAGCTCCTCATCGCTTGGCTGTTACTGGTGCGCCACCCCGATCTCTGGCGTCTCTATCCTTGGCTTCTTCTCGCCGCCCTCGTCTCGGGATTGCTCAACGGTTTTGTTGCCGATCGAGTCCTGGAGATTCTGCGCCGGCATCCCGCTTTTGCAGAGGAACAGGGATGAAGGGCCTCGCTTCGCTCCTTCCTTACGCCCGTCGTTACCGTAAAATACTCATCGCCGGTGTTTTCTGGCTGCTGCTGACCAACCTGCTTGCCATGCTGTTACCGCGCCTGCTGCAACAAGGGATCGACGCGCTCGCCGCCGGCGATTACGACCTGCTGCTCTACGCTGCGCTGGCCATGGTTTTGACGGCCCTGTTGCGCGGCGCCTTTCGCATCCGCTCCCGGCACCGTTTTCTCCACACCGCTCGTTTTATCGAGGTTGATCTGCGCCATGACCTCTTTGCCCATCTGCTGCGTCAGCCGCTCCCCTTCTTCTCCGATTTTCGCACCGGCGATCTCCTTTCGCGTTGTACGAACGATTTGGGAAGTCTTCGAATGTTCGCCGGGTTCGGGCTGATGACGATTGCCAACAGCGCTATCCTCTATCTGGCGACGCTGGGAGTGTTGTTGACGATCTCGCCGAGCCTGACCCTGGTGGCGTTGATCCCCTATCCCTTTTTGCTGCTGGCGGCGCGAAGCCTGAGCCGGCGCCTGCTTGTCGCCTCGAGCCGGGTGCAGCAAGGCGTGGGGGAGGTGAGCAGCGCCGTTGAGGAGGGGATCACGGGGATCGAGGTGATCAAGGCCCAGACCCTCGAGGCGTTGCAGCAAGAACGATTTGAGGCGCTGAACCGTGACTATCTCGGGCGCAACCTTGCTTTGGCCCGTCTGCGTTCTCTGATGCAGCCGATCATGACTCTGGTCGGACCGCTTGGGACGTTGTTGGTTCTCGCTTATGGTGGTGCCAAGGTGACGGCGCAAGAGCTGACCCTTGGGGAACTGGTGGCGGTCAATGTCTATATTGTCCAGCTTTCCATGCCGACGTTGATGCTCGGCTGGGTCCTCTCGCTGTTGCAGCGGGCAAGCGCTTCGATGGAACGGGTACAGGAGCTCCTCGACCACACCCCCCCGGAAGATGCGGGTGATGAGGCCCCTGCGTTAAGTGAAGGGATGGCGTTGGAGCTAAAAGGGTTGAGCTATCGCTACGGCAGCGCCGCGACCCCGGCTTTGCAGGGAGTCTCCTGCGACATCCCTGCCGGCACCTTGGTTGGAATCGCCGGGCCTCCGGGGAGCGGCAAGAGCACACTCTTGCGTCTTCTGAGTGGTCTCGACCCTCTTTCGGCCGATATGATTCTCTGCGACGGCATTGATCTAACAGCTCTTGATGGCGCTGCCCACCGCCGCCGTCTTGCTGCTGTGCCACAAGAGGGACGTCTCTTCTCCGGTAGTGTTGCGGAAAATCTCTTTTATGCCGTTGACGCTGACGCGCAAAACGATGCACGTATGGTCGAGCTGTTGCGGGCGGTCGCTCTTGAGGATTTGATCAAGGATGCCGTAACGGCCCAGGGTGCTCTTGTCGGGGAGGGAGGGAAGAGCCTCTCCGGTGGCCAGAGACAGAGGGTTGCCCTTGGTCGGGCTCTGGCGCGGGGAGGGGCTCTCTGGCTTCTTGACGATCCTTTCAGTCATCTCGACGCGCTGACGGCGAATCGGGTATGGGAAGCGTTGCAGCCGCATCTTGTCGGGCGCACCGTGTTGCTTGTCTCGGCGCGACTGGCGCTGCTTGAGCGTTGCGACACGGTGCTGGTGTTCGATCAAGGGGCGCTGGTTGAATCCGGCGCACCGCAGACTCTACGGCAGCAATCTGGACTCTATGCCCAGCTCTGGGAGCAGGAGCGCTTGCATGACGAATTGGAGGGGTTGGGATGAGCCATCGCAATGCCCCCCATATCGACGAAATCAGCGGCAAGGGGCTTGATCTTCGCCTTTTCTTACGTTTTCTCAAAGGAGTTCGCCCCTACGCCGGGTCCGCTTGGTCGGCGCTGCTGCTGTTGCTGCCGGTCGCCGCCTGTAAGCTGGTGCAGCCTTGGCTGCTCAAGGTCGCGATCGACGACGGTATCCTCGCCGCCGATCAGACGCTGCTCCTTAAGGTTGCCCTTGTCTATTTCGCTGTCCTTGTTGTCGAGGTTCTGCTGATCTATGCCCAAGGGTATTTGGTGCAGGCTGTGGGGCAGAAGATCATGGCCGATCTGCGCCAGCACTCCTTTGCTCACCTGTTACGTCTCCCCCTCTCCTTTTTTGATCGCCACTCCTCGGGGCGGCTCGTCACTCGCCTCACCAGCGATGTGGAAAACGTCGGCGAACTCTTCGGTGCTGGGGTTGTTGCGGCGCTTGGTGATCTCGTAACTCTTGCCGGGATCGTCGCAATCCTCTTTACCCTACACGATGGTTTGGCGCTGGTGACTCTCGGGGTCATCCCCTTTCTCATTTTGGTGCTGCTGCGTTTCCGCCGTCGCATGCGTCCTGCCACCCGTCAGGTGCGCTCGCGCCTGGCGACCCTTAACGCCTATCTCGCTGAACGGTTGGCGGGGATGAGCGAACTACGTCTTTTTAGCCAGGAGGAGCGCAGTGCTGCCGAGTTTGATGAGCTTCAGGAGGAGTATCGCGCCAGCACTCTTGAGGTCATCAGCGCCGATGCTGCCCTTTATGCCATGGTCGAGACCCTCGGCAGCCTGGCGGTGGCGGCGATTCTTTGGTATGGCGGCGGCGAACTTCTCGCCGGGAGCGTCACGTTTGGGACTTTGGTGGCATTTATCGAGTATGTGCAGAAATTTTTTGCCCCTTTGCGTGACCTCTCGGCCAAATACGCCGTGCTGCAAGCGAGCAACGCCTCTCTCGAGCGTATCTTCGCCCTGCTCGACGAAGAGGTTGAAGAGGGGGGAGAGGGGGAGGTTCCGTCCCAGAGAGAAGGTCTTTGCGGCCGTGAACTCGGCTTTGCCTATCGACAAGGGGAGTCAGTGCTTGACAGTGTGGATCTGTCACTGCGCCCGGGGGAGACGTTGGCGCTGGTCGGAGCGACGGGGAGTGGTAAAAGTACTCTCTGCCGTTTGATTCTCGGTTTCTATGTCGAGCAGCAGGGTCGATTGGAGTTTAACGGGGCCGAGCTTGCTGGTCTCTCACGCACCAGCCTGCGGCAGCAGATCGGCTGGGTGGCGCAGGAACCACTTCTTTTTTCCGGCAGCATCCGCGCCAATCTTGATCCGGGGGGAGAGGTTGACGAAGAGAGGCTGAAGGAGATGCTGGTGGCGG
>PKUF01000072.1:0-2337 GCA_002869635.1 Desulfuromonas sp. | reverse complement strand
GAGCTGCTGGTGGCGGGCGGACTGGAGCAGACGGTGGAGCGGCTCGGTGGGCTCGAAGCGCTGTTGACGGAGCGGGGGGGAAACCTTTCGGCCGGAGAGCGTCAGCTCTTCTGTCTGGTACGGGCACTGCTGCGTCAGCCTCAGTTACTGATCCTCGATGAGGCGACAAGTCGCCTCGACGCTGCCAGCGAGGCAAAGGTTGAAGCGCTTCTGGGCCAGGAACGTGCAGGGCGGGCGGTGTTGCTGGTGGCACACCGGCTGCGCACGGCACAGCGTGCCGATACGATTCTCGTGATGCACCGGGGGAAGGTGGTGGAACGGGGGACGCACAGGGAATTGCTGGCACTTAAAGGGCGTTACGCTCGGCTATGGGCGTTGCAGCAGATGCGCGAGGAGGAGGGTGGTCTTCACAGGGCAATCTCTGGTATACTCGGCAACCATACACCCCGTTGATTCGCTTTTGTCGCGAAAGAGAGAGTTCATGCCCCCCTATCGGTTTTTTCTGATCGCTTCTTTACTTCTGGGGTTCGCCGCGTGTGTACCCCCTCCGCCGTCGGCGCCGGTTATCGATGCGGCGGCGTTGAAGCAGCAGGCCGAAGCGCAGTTTGCGGCCGAGGTCGCAACGCTCCCTGGGGCCGAACCTCTTGCGGTGAGTGGTAAGACGGTGGCGGCAGTCGCCTATCCGCCAGGAAGTCTTTTCGCCGAAGGGGCGATCCTCCCCCTCCCCGGAGGGCCGGCGCTGCTTGATCCGCTGTCGGCGATTCTGGCTCGCCCCGAATGGTGTGCCGAGCTGGCGTTGTACGGTACTCGGGGGGGCTCGGTTGAGGACGACCAGAGCTTTGTCGAGGGGCGAAAGATGCTCCTTGAACGGTATCTGCTTCGGGGGAAAGTCGATGCGAACCGTTTTACCTGGACGGCCAAAGGGGGAGCAGGAGCACCTCTCGAAATCCGTTTTCACCCCTGTAGCGCGGCGAGCTCGGCCGGGGTAAAAGAGTAGTTTTCCCGGCAGTATTCACAGGTGACGCTGGTCGCATCCTCACGGCTGGCGAGATCCTGCCGCTCTTCTTTGCTAAGGCCGGTGAGCATCCGCAGAATCTGGGCCCGACTACAGTTGCAGCGAAAGGCGAGCGCGGTTTCGGCGACAATGCCGAAGTCGATCTCTCCCATCACCTCTTTGGCGATCTCTTTGAGGCTGCGGCTGGCGAAGAGCTGCTCAGTCACTGAGACCAGCGACGGAATCCGCTCTTCGAGGGCGAGCAGCGGTTCGGGCGGGCAGCCGGGCAGTGCCTGAATCAGAAAACCCCCGGCCGCGGCGACGCTTCCGTTGCCGCTGAGTCGTACCCCGACAGCGACGCTTGAGGGGATCTGCTCTGAGGTGGCGAGGTAGTAGGCGATGTCGTCGCCGATCTCGCTGCTCTGGAGCTGAACCATGCCGTGATACGGTTCGCCGAGGCCGAGATCCTTATAGACATGCAGGAACCCGGCACGCCCCACCGCTCCGGCGACGTCGAAACGATCATCCTTTGGCGGCAGGCCGGCGACGGGGTTCTTGAGCGAGGCGCGTACGTGTCCTTCGGCATCACTTTCGGCAAAGATTTTGTGCAGCGGTCCGTTTCCTTCGACCTGCAGGGCGAGGCGCTGCTCGCCTTTAAGCTGGCTGCCGAGCAGGGCGGTGCCGGTGAGCAAGCGCCCCAAAGCGACACTGGCGGTGGGGTCGCTCCCCTGACGGCGGCATGCCTCATTGCAGGTGAGGGTGGTGTCGGCGATGCTGGCCCGCAGCAGGCCGTCGGTGCTGAGCAGACGGAGCAGATGGTCTGACATGAAGTACCTGGTCCTTATCGGTTGTTGAGACCGCACCTTGGTGGTCTCGCTGGTTATTGGCGGAAGGGGGTCTCCCCCCGAACGAATTTCGGAGGAAGTTGCATGAAGATTATTTTGCCTGTTGCCGGGAAAGGGACGCGTCTGCGCCCCCATACCCATACCCGCGCCAAGTCGTTGGTCAACGTTGCGGGGAAGACCGTTCTCGAACATATCATGAACCGGCTGACAGCTCTAGAGCCTGACGAGTTCATTTTTATCACCGACGAAAATGGCGGCCAGATTGAAGAGTTCATGGCCAAGACCTTCCCCGAACTGCACTGCCGTTATGTGGTACAAAAAGAACGTCTCGGCCCCGCTCACGCCGTTGCTTTGGCCGGTCCACACATCGAGGCGGGGGACGACGTGCTGGTCGTTTTTAACGACACCATCTTTGTCACCGATCTGGAAGCGATCCCCTCTCTTTGCGCTGACTGCGATGGCCTGATCTACTCAAAAGAGGTGGAAGATTATCAGCGT
>PKUF01000079.1 GCA_002869635.1 Desulfuromonas sp. | reverse complement strand
GGAACGCTGGACGGAACGCTGGACGGAACGCTGGACGGAACGCTGGACGGAACGCTGGACGGAACGCTGGACGGAACACTGGACGGTGACTTTAAATCGCCAATTTTTGAGCCACTCCCTAAACGCTCGACAGTCTCCAATTGGCGGGAATCAATAATGTGGGCTCAAGATAAATTTTGGAACAGAAAACCCTGCGCGCTTAAATTGTCAAGCCAGACGTTAAGGAACGAGGCGATTTCATCCGAGAGGGAGCAGCAACGAACCCCGGAGATCAATTCAGTGAAGGTCTGCTCATCATCGACGCGGCGGAAACCCGAACCGGTATCGATCGCCAGCGGAGTGAGCGTCGTCTTGTTAAGCTGGAAAATGACGAGGGGATCGGGGATCTTGTCGCTGTTCAGCGTGTCGTAATGAGCAAGGAAGACGGTGACGTTCTGCGATGAAGCGTCATAATCTCGACGAAGAGATCCATGCATCCCTCATTTTTAGGAAGAAATACGTCCCCTGTTCCATCCGACGCAGGGCCTGAATTGGAATAATGGCATTGAGTTTTCGAAAGTTCTGACGATTGAGGCTCGGCATCTCGCTTCTCCTTGGCTTGAGGTGGTAACTTCAGTCGTTAACAGAGAGAAGATTCCGAGAGAAAATGGTGAAATCGTGGCGTGATTTTTTGGGTGGAGGGACTGGCTTTAAATGGCGATGTGCTACAGTCAGGGCGTCCACGGACCCACGAGATACAGATGAGGAGAGTCCTTCGGCAGAACGTTCACTTGACAAGGCGACAACCTGAACTTACGATTTACGGGAAGCCTTGCTTGACACCTCTCACCCTGCCCGATTGGGGGTCACCGGTCATGTGTCGCGCAAGGCTTCCCTGCATTACTGTTGCATCGGAAAGAAAGTCAAACCGTACCATAATTTGACACAACTCTTCTTTATCAGCAGAGCGGGAAAGGAGCCTTGGGTTGGGAATGCCTCCGCAGGGGATTGAACCTCGCCATATTACGCCCACTCCAAGGCTTTCTTTTTGTCGAGAGTTCGTCCCCGAATCGCTTGGCCGTTTCATCAATTCCTTTCTCGCCGCCAAAGGTTGTGAAAAGGTGGAGTGTGATTGTTTGAGGGCGCCGGCCCCGACCATCTTATGCAGACCACGGTTTCCGTAGAGTTTGATCTCTTCGGCGTCTGCTTCACTCTCCACCATGTCAGCAACAACATTAGATGGTGTTCTTTATGGAAAACGCTCTTTATTTTGCCCTCGGCTCCCTGTGCGGCTATGTCCTCGCGTATCTCGTTCGGCAACTCAGACTCAGTCGCGACCGCAACAAACGTCGGCCTCCCTATGCGGTTCGCAGAGAACCGATCATGGATCGCACGGAGATTTTCAAGGGATAGACCGCGCATTCTGTCGATGTCGTATTGCTCGGCGGCCTTGAAACATCTTACGTAACGCCCATAGGTTTTCTCCTCCAATTTTGACTTGGGGTAGTCACGAATATAGGCAACGTATTCACCGGCCATCCTTACAGTGTCGTCCTTTTTAAGTTTGCTGATCTTGGCGATGTGTCGTTCCTTGCCGTCCCAATCACCGCCGCCGCCAGCGTCTTTTACTGATCGAAGGAAATCTCGCCGGCGTTCATGTTGCAGATCCCGTCAGTCAGTTCAGCAACCGGCGTGATGGTGTAGTCCTTGACGGTTACCTACTCCGATGCAATACTGGCGTCAGAAGAGCCGCTTTGGTCCGAGACTGCGCTAGGGGACTCGTTATCGAGTTGATTGGACTGCACCCTTTCCCAAAGTAGTTCTTTTATTTCGCGTCTCTCAACACACCCCATCCGTTTTGATACGGCAGATCCACTTGGAGTCGTTTTGCCCCCAGGGAAAAGGGGAACCGGTTCGCCGGTCGAGACGCTGGGCCCGGCGTTCTCACAAAACGGCTTCCTTTTTCACCCTTCTGACAAATCATCCCCTCGACAAGGCTGTTTAGACAGCTCCCGACACAAAATAGGACGAAACAGGCATTATTGTGTCACCCCCTCTGTCACCCCCCTTGATCAAAACGGAACAATCCCCCCCATCTGAACGACCAGAAAAATTTGTCGGCAAAAAACTTGATAAGAGAATGTCTCGAATGGCGGGGTCTCATTGTCGAGCACCCGAGTAGGATGCAACCTGATTGATAAAAGCGCTGGAAGGGAAGTGTCTTGACGAGAACATAGGTTTTCTGATACGCGCACAGACGCGCACGCGAGATGCCTGCGACTAACATGCAGATAATGTGCGACCACAGACTGTAATTCAACGTTATTTCGACTAGTTGAATAAGCTACCAAGGTCGCACCCTGCAAATTACACCGTGCAACCTGCTACCTTAGGTGCGACCACCCCATATCACCCTTCAGTCAGGGAATCTATCATGCCCTTTGAGGGTTGTCTCTCCGTACACAACCAAATCGTATTCCCTGCATTGTTCCATGTGTGGCTGAGAAAAAATGTATTCGACCACCCCTCGCTGATCGTAAATCGGCTGCGCATCTGTCTCCTGCCTAACGAGCCTCTCAATTTTATTCAGCTGCCTGGGGGAAAATGCTTTGCCGTCCTCGCGAAGAAAGAGAAGATGGGCGTGCACATACCCTCCTCTCGACAAGCAACAAAGGCCAAAGCACCCAAGGTGTGCCTCAAGTGCTGAGCAGCACCGATCGTAGAATTGTCTAACTGAGCGCTCATACTGAGGAGCAATTGTGTGCTTCGGCGTTCCAGAGTAAGACCCCGTAAGGGTCACGAACGCAGTAAAGGGCCAGCGCTGCAACCATTCGGCGATCTGGGCTCGGATCTCGTTCGTCTTTGATTGACACATGGTTCCATCTCCAGACATAGGGGTAATCAAGGCAGCGTATCGTTCTGCGCGCCATTCTGTGGGCGTTCATGCGGTCCACGTTGCGGTCGCACACACCAATGAGAAAATGAGGAGTGTAAGGTTCCACCCCAGAAGTTCAAAAAAGTTGCCCCCCAATTTTCGTACGAGTTCGACAATGGCAAGACGAACCGAGCCAATCAGGTTGAGAGCGAGTCAATCAGACTCCGGATATCCTCAACAGGCCAAGCCGTCGTACGGGGACCAATTTTTACGGATTTGGGGAATCGACCAGTACGAACACCATTCCACCACGTGGACTTGGATACTGGGATCAAGGCAGGGATCGGCGGGTCGGCTTTAGGATCACCAAGAATCTGAGAAAGCCGGAGGAAGCCGGTTTCGGGAAGGATGTGCTGTGTCATAATCGTCTCCATCACTTGGGGGTAAACATCGGTGGGCGTGTGAAGACGACATTGAACCTGTCACATATGGACAGGCAATGGACATTTTATGGACATTTTTTGAGAAGACGCGCCTTCCCCTTGTCGTAAAGCCGGCGTCCTCGCCTATAAATTGAATTATATTCAACAGTTGCATCTGGTTTACCTATCAACATTTGACCAACCTTTTTAAAGGTCCATCCGTAATCATCCCTCAGATGTACAGCCATTATGTCCATGCTCTGTCCAAGATTTTTCAGTTTTTGGACAATCTCCTCATCCGACGGCTCTGTGTGCAACCTCTCTTTCAAAAAAGCGTCGAAGAGATCTTCCCTGAGCGCCCCTCGCATCCCTGAAAAGTTGAGAAAATCGTCGAATGCTTGGACGCTACAAGGAAACTTGAGTACGGGTTTTGTCCGATCATTCAAAGGGTGTTCAGTAAGGGCGGCCCGCTCCGCTGGCGCAAGGGGACACTCATCATAATCGTTCATCACCCAGACACCATCCTCTCGCAGACACAGCCCCGGAATGATTTCTGCGGGGTATTCAACATCGAGCAAAACAACAAACTCTGCATACCCGATGATCTTGGTTTGATTTTTCATTTATTCCTCCCTCAAAGCCTCTAAATAGTCAGCCCATGCCTGCATCATGGCCCGTCTCTCTTCAAGATGAGCCGTCCGATTATACGCCCGGCCATTAGGATCTCTGACAGCGTGGGCAAGCTGATGCTCGATGTAATCGGGTCTGAATTTCAACACCTCGTCCAAAATCGTTCTGGCCATAGCCCGAAAACCATGCCCTGTCATCTCATCTTTTGCATACCCCATCCTGCGCAAAGCTGCGTTAATCGCGTTATTGCTCAATGGACGTGCATTAGATCGATAGCCTGGAAAAACATATTCACTCCGACGGGTCATTGGATAAAGATCTCGCAAGATCAGTAGCGATTGAGAGGAGAGGGGAACAAGGTGGGGCTGGCGTGTCTTCATGCGTTCGGCAGGGATCGACCAGAGCGCATTATCCAAATCAAACTCGTCCCATTTTGCTTGTCGTAACTCCCCTGGCCGAACAAAAACCAGAGGTTGCAATTGCAGGGCGGCCTTTACAATCGGCGCCCCGATGTAGCCATCAATGGCCCGTAAAAGCTGGGCGACCTCCTTAGGGTCGATAATGGCGGCAAGATGTTGCTTTTTTACCGGCGTAAGCGCCCCCTTGAGAGGAGCCGTAGGGTCAGACAGGACACGTCCCGTCGCGATGGCGTAGCGGAAAACCTGACCGCAAATCACTTTGACCCGATGAGCTGTTTCAACAGCGCCCCGAGCCTCCACTTTTTGCAGAACCTTGAGTACATCAGGGGCCTCGATATCCCGGATCAGTTTTGACCCGAGCCAAGGGAAAACATCTCGCTCCAACCGACGCAGCGTGGTCTTGGCATGGGATTCGCTCCAAGCCCCAATCTGCTTTTGATGCCATTCACGAGCAACGGCCTCAAAAGTATTTTCATCGATTTCCCTGTTTTCTACCTTCTTCGCTTTTTTGAGTGCGCCGGGATCAATCCCTGCCGCAATCTGCTTGCGAGCTTTTGCGCACAGATCACGAGCCCCATCAATCCAGCTTTCCTTATCACCCTCTTCAAGAAAGTGTCCCCTCAGAGGAACATCTGGATAGACACCAAGCGCCAGCGTTTTTTCCTTCCCCTCAAATCGGTACTTGAGGCGCCAGTATTTCCCACCGCGTTTGTTCACCAGAAGGAAAAGACCGTCGCCATCAAAAAGTTTGTAGTCTTTGTCCTTAGGTTTTGCGTTGCGCACTTTGATGTCAGTCAGGGGCATTTTGGGGGTATCTCCTTTCACAAGAAAGCATGTACCCCCACCAGATACCCCCAAACCTAATGGATGTCAATACCTTTTGACGGACAACAATAACCACAAAAAACAGAAAAGCCCGCGTAATCAGCGGGCTTTCTGGTCTTCCTTGGTCCTTATTGGACCATCAAATGGTGGAGGTGGCGGGAATCGAACCCGCGTCCGAAAATCTTTCACGTAAGGCTTCTACATGCGTAGTCGGTGTTTTAAGTTTAACCGCAGGTCACTCCCTCCGACAGGATTTCCCTACGGCGATTCCGCTTTAATTCGCCCCGGCATCACGGACCTTGACGGGACTAGCCCACTAAATTGACGTCTCTTGCCCTACGCAGGCACTCAGGCAGGAGACGAGGCGGCAATTAAGCCGCCAGTGCGTAACGAACGTCGTTGTCGGCGTTTGTTTGTGTTGGGCTTTGTTACGGAGCCAGCCCACTCCGGCATGCCACCTTCGCTTCCAATCCCCGTCGAAACCTGGGCACCCCCTTATTCATCTTGTGAAAGGTGAGACGGAAAAAAGAGGTAAAAAACGCACCGCTCACCCACCTCGAGTTGTTGTTCAGACGATTTCAGTATGGCACATCTGGCGCCACAAACCAAGCCCCGTCCCCATGACCTTTAAACAAATTACCTCTGATGATCACGGATTGCCCGAGCGGTCTCGCGGGCGTGCTGTTTCTCTTTGAGGGTCTCGCGTTTGTCGTGCATTTTTTTCCCCCGCCCGACACCGATCTCGATTTTGGCCCGGCTCTCTTTGAAGTAGATCTTGGTCGGCACCAGGGTCAGACCCTTCTCTTCAACCTTGCGGGTAAGTTTAGCGATCTCTTCTTTATGCAGCAGCAGCTTACGTTCACGGGTCGGCTCATGGTTCTCGCGGTTCCCCTGTTCATAGGGGCTGATGTTCATATTGCCGATAAAGACCTCACCCCGACGGATACGACAAAACGCCTCTTTGACGTTGACCATCCCGAGACGCAGCGACTTGACCTCGGTGCCCGTCAGGACCAGCCCCGCTTCATAGACATCGTCGATGAAGTAGTCATGGTAGGCCTTTTTGTTGGTGGCAATGATTTTGATCCCCATAACTACTCTTTCTCCGGATCAACCGGCTCATCCTCTTTGAGAATAGCGACGATGCGCGGCATATACTGTTCTTTCGGGATCGCCCGACTGCCAACCTTGAGAAGCAGAAAGGTTCCGGCGAGAAAAGAAAAACCGATCAACGCCGCCAGCAGATTAGGATCGACCCCGACAACGAGGTAGGTCCCGATGAGCTGTCCCGCAATCGCCCCGATAAGCAGACCGAGGATCGGTACGATGTAGAGCATGAAGGAGGATTGGAGAAAAGTACGCGTGCTGGTTGCGAGCCGCACCCGGTCGCCAACCTTGGCCCCGAGGGGATTGAGGGCTTCGACCACCATGGTGTGGCTGTCATCGCCAATGCGGCAGAGCCCCACGGCGGCGCAGTGGGCGCACATACTGCTCTTCTGACAGAGCACGATGGCACTCTGTTTGCCTTGCAGTTCGACGACGCTGCCGACCTCTTCGAGCATTCCTTTTCTCTCCTTCAGCTTCAGGGAGCCGGAATTATAGAGGGGGTTTGCGCATTTTGCAACCGCTCGACACCATCGAGATAAAGAGCCGTCACCTCGGCGCTGCGCCCCGACTGGCAGAGGAAGGAGAGAAGGCGATCCTTCTCGGGGAGGAGGGTCGGTTTAAGAATCTGGAAGTGGGCGCCAAAGCCCGTCGAGAGCGCCCCCATCGTCTCCCCAAGGCCAAGGGCTTTTGCCCCCCCCTGGGTCGCCAACTGCAGCAGCGTCTCGGGACTGACCGCCTCGCCGTAGCAGGCGGCGACAAAGGCGATCTCATCCCAGAGCGAGAGGCTCTTATTGCTGGCAAGGCTGTCGGTGCCAAAAGCAAGCGGCACCCCGACCTGAAGGTAGGCGGCAAGGGGCGGCAGACCGACCCCCAGGGTGGCGTTGGAGCGGGGGCAGAGGACCACCGTGTTGCCACGGGCGGCGAGTTCAGCGATCTCCGCCGCATTGATCTGCACCCCATGCACCAGCAGCCCCCCCTCCCCCGGGTTCTGATCCCAGAGATAGGGGAATGGCCGCCGCCGCGCCGGGGGCGGGAGGAGATCCTGCCAGCCAACCGCCGGATAGAGCCGCTCGGCCAGCGCCCCCCGACTCTCTTCGAGGAAGGTGACCTCATCAAGCGACTCGGCAAGATGCAGGCTCCAGGGATGGCTCTGCTGGCGGCAGTGTTCAAGGGTCGTACGCAGATGCGCACGGCTTAAGGTGTAGGGGGCATGGGGGGAGATCCCAAGCGAAAGCCTTCCCACCGTCCCGGCAATAAGCCGCTCGCTGATCTGGCTCAGCTGACGGCGGCAACGCTCAGGATCGTGGCCAAGGGTCTCAAAGAAGAGCCGCCCGAGAAGGGGGGAGGATTCATGAGCATCCTGCGCCGGCCACCAGGAAAGGATATCCCCCACCGCCCCGGTTCCGGCAGCGAGGGAGAGTCGAATGCCGGCGGTGATCGCCTCACGGTAGAGTTCGGGTTCGAGCTGGCGTTTGACCCGGATCAGCTGAAGAATCCAGTCGACAAAGCTGGTGGGATGGGCTTCAGCTCCGAGATAGTGCTGGCGCCACCTCGGGTAGAGCGAGAGTTCGAGATGGGTGTGAGCATTGGCGAAGGGGGGGAGCAGCACCGCCGCACCGAAATCGGTCAGCGGCGCTTCGGGGTAACGGGCAAGGAGTTCTGCCTGCGACCCGACCGCGACGATCTTCTCCCCCTCCACCGCGAGAGCGCCATCTTCAATGAGAGGTGCGGTGATAGGGAGAAGATAACGGGCGGCAAAAATCTGGAGCATGGGAATGTCTCAGCAGGCGCAACTGCAGGGAGAAGCGATAGCGGCGCAGATCTGCTCGAGCTGGCAGAGCACCGGGGCGATCTCTTCCCCCCGCACCAACTCACACTGTTCAGCAAGCACTGCCTCAAGGATGGCGGCGGTGGTGAGAGGATTGGCGAGAACAACCCGCAGCACCGTTAGCTCCTCCCCACTATGGTCAGCAACCCGTAAACGGGTGCGCGAGACAAAGGTCTTACCCGCCTCACGCTGCTCTTTTTGCAACAGCTGATTAAGCTGGTCGAGCAGGGTGTTGAGCTGCCGCGCCTGCTCTGGGGTGGCGTGAGGAAAACTCTGCTGCACCGCTTCAGGAACGAAGCGGTAGGTGAGAATGTTCAGCTCCGGCTCGCTGGTCAGCTCAAAGTTCGGATGCTGCCGGACCATGGCGGCAAAGGTGCGGGCCCGTTCAATGCCGAGGTCAATAAGAAGCTCATACCCCTTACGGCCGATGATTGAGAGCCCGGCATGGACCAGCATCGCTTTGCCCGGCCTCGACCCTTCAAGGGTGTGGCTGCCAAGGTCCTTGGAGCCGTGGCGCAAAATATAGGCGGCGTGATGCTCAATGGCGGTCTGCGCCGTCGGGTCTTTGAAGAGGACCATTCCCGCCCCCATCGGCACATAGAGCTGCTTGTGGGCGTCGATGGTCACCGAGTCGGCCCGTTCAATCCCGGCGAGGAGATGGCGGTTTTTCTCGGAGAAGAGGGTCGGCCCGCCCCAAGCGGCATCGACGTGAAAGTGGCAGCCGTGTTCAGCAGCGAGATCAGCCATTTGCGACAGCGGATCGACGTTGCCGGTCTCGGTTGTACCGGCGATTCCAACCAGAGCGAGGGGGCGAATCCTCTCCTGCCGCAAGCGCTTGAGCTCCCGCTCGAGCTCACCCACATCGATGCGGTTACGGCTGTCGGTCTCGACAAGGATCAGGTTGTCGCGGCCGATTCCGAGCAGGTCAACAGCCTTGCCGAGGGAATAGTGACCACGGCGCGAGACGAGCAAGGCGACACCGTCACAGTCGAGGTGGCGCAGCGCTCGCACCATCCCCTCTTGAGCGATACCGCGAAAGCTCCCCTGCGGGGCAAAGAGACGGTTGCGCGCGACCCACAGAGCGGTCAGATTGGCGATCGTCCCACCGGAACAGAAGGCCCCCAGGGCATGGCGGCTGTCGTGAATCCAACGGTTGTAGAAGGGGGCGTCACAGCTGTAGATAAGGCGGTGTAACATCGCCAGAACCTGCCGTTCAAGGGGGGTGAACGCCTTGGAGGTCTCGACCTTGACCGTGTTCTGATTGAGCGCGGTCATGATCCGTGAGAGCGGCAGCATGAAGTACGGCAACGCCGAGGTCATATGGCCGATAAAGCCGGGGGCGGCGGTATGAACCGACTGGGCGACCAGTTTCTCTTTGACGAAATCGGTGTATTCCGAGACGTAGGTCGGCTCTTCCGGGATGCAGGGGCTAGAGAAATCAGCTTCGATCTCTTCGATGCTGCGCTCCAACGCCACAATGTGGGTCTGGAGAAAACCGGCAACATCGTCGGTAATCGCCTGATCGACGCGCCCGAGGGTCGACTCGGGGGCTTCAGGGATGGTGAAGATGCGATAGAGGTTTTCGAGGTTGGCGCGGGCCGCTTCTCTGTTTTTCGGCATCGGGATTCTCACCCCGCGGCGGTCGTTTCGGTACCGACCGCGCGGCTTAAAGCAGATAGCTGTTGTCGATCAGACGGGTCGAGCCGACAAAGACCGCCATCAACAAGACGGCGTCGGCATCGACCTTTTCCTGCTCCTGCAGGGTCAGGGCGTGACAGATCTGCAGATAATCGATGCGCGCCAGTGGCTGCGCCTCGATGAGGGAGCGGACCTCGGCAAGCAGGGTCCGGCTGCTGTGTTCCCCTTCACATGCCCGTTTTTGGGCAAGCGCGATCCCCTGCGAGAGGGCCAGCGCCTGGCGCCGCTCCTCACCGGAGAGATAGACGTTGCGTGAGCTCATCGCCAGACCATCCTCTTCGCGCACGATCGGCATCCCGACGATCTCCACCGGCAGGTTGAGGTCGCGGGTCATGCGGCGAATCACCGCCAGCTGCTGAAAATCTTTCTCGCCAAAGAGAGCGAGATCGGCCTGCACCACGTTGAAGAGCTTGCAGACAACCGTCGTCACCCCGCGAAAGTGGCCGGGGCGGCTGGCACCACAGAGTGTGTCGGTGAGACCTTCGACGTCGACATAGGTGGCGTACCCCTCGGGGTAGACATCCTGCGGCGTCGGCGTCCAGACCAGATCAACCCCGGCACGACGGGCGATGTCAAGGTCACGCTTAAGATCGCGCGGGTAGGCGGCGAGATCCTCTTTCGGCCCGAACTGGGTCGGGTTGACGAAGATCGACAAAGCGAGGATATCGCCACGCTGGCGCCCCTCCTGCAACAGGGAGAGATGCCCGTCGTGCAGATACCCCATGGTCGGGACAAAAGCGATGCGTTTTCCCTGCCGACGCAGGTCAAGGCAGCGCGCCTGCATGCTGGAAAGATCGGTCAGTATCTCCATGGTGCGCCCCTACCCTAGAAGCTGTGCTCGTCGCCGGGGAAGCTCCCCTGCTTGACGTCGACGATGTAGTCATCGATCCCCTGACGGATCGTCCCGGAGACGTCGGCAAAACGCTTGACGAACTTGGGAGAGTATTTTTCACAGAGACCGAGGATGTCGTGGATCACCAGCACCTGCCCGTCGCAGTCCACTCCGGCCCCGATACCGATGGTCGGGATGGTAAGGGCCGCAGTAATTTCCCGCGCCAAGGCAGCGGGGATCCCTTCAAGGACGACGGCAAAGGCGCCGGCGGCTTCGACAGCCTTGGCGTCGGCGAGCAGCTGCCGTGCTTGCTCTTCCTGCCGTCCCTGCACCCGGTAGCCCCCCATGCGGTGGATCGACTGGGGAGTAAGGCCGATATGCCCCACCACCGGAATATCCATCTCGACGATGGCACGAATGGTCGGGGCGATGTTCTCTCCCCCCTCGAGTTTGACCGCCTGCGCCCCTCCCTCCTTGATCAGGCGCCCGGCGTTGCGTTTGGCGTCGCTTAAGTCAACCTGATAGGAGAGAAACGGCATGTCGGAGATCACCAGCGCCGAGGCGACACCACGCACCACAGCGCGGCTGTGGTAGAGCATCTCGTCCATGGTGACCGGCAAGGTGGTATCGTAACCGGCGACCACCGAACCGAGAGAATCGCCGACGAGGATCATGTCGATCCCGGCGCTGTCCATGATACGAGCAAAGGGATAATCGTAGGCGGTGAGGACGGTGATCTTCTCTCCTTGCGCCTTCATCCGCTGGATATCAAGTAACGTCTTTTTACGGGGTGCTTCGGTCATTGTTTCCTCAAGAAAAAAACGCCTTTCGAAGCAGGGTCGAAAGGCGTCAGAGTCGTGACCGGGGCGCAAGTCTCCCACGATGGCGGGGGCGCCAGCCTTCCGTCCCGGTCGTGTTGATCCAGGCGGCTTGAACTATGCGAAATCGTTTGACGCGTGATCGCTCCGGTACGAGTTCCGGGCCACGTCGACACTTCGCTGAAAAAGCGTTCTAGCGTATACCATAATGAGGAAGAGAGTGTCCAGAACTATCTCCCCCGAACGACTAATCGGCTTCGTTCTCGAGCAGCCGTTTGCCGTCCCGGTAGGCGTCGGCCGACTTCTCTCCTAACCCCCAGTATTCGCGGATTCCCCCGAGATAAACCAGAGGATCAAAGACACGGGCATCTCCTTGTGGATATTTGGCAAAAGCTTCCTCAAGGGCATGGATCTCGACGATCTCCCCCATCACCAGACGGTACTCTCCCAACTCCACCTCGCGGACAAAGCGACACTCAACATTGAGCGGTGACTCTTCCACCAGAGGCGCTTCAATCAGGGTCGCCGGGGTCAAAGTCAGACCACTGGTCGCCACCTTGTCGGCGCTGCGCCCCGAGGTGATGCCGCAGTAGTCGGCCTGCACCGCAAGATGGGCCGGAACAAGGTTAACGCTAAAGCTTTTGGTGGCGCAAATATTGGCGTAGGTGAGGCGGTTATGATGCAGCGAGACCGCCATGGTCGGCGGCGTCTTGCTGACGATCCCCGCCCACGAGGCGGTCATCAGATCGGCTTTTCCTTCTCCATCGACCGTCGCCACAAGTGTTGTCGGCTGAGGGAAAAAGGTAACACACGATCCGAGTTGGCGTTTTTTCGTCATCAATCTCTCCCATGACTCAAGGCATTAAGCCTGTCCAAATAGATATAGAGGGGGTGGTAACTACGGGGCGGCGTGGTACGTAGCTCATCACCAAGACGCTGACAGGCAGCAACCTGAGTCCGATGACGGCTGATAAAGGTGTTGAGATTCCCCGACGCATCACTTAAGACGGTGGCGACAATGCGACGGCAAGCGCTGCTGATCCCGGTTTCGAGGGAGCGGCGGGCGAGGCGGTCCCAGCGATCGACATAGGGGAGACGGGCCAGAAGCTGGAAGATCCGGCCAATCTGGAAGTAATCCCGAGTTTCATACCAGATCCGCGCCACCGAGTAGGCGTCGAGACCGCTTTGCACCACCAGACGCTCCACCGGCCAAAAATCGTCGAGAACCGAGAACGGCGCCAGAGTCGCGGCCAATTCTTGTGGCACTTGAGCTTCATCCCAGCGCTGACGTTGCTGCTCGAGCAGTTGCAGCGCCTCGACCGGGAGAACGCCGCTGACGTTGCACAGGAAATGATCGAGCATTGCCGGCAACTCGGAGAGATCGGTATCGGGCTCCTCCAACGCTCCGCGACAGAGCGATTTGATCCCCTCTTCAAGGACGAGGAGCAGCTCATGCTGTAGCTCTGCCGAGACCTTGTTGTCGAGAGCGAAGACCGCCGCCCGCCGCGCCTCGGCATCCAAGGCCGCATCACAGGCGAGATAGGTGGCCGCGACCTGCTCGGCGCTCACCCCGTACTCCTGTATCATCGCCAGAACAAAGGAGGCACCGGCCTGATTGACGATGCCGTTGGTGATGAGGGTGGCGACGATCTCTCCCCGCAGCGGATGTTGCGGCAGCTGCGCTTCAAACTGGGCGGCAAGCGGTGCCGGGAAGTAGCTGCGCAGCAAAGGGATGAAGTTCTCCTGCAGCGGCATCTCTCCTTCGAGCAGCACCTGATAGAGATGCATCTTGCTGTAGGCCATGAGGATCGACAGCTCAGGCCGGGTGAAACCGACCTCACCGCGCCCTCGCACCTCGCGTGCCGAAGGGAGGGCCTCTCCAGAGCGGTCAAGAAGCCCCGCCGCCGAGAGCCGCTCGGCGACCTGAAGAAACGGCTCGATATCACCGGCACAACGCAGTTGATCGAGGGAGAGGCAGAGGCTTTGCTGGTAGTTGTTCTCAAGCACCGCCTCACAGACCTCGCCGCTCATCCCACCAAGGAGCGTGTCTCGCGCATCAAGAGAAGCGACGACCTTGGCCTCAATCAAATACTGCATGAAGATCTTGAGGTTGACCTCGTGGTCGGAACAGTCGACCCCGGCCGAGTTATCGACAGCGTCGGTGTTGATCCGGCCCCCGGCGAGGGCATATTCGATGCGGCCGCGCTGGGTAAAACCAAGGTTTCCCCCCTCCCCCACCACACGGGCGCTCAGATCGCTGGCATCAATGCGCACCGCATCATTGCTGCGGTCGCCGGCCTCCTGATGCTTCTCGCTGCTCGCCTTAACGTAGGTGCCAATCCCCCCGTTCCAGAGGAGATCGATCTCGGATGCAAGGAGCGCCCGGATCAGCGCGTTGGGATCGATGGAGGCGTGGCGCAGCCCGAGCCACTGGCGTATTTCGGGCGAGAGCTCAATATCCTTGGCGTCACGGCGGAACACCCCGCCGCCGTTTGAGATCAGGGAGGAATTGTAATCGGCCCAGCTTGACGTCGGCAATTTGAAGAGCCGCTCGCGCTCTCGATAAGAAATCTCGGGGACGGGATCGGGGTCGAGAAAGATGTGACGATGATCAAAGGCGGCGCGCAGACGGATCTGGCGCGACAGAAGCATCCCGTTACCGAAGACATCGCCGCTCATATCACCGATCCCGACGACGCTGAACGGTTCGCTCTGGATGTCGGTCCCAAGCTCGCGGAAATGACGTTTGACGCACTCCCATGCACCGCGAGCGGTGATCCCCAGCTCCTTGTGGTCATAGCCGCGTGAGCCGCCGCTGGCAAAGGCATCGCCGAGCCAGAAGTTCCGGTTCTGACTCTCTTCATTGGCGGTATCGGGGAGATGCGCCGTTCCTTTATCGGCCGCCACCACCAGATAAGGATCGACCTCATCGTAGAGAACCAACGCCTCGTTCTGCACCACCGCCCCCGCAACTCGGTTGTCGGTGACATCGAGCAAGCCGCGCATCAAGGTACGATACGCTTCTTCGGCAAGGGCCGCGCCGGTGGCACGGTCAGCGTACGGAGTCTTGACGATGAAGCCCCCCTTGGAGCCGACCGGAACGATAAGGACGTTCTTGGTCATCTGGGTCTTCATCAGACCGAGAATCTCGGTACGGAAATCGTCGGGACGATCAGACCAGCGGATGCCGCCGCGGGCAACCTTGCCGCCACGCAAATGGATCCCCTCCATCGTCGCCGAATGGACATAGACTTCAAAGAGCGGACGCGGCGCCGGCATGTCGATGATCCCGATGGCGCTGATCTTAAAAGCGATATAGGGGGGGGATTCTCGGGAGTGAGATAGAAGTTGGTCCGCACCGTCGAATCGATGAGATTGAAGAGGGTACGGAGGATCTGATCCTCGTTGGG
>PKUF01000077.1 GCA_002869635.1 Desulfuromonas sp. | reverse complement strand
GCTCTAGGGGGTAGGTCCATGCTTCGTCTTTGTACTTTGCTTGGGGGGGTTCTTGTCACGACGTTTCTTGCTGGTCCCGTTTACGCTCAATTTCATGATGGCTGTGTGACCTCTGAGTGCCATGCTGAAATTGTCGTTGATGCTTACGTCCATGGACCTGTCGCGGCTCAGGCCTGTGTCGTCTGCCATGAAGCGATACAAGACGAACATCCTGACGATACAGAGGGATTTGCCCTTGCGAAGGAAGGCGCTTCTCTCTGTGAGGAGTGTCACGACAGCAATACCGAGGGGAAAACGCATATCCACCCGATTGTGGAAGAGGGGTGTACCGAGTGTCATAATCCTCACCAGGGGAGTAACCCCTTTTTCCTCGACGGGGAAGGAAAAGCGCTCTGTTTCAACTGCCACGAAGATAAAACCTTGAATAAACCTTCCGTCCATCCCGCGCTTGAGGATGGTTGTACGATCTGTCATGACCCTCATGCGGCTGAAGCGAGTGGGATGTTGTCTGACACAGGAGCCGATTTCTGTCTGACATGTCATGACGATCCTCGCGAAGGAAAGATTGTTCTTCACTCTCCGGTGGCGGAAGGCGAGTGCACGGCCTGCCACAACCCTCATGCCGGCGAGGCAGCGGGGATACTTGTGGCTGCCGGGGAAGCACTCTGCCTTGAATGTCATGAGAGTAAAACGGCTGAGCAGACTCACATCCACCCGGTTTTGGATGAGGGCTGCACCGCCTGCCATGATCCTCACGGAGGGAGCGAGCGTGGAATGCTCTCATCGTCAGGGAGTGAATTCTGTTATCAGTGTCATGAAAGCAAGACCGAAGGTATGGTGGTGGTCCATCCCCCGGTGGCGGAAGGAGAATGTCTCTCTTGCCACGATCCCCACGCGGGGAAGGTCCCGGCGATGCTGCCTGGTCCCGGTTCGACCCTGTGTGATCAGTGCCATGATAACCCGACAGCTGGTATGACGCAGGCGCATACGCCCGTTCGCGACGGTGACTGTACCTCCTGCCATGGTGCACACGGTGGCATGCAGCAGGCGATGTTGCCGGCACTGGGAGCTGACCTTTGTCATGAGTGTCATGATAATAAGATGCAGACCCCTGTTGTCCACGGTCCCGTGGCGAGTGGTGATTGTGAAACGTGCCACGATGTGCATGCTAGCGATGCCGAGGCCCAGTTGATGGCCTCCGGCAATGAACTCTGCTATCTCTGCCATGACGGAAAGAGCCCCCTGGCAAGCATGGATAACGTGCATCCCATCGTTGAAGATGGATGTGTCAATTGCCACGATCCACACGGGTCTTCTCTGACCTATATGTTGTCGGCAGAAGGGGACCCTCTCTGTCTTGGTTGCCACGACGATATTGAGGCGATGGCAGAATCTTCTCGGGTCAAGCATGAGGCCCTCGATGGAGGATGCAACTCTTGTCATGTTGATCCACACGGCAATGGTCAACCGCGGATGTTTTCAGGGCCGCCTGAGACCATGTGCTATGACTGTCATGATGATATTCAAGAGAAGCTAAATTCCAGTCTCTCTACGCATCAACCGGTCGCTGACGGTGAGTGTGTTAGTTGTCATCTTCCTCACGGGAGTGATATCTCATCACTTTTAGCAGATTCGTATCCTGACGGTTTTTATGCTTCATGGGACGAGAAAAAGTACGGGCTCTGCATGAGTTGCCATGACTCGGGACTTGCCGGATTTGGACGGACCACAGAAGCGACAGGATTCCGCAACGGAGATGAGAATATCCATTTTGTCCATATCAACAAGTCAGCGAAAGGTCGTGTCTGCCGCAGTTGCCATGATGCCCATGGGGCCACTCAAGAACATCTGGTCTTGAAAAAAGTTCCTGGCTTTGGCCGTTGGGAAATTCCAATTGGGTTGACAACAACCTCAACCGGGGGGACCTGTGTTGTCGGTTGTCACAAACCTAAGTCGTATGATCGGGTTCGTCCCGTGATCAATCCTTAGGTCTCTAGCTTAAGCTGTTCTGAGGTTTTAAATGTACGGTTGGACCATACGTGACCAAAAGCCCTTGGTGCTCCTTCTTGTCGTGCTTGCTCTGGCTGTCGCCGGATGCGCACCGCCTGGGGAGAAGCTGGTTGGGAAACGCTTTTTCTGGCCGCCCGTCTGGCAGGGCGAACCTAAATTTGAATATATCCGTTTTGTTCAAAGCGATTGGGATGTTGTTAAGGGAAAGGAGTCGTGGCTTGTGGAGGCCATTTTGGGGCGACCCGAACCCGTCCCCCTTTTTACTCGTCCCATGTCCATTGCTGCGACAGCTGATGGGATTTTGGTTGTTGGTGACTCCGCAAAGCGTACGGTTCTTCTCCTAGATACTGCTAAGAAGGAGATCAAAGGATTCTACCGAAGTAGTAAACAGGGGAATTCGATCTTTACTTGCTTCCCCGCGGATATTGATGTTTCCTCTGATGGAGAGTTTTATGTTGTAGACCCCACAGATAAGTCCGTTTATCGCTTCAATCATGATGGAAAGTATCTAGGTTCTTTTGGCAAGGATGTACTAGATTGGCCGACGGGGATTTGTGTCGACGAAAAACGTGGACGAATTTACGTGGTTGACTCACATCGGCACCATGTTGTTGTTTTTGATAGCGAAGGTGTTTTTGTGGAAAATGTTGTTAGTCGAGTGAGCCAAGATGGTTTTTTTAATTACCCTTTAGATGTTGACGTTGATCGGGAGGGTAACCTCTATGTGCTTGATGCGATGAATGCTAGAGTGCAAGTCTTTTCTGCCAAACTGGAGTACAAAAACCAATTTGGTGAGCGCGGGACAAAAATTGGCTCTTTCCAGAGCCCAAAATCCTTGACTGTCTCCCCCTCTGGTTTGGTGTATGTGACGGATGCCCGGGCGCATCGATTTGTCGTTTTCAATACTTCCGGTCAGTATCTTTTGACAATTGGGGGGGAGTCGATGATGACAGATGGGCGGGTTTCTCCTGGTGGTTTTTATTTCCCGCAGGGGGTCTATGCTACAGAAAATGATGAGATATGGGTCGTGGATTCCTTAAATAGGGTAGTTCATCAGTTGCAGTATCTTCATGAAGATTATCTTGAGGCACACCCGTTGCTTCCTGAACAGTTGATCATGGAGCCTGAAATGGGGTTTTCTTCTGAAAAGTTGAATGACACAAAAGAGGATATGAGATGATGAAAATTATATGGATGGTATTGTTTGCCTTTGCTTTGACGAGCATCTATGCCCCTGCTTGGGCGATTGAAATCTTCTATCCTAAGGATATGACATCATTTATCAAGTCAAACTATCTCATTGCATTTATGGGAGAAGATCTTGATGTTGATCAGGTGAATGTCGTTATCAATGGAGTTGAGAGTGGCTATATAGATATCTCGGGTGCTGATTACAGGAGTTATTTTGCAGATAAACTGATTTTAGAGCCTGAGTTTGATTTAGGTGAAAATGTAATTTTGCTTCAGGGATCCACGGCGACGGGAGAAATTCGCGAGGCTCGTGCTACCGTCTACTATCTTGGGGACGATCCAATGGCTCGTGCACCCAAAAATTTTGCCCCGTTTATCATGCACAAAAAAGAGCATGAACAAAAATGTGGAGATTGTCATGACATGAACCCTGACAGGGTTGCATTGTCATCCATCTCAATGGAAAACAACCCCTGTGCGAGTTGTCATCGACGCATGTTGAATGATTCATATGTCCATGGCCCTGCAGGTGTTTTCCGTTGTGTCTATTGCCACCGTGATTCGTCGATGTCACAGAAATATCTGGTGCCTCAAGAGGCGCAATTGTGTATGGAGTGTCATGAGGAAAAAATAGGGGAGTTTAAAAGTCGAAAGTACGTTCATGGTCCTGTTGCTGTTGGTCTCTGCCTAGCCTGTCATGATCCCCACGCCTCCAGTTTTCCTGCTCAGTTGCGTAGTAAGACCAATGACACCTGTTTGAGCTGCCACGTGACTGTCGTCAAAAATGTCCATGTGGGGCGAGGGGTTGGTGGCGGAGCCCACCCTTTAAGGGGGGTGGACGACCCCCTTCGTCGAGGCCGAGAGCTCAGTTGTGCCAGTTGTCATGACCCTCATAGTGGAGAAGGTCGCTCTCTCTTTATTCGGGGAGAAAAGGGGCGTTTCGCTTTGTGCCAGCATTGTCATCAAAAATAGCATGAGAACGCTTTAGATAAAGGATTCTTTCCTATGTGTCGATGGGCCTTGTATTTTCTCGGAGGTATAGCGATTTTTATCGCTGGGTGTGCCCCCTCCTCCTCGGATAAGTTGGCGAGAGTTCTCTGGCCTCCTCCGCCAGATCAACCGCGGCTGGAATTTATTGGCGTGTATCATAATGAGTATGATTTTGAACAAACTTTACTTCAGAGGGTAGCCGTCGCCATTGCGGGCAAAACAAAGCCTCAAAGTTTTAAAAGCCCTTTTGGGATTGTTGCGGATGGCGAGGGGCACGTTTGGGTCTCTGACATTCACGCGAAAAACCTGCGAATCTATGACTTTGATGAAAGAAAGGTGCGGTTTTTCTTCAAGCGGGCTATCTTTTCAACACCAGCGGCAATGGATTTAGACGAGTCGGGTTATCTTTATGTGGCGGATACTGCAGCGAATAAAATTTTCACCTTTTCGCAAAGTGGAAAGCCTGGAGTGGTGATCTCCGATCCGACTCATTTGGGTAAGCCTTCAGGGGTTGCAGTCAGTCGTTCTCTTGGGCGTATCTATGTAAGTGATGGGATAGGAGGGAAGGTCGTTGTTTTTGACTTGAAGGGGAACTACCTTTTTGAGTTTGGGCGATCCACGAAGGAAGCGGGAGGTTTGTACTCACCTCAGGGACTGGCCTTGGACAGGGATGGTAACGTTTTTGTCTGTGATATGCTTAATGCCCGTATGATGGTTTTTGACAAAGATGGGGGGTTTGTCAGGACCTTTGGTGAAAGAGGAGATCAGGTGTGGCAGTTTGTTTCTCCTAAAGACTGTGCCTTTGATTCTCAAAATAATCTCTATATTGTTGATAGCCGTAGTGCCAATCTTTTGATTTATACACCAGAAGGGCGCCTCCTTCTAGCCTTGGGAGAAGGGAAGGCTTCGGTTCATCCTCTCGGTTTTGGAGCGCCTTCGTCTATTTTTATCGACAAAAATGACCGTATTTACGTTGCGGATATCATTGATCGACGTTTTTCTGTTTATCAATTTTTGACACCAGAGTACTTAAAGAAAAACCCGATCAGGCCAGAGGAAATGGATGCTTTGTGGGATTTGGTCGGGGCTGAAAATGAGTGAGAGGTGTAAACGTTTCGGAAAAAGACGGAGTAGGGGCGCTTAATCGCGATCTGGTTTGGGAGTGAGGACTTTTCCTCCTGTGAAAATGGGGGCTTTGCGGTTGGTATGTTTTGTGTAAGGTTTTGATGATGAATATGAACAGGCCCCCCTTTTCGTGTGGGACGGAAAGGGCGACGGATTCGCGAACTTGGAGGAATTGAATTATGAAAAGCTTTAAGCGGACTTTGGTTGCCGCGGTGGCGGTGTCGCTTTTGGCGTCACCGGCATTTGCTCTGATCGGGCACACCAAGCACGATCTTAGCTCCGGCAGTGGGAACACAATCGTTGGCACCAGCGATGAGATTTGCGTCTACTGCCATACCCCGCATGGGGCGGCTTCGGTGGCGGATGCTCCTTTGTGGAACCGTACGACGCCGGCTGTGACCTCGATTTACACCTCAAACAGTATTGATGCTACGATTACGCTCACCGAGGTGCAAGCTTCGGATGCACCTCTCTGTCTCTCCTGTCACGATGGTGCGAGCATGACAGCGGCTCTCAACAATACGCCCAACGCTGGTGGGGGCAATCCTGCCGCCAATATTGGTGCTGTTGAGACAAACCTCGGGACCGACCTGAGCAATGACCATCCTGTTGGGTTTGTTTTTACGACCGCTCTGGTCGACTCCGAGATTCAGACTCCTTCGACGGCGCCGGTTGATTTCGGTAGCGGCAGTAATGAAATGTGGTGTTCTTCTTGTCATGATGTTCATGACGATTCGAACCCGCCGTTCCTTGTTATGTCGAACACGGGTTCTGATCTCTGCTTGGATTGCCACAAAAAGTAAGCGTTGGGTTGTTTTTGGTTGAAATTGGGCAAAGAAGCTAAGCTTCTTTGCCCAATTTTTTTTGGGCTGTCCTAGATGACTTGAGTTGTTTAGGATGGCGCCATGCGAAAAAGTCGACTAAGCCAACAAAAGCAAGAACGGCCTCGGTCCTGGTTGATGTCAACAAGAGCACTGCCGCCTACTATTGCCACCGCCTACGTCAGTTAATCTGTAAGGCAGTGGAGGACGCAGCTCCCTTCTCTGGCGAAGTCGAAGTTGACGAGAGCTACTTCGGTGGTAGACGCAAGGGCAAATGAGGGCGTGGTGCTGCTGGCAAAGTACCCGTTTTCGGCCTATTGAAGCGCGGTGGCAAGGTCTACACCAAGATCATCCCAGATGCCAAAGCTGCCACGTTGATGCCGATCATGCGGGAGCGAATCACATCCGGCAGCATCATCTATACAGATTCGCTTTCGAGTTACAATGTGCTAGATGTTTCGGACCTTAAGCACTACCGAATCAATCATAGCGAGCTGCTTGCTGACCGGCATAATCACATAAACGGCATCGAGAATTTCTGGAACCAGGCGAAGCGCCATTTACGTAAATTCAATGGTGTTCCGAAGGACCATTTCCACCTGTTTCTGAAAGAGTGCGAATGGCGATTTAATAACCCTGACCCAAAAGAGCAATTAATGCAATTAAAACAACTTGTTAAGGGCTGTATGGGCTAGTTATCTAGGACGGCTCCTTTTTTTTGTGTAAATGTCGGCTGTTTGAGTGTGTATGTGGACAGGTCGCATGTGTGGTCGTGATGTGGGCGCGATTCTGCTGGTGCTGTGGTGTGTAATGACGGGGCGTGCGGTGCGGAGAGGGAGGGCGGCAGCGGAGAGTAGCGGCTTGGTGGGTGGTGTATTTATTGCATTCGTCTTTGTGGTCTTATCTTGTTGATAGCTAAAAAGCAGTTCCCTCAGGATGTGTATGCTCCGTCAGGCAAAAGAAAAATTCAAATTTATGTTGCTCCTCCTTTGTTTGGTGGTGGGGGGGGCTACTGGCGTTGAGGCAAGTTTGTCAGGGGACGTGAAAGCCCAGTGGGTACGCTACGCCGTGGATGTGGGAGAGGGGGACGGTCTGGTCGCAGAGACTCTGAGCCAGCAGTATCAACTCAAGTATGGTATTGAGAGAAGAATTGGGGATGGACGAGCGGGTAGCTATTCTTTGGGGCTCGGATATGAATATAACGTTCTTAATGTAGATATTGGTGAAGAGGAAAGGTCAATTAATACGGGAAAGTATCTTTTCCGCGGGAAACTCTCCATGGCCCCTGGGGGGCTGCCGTTTCGTCTGAAGGTTTTTTCACAGGATAATTTTACGACACAATTTGGTGAGTCACGAAGTTTCTTAGACAGGGAAACAATCCTAGAGTCAGGTTTGCCATCAGATCTAAGAAACGGTCAATATGTTGTTAGTGGTTTGACGCTCTTGGTTGGTATTCGTAATGGATCCTATCTAGGTTCGTATAGGGATATTCTTTCACGCTATCCGCGTCTTCTAATAGATTTTAAACAGGTGAATCGTCGTGACCTTAAGGGGGCAACTCCGACTAACTCGCGACTTCGTGACTTGGCGTTTGTTTCCCTGAATAAAAAAGATAACTGGTTTCATTATCGTCTCCGTGATTATCGGAACTATCTAGATAGCTCTGAAGATTATCAGGAGTATACCTATACCCTGGGGACGATTGACCCTGCTTTAATAAGGAAATGGGTCAATTTGACAAACTGGATTAAGCTTTCTGTCGATGGAACGTATAATGTTGAAATTAAAGAAAAGGTCGAAGCTCTACCTGTTCAAAGTTATCATTTGAATATGTTCTCTGTTCTGTCTCGTGCGAAGACAAAGGCAACGTTCTTGGGTTATTATACCCGAAGGAGAGAAGGGGAGAGGTTAGAGAAGAGAGTTGTTTTGCCATTGTCGGTGAGTGGTGTGTGGGGAGCAGACAGCGATTGGAGTCTTCGCGCCTCAGGTGAGGACGATAAGGATAGTGGGGTTTGGGGGGCAGAAAGCCGAGAAAAAAACATTTACCTTTTCGCGGCAGCGAATTTCTTCAAGCGTAGCGCATGGAATTTTTCTGTCCAAGCGAGTGCTGAGCAGGATAAAACGCTGACTTCTGAGGGACTGAGCGGTCGGGCTGTTTTTTTGGTGAAAAACAAAAGCAGTAAAGGGAGGGACTATCTTGAGGGGCGGTATTCTGTTGCGCGTTTTGAAGGAGAAACGCTGGAGCGTGAAACGGAAAGTTTGGAGCATGAGGTTTCAGGGCTTTGGCGCCGTTATTCCCGAAATCTGGAGATTGGTGCGGAAGTGGATTTTTTGTTCTCCTCAGGGGGGGCGGATAAATCGATATCCAGTAAGATAAGCCAGAATGCTCTTGATGGCCTCTATCTTACTGACGCCACGATCTATGCTCGGGAAGATGGGGTTTTTCACTCGAAAACCAATGTCTATGCAGATTATAAGATAGGGGATTCGTTAAAAACTCGTGGTAAAATGCTGTATGATTTTTTAGAGGAAGGGCGCCAAAGGAAAACCCAGTTTGTTGTTGAGCATGCACTAGAAATGGCGGGGCAGGGTTACATCTTAAAGCTTGATCAGACTTACGCGGTCGGTGATATTAGTGTGAGCAACTCTGTTTATGACAATTCTATTGCTTCGGGAACATCATTGGACAAATATTCTGATCTTTATCAACTTGGGACGTCGCTAGCGTATCGCCATAATCGGTCTTATGAGGCTAAGTTCTCCTGCTTTTACGAAGAACGTACTTTTGCGGGGGGGGGGAAGTCGTCCCTTGAGTTGAATCAAGTGGGATCCTATGCACACTATACGCGTAATGGGGTTGTGCGTAGACTTTTCGATGTTGAAGAGGAGTTGACATACTCTTGGGCCGAGACGGCTCATTCTGTGTCTAGTGACGTGGCGAACGTGAAATTCCGGGGTAACTATTATCCAAAGCAAGTTTGGAGGCTTGAAGCTCGAGCGGAAATGACGTTGACTGGTTGGAGCCCTGATATCGCTCGTTACGGCGCCTCGTCGACTGTTACATTTGCAAAATTACAAATGGCTGGAAGCTATGACCACGGGCAGAATTTTAGTTCGGGGGAAAAGAGGCAAGTCGAAGATCGGTGGGAGGTAACGATAAAGAAGACGTTCTAGGGAGTGGTCGCGTTGAAAAAGTTGTCGGGCACTGTTTGCGCAAGCAGGCAGTGCTTTTTCGTCAGTTGATAGCAAAGGGGCCTCATGGGGCGGTTGTCTTCCTCTCTTGAGGTTTTATGGCTTGGTTTTGCACGAGGATGAGATGGGCTATCGCTATTCCCTCGACCCTTTTTTGCTCGCGGATTTTACCGAGGTTCGTTGTGGCGACAGGGTCGCTGATCTTGGGACCGGATCAGCCATCCTTCCGCTTTTGTTGGCACAGAATACTTTGGTCGATGAGGTTGTCGGGGTTGAGCTACAACCGCAGCTCATTGAACAGGCAAGACAGGTTGTCAGGAAAAGGGGGCTTGAAGAGCGCATCGCTCTTGTGGAGGGGGATGTCCGCTGCGTCGACACTCTGCTTCCGCCTCAATCCTTTTCAGTAGTGGTAAGCAATCCGCCGTACCGCAGTGCGGGACGTGGACGACTCTCGCCAGATACGGAACGGGCGTCTTCGCGCCACGAGTTGGCGGGGGGGCTTGATGATTTTCTTGAAGCGGCGTTCTATCTGCTTAAGCAGGGAGGCCGCTTTTATGTTGTTTTTTTAGCAGAGCGGTTGGCCGAATTGTTGGCGGCGATGCGGGCGCAAAGGCTAGAGCCGAAGCGGCTACGCTGTGTCCACTCTCGTTTGGGGCAGGGCGCGAAAATCGTTTTGGTGGAGGGTCGTTGTCTCGGTAAGCCGGGGGTGATGATTGACCCTCCCCTCTTTACCCATGAGGGGGATGGGTTGTCGTCGGAGTTGAGGCGGGTCTATGACTCATGGTCGTCATTGATGCGTGACTGCTGATGTCGCGACCAGAGGTCCTGCAGGGCGTGGCGGACTTCATTGTCGGCAAGGGGTGAGACGCCGCGTTTGATCGTTTCTTGCTCGCTGGGGGTGAGCGGTCGTTTGGGGGGAGGGGGAGTGGTTGGAGGGGAGGGCTGTTCCGTCGGTGCGAGTGTGCCGAGGCGCAGAAAGAGTTCGCTGATGTCGGCACCTCCACTTTTCTGGCGCAGTTTGCCGAGTAACATCGGTTTAAGCAGTTGAAGCTGTTGCATCCAGACCGCTTGGTCGACGCGAATTTCAAGGGTTGTCCCCCGCAGGCGAACAGGTTGTGCGTGCTGGGCAATCAGTGGTCCGACTGTTTCGTCCCAAATCTTCCAAACTCTGTAGCTGCGCAATTTTTCGCTCATTCCCCGTTGCTCAAGGAGGTCGCCGAGAACCTCGGAGGCCGGGACCGCCCTTTTGAGGGATGAGCGCTTGGGTCTGTTCATTTGCGCCGCCGCCAGCGGCCGCCTGCGATCTGTCCGCCGACTGCGCTGAGAAGGGTCAAGGGGACGACGCTCCAGCTGAAGCCAAAGTGCAGGCGCAGACAGATGATCAGCGGTATGGAGAGGTGTATGTAGAGAAACCACGCCGCAGAGAACTTACGGACGCCTTGGCGTAGATAGCCTAAGGGGAGGTTGACGGCGAAGGCCGTCAAGCATAAGCTAGTTAAGAGCTGGGGGGACGACAGGGGCAAAGGGAAACCTTGATTGGGGGGACGTTTTAATCATCTGAATGATAGCGGCGCTGCTGGGTGGAAGTCAACTGCTTGTGTTGTCTACGCTGTCACGGAAAGAATGTTGACGTTATGGTTGCAGAAGGTGAGCGGGTCGCGATATTTCACTCTATACACAAAGTTATGAATGCAGAGGCCTGTTTGAAGTTAAAGCGTGCCGCGATATTGTTGATACCGGCACCAAGGGAGCTCGGTTCGGACTGTGGTTTGGCGATCCGTTACGCCGAAGGGGATGCAGAGCAGGTTGAGGCGATTCTTGTCGATGCCGGCCTCCTGCCGAAGGAGGTCTTCCGACGCGAGAAAGGTGGATTTGTTCCCGTCGCAGGCGACTAAAGGGCTGGTCGTGGAAGAGTTCTTTTCCCTTGACATGGTTTGACCCCTCAACTATATTTTCTGCTTTGCATCGTTTTGGGTCTCTTGCGAGTAGGGTCGAATGTTCGACAATCTTTCCGAAAAATTCGACGCGGTCTTCAAGAAGCTCAAGGGGCGCGGCCATCTGACTGAGGTGAATATTCAGGAAGCCATGCGGGAAGTCCGTCTGGTGTTGCTGGAGGCCGATGTTAATTTCAAGGTGGTTAAGGATTTTGTCAAGGCGGTGCAGGCACGCGCGGTCGGGCAAGAGGTCCTTAAGAGCCTGACCCCGGCGCAGCAAGTGATCAAGGTTGTCCGTGACGAGCTTGGTCTGCTCATGGGGGCGGATGGCGACGGAAGTCTCGATCTCTCGGCGCGGCCGCCTGTCCCGGTGATGCTCTGCGGCCTGCAGGGGGCGGGTAAGACCACGACCTGTGGTAAGCTGGCGTTGCGTCTGCGCAAGGATAAACGTAACCCGCTGTTGGTGCCAGCCGACGTCTATCGTCCGGCAGCGATCGAGCAGCTTAAAACGGTAGGACGGCAGCTCAATATCGAGGTGTTTGATTCGCGGGCTGATCAGGACCCGGTTGAGATTTGTCTTCAAGCGCAGAAATATGCTGAGCTAAATGGTTTTGATACCCTGATTCTCGATACTGCCGGACGCCTTCATGTCGATGAAGCGTTGATGGGTGAGTTGGTGCGAATCAAAGAGGCCCTCGCCCCGCGCGAGATCCTCTTCGTTGCCGATGCAATGACCGGTCAGGATGCTGTGACCGTGGCCCAGAGCTTTGACGCACAGCTAGGTGTGAGTGGTGTCGTACTCACCAAGCTTGATGGTGATGCCCGTGGCGGAGCGGCTCTCTCGATCCGTGCGGTCACTGGCAAGACGATTAAACTTGTTGGGATGGGAGAGAAGCTCGACGCTCTTGAGGTCTTCCACCCTGATCGGATGGCCCAACGCATCCTCGGGATGGGGGATGTGCTGTCGCTGATCGAGAAGGCGGAAGCCGCCATCGACCGCGATGAAGCGGCGGCGATGGAAAAACGTCTGCGCAAGGAGGGCTTCACGCTCGAAAACTTTCGCGACCAGATGCAGGCGATCAAGAAAATGGGCTCTCTCGAGTCGATCCTCGGTCTTGTTCCCGGTGTCGGCAAGGCACTGAAGCAAGCCGGTGGGATGCATCTCCCCGACAAGGAGATGAAGAAGATTGAAGCGATCATCAACTCGATGACCGTCAAAGAGCGACGTGATCATAAGCTGATCAAGGGGTCGCGTCGTCTGCGCATCGCCAAGGGGAGTGGAACCACGGTGCAGGATGTGAATCAGTTGCTCAAGCGGTTCACAGAGGCGCAGAAAATGATGAAAAAAATGAAGCAGCTCGGTCCCAAAGCACTCAAGGGGATGATGAAGGGTGGAGGTGGCGGACTGCCGCCGTTTTGATCGCCAGTGTCCTTGAGTGTTTGTGGTGGCTGATTTGATGTCACGAATAAACAAACCACATACAAAAGACGACAGTAAGACCGTCCTAGGAGGAAGAACATGTCCGTAAAAATTCGCCTTGCCCGTGGTGGCGCCAAGAAGAAGCCTTTTTATCAGGTCGTTGTTGCCGATGAGCGTTGTCCCCGTGACGGGCGCTTTATCGCCAATCTCGGCCAGTACGATCCCCTTCAGAATCCGCCGATGGTGAACCTGAAAGAGGAATTGGCTCTTGAGTGGCTCAGCAAAGGGGCCCAGCCGACTGATACCGTACGTCAGATTCTCCGTGCTCAGGGGCTCTGGGCCAAGTTCAAGCAGCCCCAGGCTTAATTGCTCCTTGAATGGAACTCCGCCTGAACCGGAAGGGCTTGTTCTGCTTGGTCGGGTGACGGGCGTCCACGGATTGCGTGGTGATCTGCGGGTGCGCCCTGAGTCGAGTGATGGTTCGGCGCTTCTTGAGTTGGGCCGTCTGGAACTACGGCTTCCCGGCTCTGATACAACTACCCGCTATCGGGTGACTCGGGCGGTACCACGTCGTGGCGTTGTTCATGTCCATCTTAAAGGGATTGACCGTGTTGAGGCGGCTGAGTCGCTGGTCGGAGGTGAGTTGCTGGCTCTTGCCCGTGAACTCCCCGCGTTGGAAGAGGACGAGTACTACTGGCACGAACTCGACGGGATGAACGTTGTCGATGTGCAGCGCGGCGATATCGGAAAGATCATCGATCTTCTTCCGACAGCTGCCCATGACGTTTATGTCGTGAAGGGGGCTTTGGGGGAGATTCTCATCCCGGCGGTTGAGGTCTTTGTCCTTGAGATTGATCGACAGCAGAGAATGATGCGGGTTGATCTCCCCGATGGGCTGATTGACCATGATGTTCTTTGAGGTTGTCACCCTTTTTCCAGAAATGTTCGACTCTCCCTTTGCCTGCAGTATCCTTGGCAAAGCACAGGCCAAGGGGCTGATACGGATCAATGCTCACCCCTTGCGGCAGTGGGCAAGTGGGCGTCATCTTGTCACCGACGACACCCCTTACGGTGGTGGTGATGGGATGGTTCTCAAGCCAGAACCGCTGGCGGCAGCTATTGATGACTTGCGACGGAATAATCCCCAGTCCAAGGTGTTGATGACGACCCCTCAGGGGGTTCCCTTTCGGCAGTCTCACGCCGAACTGTTGGCGAAAGAGCCGAGTCTTATCTTTGTCTGTGGCCGTTACGAGGGGTTTGACGAACGGATTCGCTCCCGTGTCGATCTAGAGTATTCTCTCGGAGATTTTGTCCTGACCGGAGGAGAGTTGGCGGCGATGGTGATGATCGATGCGATCGCCCGTCTGCGGCCTGGGGTGCTCGGAGCGAGCGGCAGCGCCGTGACCGACTCCTTCTCCGATGGTTTGCTCGAGCATCCGCACTATACGCGGCCGGTCGAGTTTGAGGGGAAGAAGGTTCCTGATGTCCTTCTCTCCGGAAATCATGCGGCAATTGCCCGCTGGCGTCGCCGTGAGCAGTTGCGTCGGACCCTGCAGCGTCGTCCCGACCTGCTGGCGACGGCCGAGCTTTCGACTCAAGACCGCGATGAGCTGCAACGCCTGCGCGATGAACTCGCTGAGAACGACGACGCATGAGTGACAAGCCGCCTCTCGCTGTGGCGCTGGTGCACTATCCGGTTCTTGATCGTCGTGGTGATCGGGTCACTTCGGCGGTGACCAACTTGGATCTGCACGATATTGCGCGTATCGCTTGCACCTACGGTGTCGATAGCTTCTATGTTGTGACCCCGGTGGCGGCGCAGCAGGAGTTGGTGGCCGCGATTCTTGGACACTGGCGTGAAGGGCACGGTGCCGGCTACAACCCGGATCGCAAGGATGCTCTGGCCCGGGTTCAGGTTGTTGATTCGCTTGATGCGGCTTGTCAAGATTGGGAGGCGCGCTGTCAGCGCCGGATCCAGCCGCTCCTGACCGGAGCTCGTTGCACCGACGGCCTCTCCTTTGGTGAGGGGAGGGAGTTGCTTCAGCGAACACCGACCCTGTTGGTTCTCGGAACCGGCTGGGGGCTGGCGCCAGAGGTTTTTGCCCAAGGCTGGCCGATGTTGACCGCCATCTGCGGTGTTGGTGATTATAATCACCTGCCGGTGCGAGCAGCGACCGCGATTATCCTCGACCGACTCCTGATCGGACGAGAGGTCGAATAAAGAAATTTTTGACCGCCCGTTAAGGGGCGAACGTTACAGTACAGAGTAAACAAGCAAGCTTCGCGAAGAAGCATCGTCATCGAGGAGGATAGTGATGAATATCGTTGATCGTTTAAGCATGGAGCAGGTTCGCAAGTTTATCCCCCGTTTCAAGGCGGGCGATACCCTGCGCGTCCATGTCAAGATTGTTGAGGGCGACAAGCAGCGTATCCAGGTCTACCAGGGGGTCTGCATCAAGCGCATGAATCGTGGTATCGGTTCGACCTTTACCGTCCGCAAGATCTCCAACGGCTATGGTGTGGAGCGTATTTTCTCCCTGCACTCACCTGCGGTCGAGAAGATCGAGGTGGTCATGGTTGGCCGTGTGCGTCGCGCCAAGCTCTACTACCTGCGTAAGCTACAGGGCAAAGCGGCTCGTATCCGCGAGAAGCGCACCGCCTGATACATCTTTGAAAAACGAAAAGCCCCGGCAGTGCCGGGGCTTTTCTCGCTTTAGGGATACGTCGTGCGCGCGTGATCAGTGATGTGCGGCGGGGACGTGAGCGGCGGTGCTGTGAGCGCTGGTCAGGACATTATAGATCAGACCAGTGAGGACACAGT
>PKUF01000074.1 GCA_002869635.1 Desulfuromonas sp. | reverse complement strand
GATCGTCATCGACAACACGGCCGCTTGGCACACCGCCGACTTCGACCCGCCGGCGAGCTACTTTGCCGTGGCGATCGATGGCGACATCCTTGCCACAACCGAAGGTGCCGCCAGCACCATCGAGCTGACTCACACCCATGTCAGCCGGATACTTGCTACCACCGACGCCGCCATCAGTACGCTTGAGCTGACTCACAGCCGGGCCGTTTCGATCATGGCCACGACCGAAGACGCCGCCAGCACCCTGCAACTGCTGCATCTGGTGGCGCCGCTGCACCTGCTGCTGCCGCTGCAACTCCCCGCGCCGGCATGGCGCTGGGAGATTGTCCCGACCATCCCGGGGCAGAGGATCTACCGCTGCACCGTCACCGGAGCGGTCGACGGGCAGCCCGATGTTGAGATCGCCATGAGCAGTCTGCAGGCCCGCGCCCGTCTGAAAGGGCAGAGCTACCTTCAGGTGGTGGTGCCGTGGACGCTCGACCACGCCACGGCGGTAGCCGAGCGCCCCAATGGTGAGCTGGTCATCACCTCGGGGGTGCGCTTTGCCGATGGCAGCGAGGTGCTCACCGAGATTCTGCGGGCTGATCTCGCCACAATTACCCAACGTCGCGGCGGGAACAACGCCAGCATCACCTTGGTTGGTTACGGCGCTGCCACAATCGGTCGCGGCCAGAGGCGCACTGTGTCCGCCGTGCGTGCCCTGACCCTTGGCCCGACCAATCAAGTGCAGGGAGAGATCGATCTCTGGTTGCTGCCGGGTGACATCGCCGTCGAGCCGAGCAGCGGCAACGCGATCACCGCCAATCTCATCACCTACACTGTCGGGCCTCGCGATCAGAGCATGACGGTAAGCGATGGCGGGGGGTGAGATGGGCAAAGCGACGATCGTCAGTAATCTCGGTGACGGGAGGTACAAGGTCAAACCGCGCTACTACGGCGGCGACGTCATTGCCCGTCTCATCGCCCTGGCTGGGCGTGAGAAAGAGATGCAGCCGCACATTGACTACTGGGAGGCTAAGGCCGAAACGGCGCTTGATACCCTCAAAAATGAGCAGTGGGTCTATGAACGGTGTGACCCCCTCGGGCTGGAGATCGAGGAGCAGACCAAACTGCTCGTCACGGCGCAGGCCGAGGCGCAAGATCTGACCGCAAAGATGCGTGGTTACAAGGTTGAAAAGGCGAGCGTCACCCTTGAGATGGCCGCCATTATCAAACGAATCCCCTCATCGCTGACCATCGGTCACATCGCCGATGGCGAACTGGGGGAGATTACCGTAACCCGTAACCGCCTAAGCGCCAACGTGCCAGAGCTGGAAAACAGGGCGCTGACGGCATGGTTGAATGTCGAGGAGATGACGGTGATTGTCGATGACAAGACCGCCAACGTCACCTTCTGGCAACAAAGCTTTGATGCGGCGGTCGAATCGGGGAGCGTAGAAACGATTGAACTGTCACAAGGGCATTTGGGTGAGGCCCAAAGTGTTTTGGCGCAGGCGCAGCGTGATCTCGACAAGGGACAAGAGGAGCTGCGCGATGCCGAGGCGGCACTGGAAAAGGCAAAAGGTGAGCTCGACAAGTGCAATACACTGATTAGTCAGGCTGCTGCTGCGCCAACCCTGAGCCTCTGGTGCGCCGACTACACTCTGGATCTGACCGGTGATGTCGGGACGATCGAACTGGGACGAAGTGGCCGACCAGCTCTGATCCGCCCCGGCGGCGGCGACGGCGCGGGGGAAGCGGCCTACATGCCGAGCGATGGAATCGCGGCGATCACCACGTTGGTCACTGGCGCCGGGGCTTTCTATAACGCGGCCGTACAACCAGGGGTCGCCACGTGGCGACCGCGCTACCGCACCGGTAAGATCATCTCGATGATCGAGGTCCTCCACCGCGCCACCGTTGCGCTCGATCCGCTCACCCTCACCGATCAGAAAATCAACGTCAATCAGTCGGTGACGGTCGTTGATGCCTCGGTCGATTATCTACACTGCAACAGCTACGCTTTTTCGGTGGGGGATCAGGTTGTGGTGTCGTTTCAGGGGATGGACTGGAGTTGGGCGACGGTGGTTGGGTTCGCTGACGGCCCAGCCCCCTGCGATGAGTATGCCGGTGGCGGGGGGTGTGAGGAGCCGACTCTCTTTCTCACGGGGCCTGATTATAAGATCTGGGGCGAGCCGGCTCAGTGGCAGGTGTCTGGCGGATCGGGACCGTTCGAGGTCTGCTTCCATGGCTGCTACTACGGCTACGACGATTGTCTCGGCCTTGAGGAGGATGGGCGTACCATCATTCTGCCTGAATTTTGGACCAGCGGCTGCAGTTGCGGTGCCTTTGTCGCCTCGATCAGCGATGTCTCTGACCCAGCCTCGTGCGGGGCGCGCACGATCTACCTCAACGTCGGGCGCGGCTATAACCAGTATTACGATTTTTGGGACCCGGCCGGCTGCTACAGCGGCCGGGGTGATCTCGTCGAGTCGGTCAAGACCCTCTACACCGGCAGCATGACCGGCCGCACCGTCGACACCTACGAGAGCGGCTGCAAGCACTACACATTCTATCTGGTCTGCCCGGGGCCGCCCGGGTTCGACTACACCCTGCTCGGGGAACTTTATGACGAGATCAAGTGACAGCATCGCCGAGAGCATGCGGCAAGACGGGATCCCCGAAGAGGCGATCGCAGCATGGCAAGAGACGCAGGCCGAGGTCGGATGTCTCGACAAGGTGCGCGACGCGGCCCGCAGTATCGGTTCCATCGCCCGCAGCGGCTTTCGCCGGGCAACCGCAGAAGAGCAAGCCAGGCGCATGGGGATCTGCCGCAGCTGCGACCATTTCACCGGCGTCACCTGCGCTCTGTGCGGCTGCGTCATGGAGATCAAAACCAGCTTCACAGCGGCAGGCTGCCGGCAGCGCCGGTGGTGATGCCTACGACACGAAAAGGAGACGACCATGGATTTGCGAGGCACGGTAGATGAGGTTGTCGCTAACGGCGCAAGCGCTGACAGCGGCTGGGACTTACGCGATGATCACGGGCTGCGGGATCTTCCCTACCTAGTGGGGACTGCCAAGAGCGATGCAGAGGTGACCGTGACCGTTGAACAGAGCCACGACGGTCAGGCGATCGATTTTTCCGAGACGGTGAGCGACGTGCCCGGGGCTGACATCTTGGCCGCAGGGGGGCGTGGCGGGTTCAGATTCGCCCGAGTTGCACCGTATGTGCGGCTGACCTTCGCCAACGCCAGCGGCGGCGATGCGGTGGTTTTTGGCAAAATATACGGGAGCGACTAGCGATGGGACAGCAACTCTGCGAAGGAGAAAAAATCGCCCTCGGGGATGCGTTGTGCCGCGGTGTCAATCTGAACCGCGGGATCTTGGGCCAGTTTAACCCCTACGGCAACGCCTTTGTGATGGAGTTCGACACGACCATTGCCGGGGCGACGGGGGCCGGGATTCTGGCGATCCCCGCGGGGAATACCGGCGGGTACAATGCGGTGGTCGACTGGGGTGATGGCACCACCTCAGCGGTGACAGCGTACAATGATGCGAACCTCACCCACGACTACACTGCGACGACTGGGGCTGGCGTCTATGACGTCAAGATCACAGGGACGTTTCCGTGGCTGTTTTTTAACAACGGCGGCGACAAGCTTAAGCTGTTGAAAATAAAAAACTGGGGTGACGTTGGGTTTGCTCTGCTACAGAGTATGTGCCATGGATGCGCCAATCTCGTATCGATCACATCATATTCAGGCAAAGTCGCTGTCACGGCTTCAAATAACTACAACCTTTTCAACGGTTGCTCATCATTGGAGTACGCGGATCTTCGTGCGTTTTATGATTCAGTTATCGTCGGCACATCCAATAACTGGTTCATAAACAACACAAAGCTCAAGAAGGTCATTTTTGGGCTGACAAAGTTTAGCACTCCGGCAGGTTTTGCAGGATTTTTCTCTGGGGCCCCTGCGCTTGAAGATTGCGGGAATTTGTCAGCGTTCGAGGACGCTGCTGCGTCGACTTACTCTAGCTTTTTCAACGGGGCTTCCTCAGTCGTCGGGATCGAACCGCAAAGGCTTGACATTTCCGCCATAAATTCTGCCGCTGCTTCGCTGGCGAACATGTTCGCTGGGGTTACGATCTCAACTCCAAACTATGATGCCACCCTCATCGATTTCGAAGCACAAGCCGCCGCTTACAGCGGGACGAATGCGAACCTGGTAAACACTGTCGTACATTTTGGGAATTCTAAGTTTTCAAGTGGCGGAGCGGCAGAGGCAGCTCGGGCCTCATTGATCTCAACTTACGGATGGACCATCACAGACGGAGGGGCGGCGTGATGACAACAATCGGACCCGATGAATCGTGGCGACTTGTTTGGCGAGATCAGGGTGAGGCGAGTCTTTTTATGACTGCGGGATATACGTCGACTACGGCAAATATTGAAGAGTTTTCGACGGAAGAAGCGGCGAAAACAAGAGCCGCAGAACTCGGTCTGGTGATTATCGCCGAGGAGGTGGTTTAGTCATAGGTATTGTGTTTAGGAGGGAAAAAGAAGAAGAGGGAGCGGCCGAGCAGGTGCTGGAACACCCGCCCGGCCGCCAAGATCACAGAGGTACCCTGTGAGCCCAGCCAAGGCTCCCCCGCCGCGATCGCAGCGGGCAAGAGCCTAACAGAAACCATCCAAAATAGACAGCACCTAGATGGAGGCTCACACTATGAAACACCACCCTGTTATTCCGTGGATCGGTGGCAAACGCCGCCTGGCGAAAGAGATCCTGCCGCTGATCCCCAAGCACACCTGCTACGTCGAACCGTTCTGCGGTGCCGCCGCGATCTTCTTTCTTAAAAGCCCAAGCAAGGCCGAGGTGATCAACGACGTCCACGGCGAGCTGGTCAACCTCTACCGGGTGATCCAGCATCACCTCGAGGAGTTCTGTCGCCAGTTCAAACACGCCCTGGTAAGCCGGCAGCTCTTTACCTGGCTGCAGCAGACTCCGCCCGAAGTTCTCACCGACATTCAGCGGGCCGCGAGGTTCTATTACTTGCAGAAGATGAGTTTCGGCGGCAAGGTCAAAGGGCAGACCTTCGGCACCTCCGCCACCAGCCCGCCGCGGCTCAACCTACTGCGCCTCGAGGAGGATCTCAGCCAGGCGCACCTGCGGTTGTCCCGGGTGACGATCGAGCACCTCGACTGGCAAAGCTGCGTGGCCAAGTATGACCGCCCGGTGAGCCTCTTCTTTTGTGATCCCCCCTACTGGCAGACCGAAGGGTACGGCGTCGACTTCCCCCTTGAGCAGTATCATGCCCTTGCCGAGGCGATGCGGACCATGCAGGGCAAAACGATCCTCACCGTCAACGACCACTCTGAGATGCGCAAGGCGTTCGCTGGTTTGACCATGAAGAGTGTCGGCATAGACTATACCGTCGGCGGTAACCACAAGCGTGTCGCGCGGCGGGAGTTGATCGTCAGGAACTGGGGGGAGTGAACCGATCTGTGTGCGAAAATCGTGTGTGGGTTACATCCCTGCCATGGCTTTTGCCTCGCTGACCAGACGTAGGAGATCGCCTTTGACCTCGTCTTCTCCCTGATTATAACTGATCAACGACCCTGAAGGTGAGATGGCCATGCTGACGTATTTTTCATATTGCCCGTAGAGGTCAACTGTTTTCTCGTGCAGGTTACGTAGCGCCTCTGGCGGAGTTCTCAGGTTCGTCATCGCCACCGCAATTTCATCGCGTTGCTTTTTTAGGGTGTTGACGTTGTACCGTTTGGCGTTGAGCGCGCTATCAATTGCCTCGTTGATGTCCTTGCGGTCCGTTACGGCTTGTCTCCAGCGCTTCTTGATCTCACCACAGACGCTCTCGGCGTTGGCTGCGCTCGCTAAAATACTGCGAATGACTGATGTTGCAGTTTGCTCATAGTCGCCTGCGGCTTCTGCCGCGGCTTTTATACTTGCGAGTTCTGTGGTTGCGCTATCAAGTTGCGCCGTGAGCTCGGCGATCTTTGTTTTTTGGTCATTGTAGAGATAGCCGAGAGCGATACTGGCCAAGAACAGGATCCCAATAAAGAGGGCGGCGAAGGTTGACGTTTTTGGCTCAGGTGGTGGTGTTGGTGGTGTGGGTGGCGGAGTTGCTGTGGCGGCTCCTGGAAGGCGTATCTTAGCGAAGAAGATCCCGCATTTTTCACATGATTTTGTTATGGTTTCTTGTTTGTGCCCGCACTTTGGACAGAACATGTTCAATCCCCCCGAATGGCAATGGTTGGCAAAAGTCTGCTGGCCGTTGAGCATTTTATATACAACATGCGGGATATGAATGGTAGGTCTTTGGTGTGGGCCAATTAATCATCTGCGACCGTAGGACTTGGTTGCGATATTTAATGGCTTATTGAAGGGGGGTTAAACGGGAGGCGTCACAGGTATTGTCTAGTGCCAAACCAAATGTCAGATGGTGCCAAAGCGCGCGCGAGGTTACAAGAGGCTCTACTGGGGTGTGGGGTGATAGCAAAAGTGATAGCAGGTCAAAAAACAAGGGGTCACGCTTTGCAGCGTAACCCCTTGTAATAACTGGTGCCCAGAGACAGAATCGAACTGCCGACACGAGGATTTTCAGTCCTCTGCTCTACCGACTGAGCTATCTGGGCTCGGTGAGGCATCTTTATAGCGAAAGCGCATTTCACTGTCAAGGAAAATGTCAATGTTCTTCACCCCATTTATGGTGAGGCAAGAGCTGAATCACTCGGGGGGTGCTTTGGCCTCCGGCAGGTCAGCGGCGACCAGTTCGAGCAGGTGAATGGTGCGCTGCGGCAGGCCGGCGTGGTTGATGGTGTCTTGCAGCTGCATCATGCAGCCGGGGCAGCCGGTGGCGACCAGTTCAGCGCCGCTCTCTTCGATCCCCGGAGCTTTGCGGGCGCCGATCTTTTTACTCGCGTCGTAGTGGTAGACCGAGAAGGTGCCGCCGAGGCCGCAGCAGCGATCGGCGTTGGCCATCTCGACGAAATCGACGCCCGGCAGCGCCTTGAGCAGCTCGCGCGGCTCGCGGGTGATACCGTGGGTGCGTAGGTGACAGGGGTCGTGCCAAGTGACGGGGCGACGACTCTCCTTCTTCGGCAGGGCGGCGAGCTTTTCAACCAGACCGTTTTTGACGAGAAAGACGTTCATGTCGATCACTTTGGCGGCGAGATCTTTCTCGATCGGTCCCTGCTGGGCGAAGTGCTTGCCGAGCCCGGCGTGGCAGCTGGCGCAGGCGGTGACGATGGCGTCGAGGGGACGGCGCGTCAGGGCACGCCGGTTGGCGACGCCGAGTTGATCGACGGTGTTGCCATCCCCGGCGGCCAGTGCCGGTAGGCCGCAGCACCCCTGATCATGGGGGAGAAAGACGTTGATCCCCATGAATTTGAGGATCTTCAGCAGCGCCTCGCCGATCTGCGGGTAAGAAAAATTGATCATGCAGCCGGTAAAAAACGCGACGGTCGGCTGATCGGGATCGCCGGGGATGAATTCGGGGTGGCGATCGCGAAAGGGGGTCTCGGCGATCTCCGGCAACGTCCTGTCGGGAGCGATGAAGGGGGCGGGAAAGCGCAGGCGCAGGCCGCTCTTCTCCGGGACCTTCTTAAAGAGGAGCTTCTCGAAGATCTTTCCCCCTTTGGCGGCCACTTTAAGGAGCTGCGGATTCTTCAGGGCGGTGGTCATCGCCCAGCCGAAGGTGCTCAACCCCTGACGCTCGGCGATCTCGCGCCGCGCCGCCATGACGATTTCGTCGGTCGGAACAAGGTTGGGGCACTTGTCGAAGCAACTGCCGCAGAGCAGGCACTGGGACATGTCGGCGACGAAACGCTCATCGACCTCCACATCCTTGTCGAGCAGGGCGCTGGCGAGGGCGACCTTGCCGCGAGCAACCACTGACTCGCGCTTCTTCTCGGCGAAGACCGGGCAGTGAGCCTGACAAGCGCCGCACTTGACGCATTGGGCGATTTCGGCCGTGTACTCTTTGAGATCCTTCTGTTTGCTCATGTCTATCCTGTGACGGGTCGCGGATGCCTACGACTCGAGAAAAATTTTACCGGGGTTGAGAATGTTGCGCGGGTCGAGCGCCTTCTTGATCATCTGCATGTAGGCGGTCGCTGCCGGGTCGAGCTCCATCGGGATGTACGGCGCCTTGGTGATGCCGACCCCATGCTCGCCGCTCATTGTTCCGCCGAGGCGCAGGGTGGCGGCGAAGACCTCTTCGATCGCTTTTTCGGCCTTGGCCAACTCTCCATCGACCTTTTTGTCGATCATGATGTTGACGTGAATGTTGCCGTCACCGGCGTGGCCGAAGTTGACGATGGGGATGGTGAACTTGCCGGCGATCTTTTCAATCTCGCGGATCATGTCGGGGACCTTGCTGCGCGGGACGCAGATATCCTCGTTGAACTTGTCGGGATTGACGTTGCGCAGGCTCGCCGAGACCGAGCGCCGCACCTTCCAGAGCTCTTCCGACTCGGCCGGGGTGGTGGCGATGCGATTGTCAACGACCCCCAGTGGCTGGATGATCTCGAGGATGCGGGCGGCCTGACGCTCGATCAGATCTTTCTCGCCGTCGACCTCGATGATCAAAACCGCCTGCACCGCTTCGGGAATCTCGATCTTGGTCGCCTTTCGGACGCAGGCGATGGTGGCGGCGTCCATGAACTCGAGGGTGGTGGGGATGATCTTCCCCTTGATGATCGCTGAAACCCCCTTGGCAGCGCCGTCGATGGAATCGAACATCACCAGCATCGTCTTCTTCGCTTCCGGCAGCGGCAGTAGCTTGACGACGATCTTGGTGATCACCCCAAGCGTCCCTTCCGAACCGCACATCAGCTTGGTGAGGTCATAACCGACCACCCCTTTCATCGTCTCGCCGCCGGTACGGATGATATCCCCCTGCGGGGTGACGACCTCGAGGCCGAGGATGTAGTCTTTGGTGACGCCGTATTTGACGCAGCGCGGTCCACCGGCGCACTCGGCGACGTTGCCGCCGATGGTGCTGAACTTGAGCGACGCGGGATCGGGGGGATAGAAGAGCCCTACCTTCTCCACCGCTTTTTGGAAATCTTCGGTGACCACCCCCGGTTCGACCTCGGCGACGAGGTTCTCCTCGTCGATGCGCAGGATCGACTCGAGACGCCGGGTCACCAGCACAATACCGCTGGCGATGGGGAGGCTGCCGCCGGTAAAACCACTGCCGGCGCCGCGGGGGAAGACCGGAATCTCTTCGCTGTTGGCCATCTTGAGGATGCGGCTGATCTCCTCGGTCGAGCCGGGGAAGACGACGACATCGGGGAGGTACTGCTGCTGGGTCGCGTCGTAGCTGTAGCAGATGCGGTCGGCCTGGTCGATACTGACATTCTCAGAGCCGACGATATCGCGGAGTATCTTGACGATGCGCGGTTCGATCATCTGGAAGCAATCCTTTGTGATAAAGGGCGGCGCTTACGTCTTAGGCGTCGCACGGGGCTGATGGAAGAACGCTCCCGCCATCGGGGATGACCACGGTGACGGGGTGGGGCGGCAGAGTGTGGGCTGCCTCTTGTAGGGCCTCAGAGAGAGACTCGGCCTTCTTCATCCCCATCGTCTCGGTCTGCTCCTTGCTGAAGCTGCTGATGAGGATGATGTGGTAGTCAAGCGCCTTGCTACGGGTGGCATAGGCGGTCTGGCCGTTGATCTCGTAACGCTCACGCAGCGCCGCCTCAAAGGGGGGGAGCTCGCGGTAGCGGAACCAGTCAAAGAAGGTGGCGTTGCCGAAGCCATCGGGACAGGCGGCCAGCAGGATGATCGTCCCCCCCGGCTTGAGGGCCCGCACCCCGTAATCGAGAGCTTTGTGCGCCTGAATAAAGTTGATGTCCTTCGGGGCGCCACCGCAGGAGACGATCGCCAGATCAGCGGCGGCCAGTTCGACAGCGTAGAGCTGGCGAACCCGTTGGCAGGCTGCCTCGTGCGCCGCCTCCATCTCACCGGCAAAAAGGGCGAGGATCTCCTTTTTCGGCGAGAGGACGGTGTTGATAAGAAAATCAGGCTCACGCTTGCGGGCCGCTTCAAGCAGGGCGGCGTGGACCGGATTTCCGCTAAGGACGCCGGTGCGGGCGTCAGGATGCTTGCCGCCAATTTGTGGCGGATTGAAGACCGCAAAGTGGGTCGCCATACAGGTCGCACGTGACGCGACGCCGGGGACGAGGCCCTTGCGCCCGCCGCCGAAGCCGGCGAAGTAGTGGAACGAGGCCGTCCCGGTGACGATGAGGCGGTCGGCCTCAACGACACGGCGGTTGAGCCGCACCGGAATCCCAGATGAGGTCGGGCCCAAGTCAACAAGCTCAGCCTCGTCGTCGCAGTCGTGGTCGACAACAGCGATGCGACCGTAGAGGGGGCCGACGATGGCGCGGTGCTCGGCCTCCGTTTGCTGACGGTGAATCCCCAACGCGATGACGATGGTGATAGCGTCATCGTCGATGCCGAGGCGGTTGAGGCGCTCGATGAGCACCGGCAGATAGTGCTCGCTGCCGGTGTAGCGGGTGATGTCTGAGGTGATGATGACCACCGTCTCACCGGGGCGAATGATCTCTTCTAGTGGTGGGGTGCCGAGCGGTGCGTCGAGAGCGGCGTCGATCGTTCGGCGCAGATCGGTCGGCGCAGCCATGCTGCGGGGCCTGAGCACCGTCACCTCATCCCCTGCGGGACAGGCGATCTGTTCCCGGCCGTAGCCGAGGGACACTGTCGACACGATTGTTCACCTCCTCAATCTTCAATAGTACGGTTTTCCCGTTCAAAAAACAAGGTCGTGGCGCGTTTTGCTCCCTGTGGGGCGCCAGAGTGTCGCAGCAACGTCGCAGCGTCTGCGGTTGCGACAGGGTGCGACGTCGCAGGAGAGATGGTAAGAGAAAGGGTGGTTTCTCAAGTATATGATTATACATGGTTTTTGTGTTTTGTGGGGGCTGGCACGGGGTGTGAAATATCGAATATCAACAGCAATGACAACGCCCCAAGCGTGGGGTCCACCATCGACCAAGGAGGTAACACCATGACCCGCACCGATCTCTTCCGTGAACTCGACCTGATGAGCCGCGAAATGGAAAACATCTTCGGCAACTTCGGCTTTGGCCGCATCGTCGAGCCGGGGCTCGGTCGCCCCCTCGCCCTGCGCGGCTACCCCCGCCTGAGCGTTCGGGAAGAAGAAGAGCAGTTCAGCGTCTCGGCCCTGATGCCCGGCGTCGATCCGGAGAAGCTTGAGATGACCCTGCTCGGCAACAGTCTGACCCTCTCCGGTGAACGGATCGTTGATGAACCCAAGGGGGTGACCTGGCACCGCCGCGAGCGCAGCGCTGGCCGTTTCACCCGCAGCATCGATCTGCCAGCCGATGTCGACGGCGACAAGGTACAGGCCGAATTCGCCGACGGCGTCCTCACCGTGACAGTGCCCAAGGCCGCAGCCGCCAAGCCGAAGCGGATCGCCATCGCCGCCTCGTAACCGGCGCCCATGGAAACCGGCGGGATCGACGCTGAGAACCGATCATCACGAGGTGTCGCCATGCTTGAAAAAATTCGCACCATCTTCGATAAAAGGAGTCCAGCCATGACCACGAACAACGACCTGACCGTCAACAAAAACGAGAATGCCGTCGCCGACAAGAGCAAAATCCGCAACTGGATGAGCCCATCCGTCGATATCTTCGAGAACGACGAGGGGTTGACGCTCATCGCCGATATCCCCGGTGTTCCCCGCGATCGCCTCAACCTCGGGATCGAGAAAGAGATCCTCACCATCGAAGCGGTCGCCGGTGAGAGCGACTACGGCTACCACCGGCGCTTCCAACTCCCCGAGCACCTCGATCTTGAACATGTCAGCGCCGAGATGAAGCACGGTGTGCTGACCGTCCATCTCCCCAAGGCGGCGGCTGCCAAGCCGCGCAAGATCGCGGTGACGGTGCACTGACCATCCGCGGGCCGGGGCGCATCCCCGGCCCTTTTTTTTCGCTCCTGTGGCGGTTGTGACGTGCTCCCGGCGCGCCCTGTGGTAAATAGAGAGTGAACGCAACAAAGAGAGGTTACTTATGGATCCCAACAGACTGACCAGCAAATCTCAGGAAGCCCTGCAGGCCGCCCAGAGCATCGCCCGTCGTCGTGACCACCTTGAAGTCGACAGCGAGCATCTCCTGCTCGCTCTGCTTGAGCAGGAGGGGGGATTGGTCCCGCGTCTGCTGCAGAAGTTGGGCATTCCGGCCGAAAACCTCGCCACAGCCCTGGCTGACGAGATCGCGCGTCGCCCCGGGGTCTCCGGTCCCGGGGTTGAGGCAGGGAAGATCTATGTCTCGCAGCGTTTTAACAAACTGCTTGACCGAGCCGAGAGCGAGGCGAAACGGCTCAGGGATGACTACGTCAGCGTCGAGCATCTGCTCCTCGCCGCCTGTGACGAGAAGGGCGACACGGCCATCGGACGCCTCTTCAAGCAGTTCAACCTCGACCGCAACCGACTGCTGGCCACCCTCACCGAGGTGCGTGGGCATCAACGGGTCACCTCCCCCGAGCCCGAGGCGACCTACGAGGCGTTGCAGAAGTACGGACGCGATCTGGTGCAGGCGGCCCGCGACGGCAAGCTCGATCCGGTGATCGGCCGTGACGATGAGATCCGTCGGGTGGTTCGCATCCTCTCGCGCAAGACCAAAAACAACCCGGTCCTCATTGGTGAGCCGGGGGTCGGTAAGACCGCTATCGCCGAGGGGCTGGCGCAGCGCATCGTTCGCGGCGATGTCCCCGAAGGGCTCAAAGAGAAGACCGTCTTCGCCCTTGATATGGGGTCGCTCATCGCCGGGGCCAAATTTCGCGGCGAGTTCGAAGAGCGGCTCAAGGCGGTTCTTGGCGAGATCAAAGAGAGCGAGGGGCGCATCCTCCTCTTTATCGATGAGCTCCACACCATTGTCGGCGCCGGCAAGGCCGAAGGGGCGATGGATGCGGGCAACATGCTCAAGCCGCTCCTTGCCCGAGGCGAGCTGCACTGCATCGGTGCGACGACCCTTGATGAGTACCGCAAATATATCGAGAAGGATGCCGCGCTTGAGCGCCGCTTCCAGCCGGTGCTGGTCGAGCCGCCGACGGTAGAGGACTCCATCTCCATCCTGCGCGGTCTCAAGGAGCGCTTCGAGGTGCATCACGGGGTGCGGATTCAGGACAACTCTTTGGTGGCGGCGGCGACCCTGTCGCAGCGCTACATCTCGGATCGTTTTCTCCCCGACAAGGCGATCGACCTCGTCGATGAGGCGTGCGCCATGATCCGCACCGAGATTGACTCCCTCCCCACCGAGCTCGACACCGCCACCCGCCGGGTGATGCAGCTCGAGATCGAAGAGGCAGCGCTGAAAAAAGAGAAGGACCGCGCCAGTCAGGAGCGTCTCGCGGTTTTGCGCAAGGAGCTCGCCGAGCTTAAGCACAGCGCCGACACTCTGCGAGCCCAGTGGGATGCCGAGAAGGAGGCGATCAAGAAGGTCCAGACCCTGCGCGAGCAGATCGAGCAGGTGCGCCAGAACATCGAGGTTGCCGAACGCAACTACGATCTCAACAAGGCGGCGGAGCTGCGCCACGGCACCCTGCCGCAGCTCGAACAGCAGCTCAAGAGCCTTGATGCGCAAGGGGAAGCCGAACCGCAGGGGAGCCGCCTGCTGCGCGAAGAGGTGACCGACGAAGAGATCGCCGAGATCGTCAGCCGCTGGACCGGCATTCCGGTGACCCGGCTGGTGGAAGGGGAGCGGGAGAAGCTCCTCAAGCTCGACAGCATTCTGCATCAGCGGGTGGTCGGGCATGACGAGGCGGTGCAGCTCGTTGCCGATGCCGTCATCCGTGCCCGGGCCGGGATCAAAGACCCGCGCCGCCCCATCGGCTCCTTCATCTTCCTCGGTCCCACCGGGGTCGGCAAGACCGAGCTTGCCCGCACCCTTGCCGAGGCGCTCTTCGACTCGGAAGAGAACATGGTGCGCATCGACATGTCCGAGTACATGGAGAAGCACAGCGTCAGCCGCCTCGTCGGCGCCCCTCCCGGCTACGTCGGTTACGAAGAAGGGGGCCAGCTCACCGAAGCGGTGCGGCGCAAGCCCTACAGCGTCATCCTCTTCGATGAGATCGAAAAGGCGCACCGCGACGTCTTCAACGTGCTGCTGCAGATCCTCGATGATGGGCGGGCCACCGACGCCCAGGGGCGTACCGTTGACTTTAAGAACACGGTGATCATCATGACCAGCAACATCGGTTCCCCCCATCTGCTCGACGGTGTCACGCCACAGGGGGAGATCCTTGATGTCGCCCGCAACGCTGTTCTTGCCGAACTGCGCCGCGAGTTCCGCCCCGAGTTTCTCAACCGGGTCGATGACCTCGTCCTCTTCAAGCCGCTCGCTAAAGAAGAGATCAAGGCGATCATCGATCTGCTGGTCAGCGACCTGCGCCAGCGCCTTGCCGACCGCCACATCAACCTCACCCTGTCGGATGAGGCCCGCAACTACATCGCCGAGAGCGCCTACGACCCGGTCTACGGAGCGCGCCCCTTAAAGCGTTACCTGCAGCACCAGCTCGAAACCAAAATCGGTCGGGCTCTGCTCGCCGGGAGCATCGGTGAGGGGGAGACGATTCGTATCGGTGTCGATGCGGCGGGGTTGACGGTAGAGCCGGAGTAATAAGTAGTTTAAATGCAGAAGAAAGGTAAAGCGCCCCGGTCGAAAGGCCGGGGCGCTTTTGGTTGTTGGTGGAGAGTGATGGGGAAGAGGGGGTAATTCCTCGATATGCGATAGGGGTGCTAGATTCCCTACAAACCATCAAGTTGAATGTCGGGGTCCATTCGTTTGTGCAGGACGCGGACGATTTCGATGGCCTCCTTGTCACGCAAGCGGTAGAAGATCAGATGGCTGCCCGCGGCGAATTTTCGGTAGCCGCTGCGGATCTCGTTGCATCCTTTGCCGTGGAGGGGGTGGGTTGCCAGTTGCCGGAAGGTGTTGTCGAGCATGATCAGATAGTGATTGCGTTGCTCGCGCCCCCAGCGTCGTTCGGTATAGCGGGCGATCTCCTTGAGATCGGTGACCGCCAGTCTGGTCAGGGCGAAGGACGGCATTCGTCGTCCAGTTCGGCGAGTAACGTCTTGAGGTCGTAGTCGGCTATGCCGCTCTCTTCGCCTTCAACCAGTGCGCGGCGCAGCAGGGAGACTTTGGTCTCTCGCTCTTCAAGTAGCCGCAATCCCGCACGAATGGCTTCACTGGCCGAACCGAAACGGCCTTGAGTGATCTTTTGGGCTATGAACTCTTCAAAGTGGGCGCCGAGGGTGACGCTGGTGTTTTTGGACATGCTGTTCCTCCGGTTGTTTCATGATACTCCTGAGCCTATATTATTTATTGGTACCGGTCAAGGTGGCGAAGGTCGGTGCCGTTGAATGTGACCTTATCGAAAGAGCCTTTCTTTAGGAAGGATGAATCTCTTTTGACTGACAGCCGAAAATCACTATACTCTCCCGACATTCAAATCCCGTCTCAAGGAGTCTTCCCATGTCCCTGTGTCCCTGCGGCAGCGGTG